>NZ_JAHWIW010000011.1:0-158327 GCF_025377065.1 Pseudomonas sp. HD6422 | reverse complement strand
GCCGTATGTGGGAGCAAGCGGTTTTGCGCTCCTTTGTCCAAGAACAAAGGAGCCCGCCGTAAAGGCGGAAGGGGCCACTAGCGCCGCTACATCCCTTGGATCAGCCACACAAGCCCAAAGCCCCAACCCCCCAGAGAACCCAGAGAGCCCAGAGAGCCCAAAACCAAAACCCTGCCCCCACTAATCCGTGAAGAGCCTTTTTTTTGTTTTAGTCTGTGCCGGCCTCTTCGCGGGCAAGCCCACTCCTACAAGGACAGTGATAAAACCTGTGGGAGCGGGCTTGCCCGCGAAGAGGCCGGCACAGACAACCTCAAATCACGAACAAATCCATAAACCTGTGCACCGCCATACCTTCCAGCCGCTGCTGGTCCTTGCACACCCCAAGGATCTGCTCACACCGCTGCCGGGCAAACCGGGTCGCCAGGTTCTCTCTGAACTTCGCCTCCAGCAAAGGAATCCCCTCCCCCCGCCGCCGCCGGTGCCCTACCGGGTACTCCACCACGACCTGCTGGGTACTGCTGCCATCCTTGAAGAACACCTGCACGGCATTGGCGATCGAACGCTTGTCCGGCTCCAGATACTCCTGAGTGAAACGCGGCTCCTCGATCACCTCCATCTTCTCGCGCAGGCGGTCGATGCTCGGATGGGCAGCATGGAAGGCGTCTTCATAGTGCTCAGCCACCAGATGCCCGAAGATCAGCGGCACGGCGACCATGTATTGCAGGCAATGGTCGCGGTCTGCGGCGTTGGCCAGGGGGCCGACCTTGGAAATGATGCGGATCGCCGATTCTTGGGTGGTGATGACGATGCGATCGACCTCATGCAACCGGTTGCGTACCTGTGGGTGCAAGGTCACAGCCGCCTCGCAGGCGGTCTGGGCATGGAACTCGGCCGGGAAGCTGATCTTGAACAGGATATTCTCCATCACGTAGCTGCCCAGTGGCTGCCCGAGGCGCAACTCACGTTGTCCGGCGGGCTTGAGTGCCAGATCCTTGTTGGTGTGGCTGAACGACACCTCGTGAAAGCCCCACTGTGGCGCCGTGAGTGCACTGGGCACGCCCATCTCGCCGCGCAGGGCGATGTCGGCCAGACGCACGCCACGGCTGGAAGCATCACCCGCGGCCCAGGACTTGCGCGACCCCGCGTTAGGCGCGTGGCGGTAGGTACGCAGCGCCTGCCCGTCGACGAAAGCATGGGACAAGGCAGACAGCATCTGCTCGCGATTGGCGCCCAGCAGGCGGGCACAGATGGCCGTAGACGCCACCTTGACCAGCAGCACATGGTCCAGGCCGACCCGATTGAATGAGTTTTCCAGCGCCAGGACACCTTGGATTTCATGGGCCATGACCATGCTTTCGAGCACGTCACCCATGAGCAGCGGCGCCTCGCCAGCGGACACGCGCTTTTGCGACAGATGATCGGCCACGGCCAGGATGCCGCCGAGGTTGTCCGAGGGGTGCCCCCACTCGGCGGCCAGCCAGGTGTCGTTGTAATCCAGCCAGCGCACGCTGCAACCAATGTCCCAGGCAGCCTTTACCGGGTCTAGCCGATAGTCGGTGCCAGGCACGCGGGCGCCATTGGGCACCTGGGTGCCTTCCACCAGCGGGCCCAGCAGCTTGGTGCATTCGGGAAAGCGCAAGGCCAGCAAGGCGCATCCGAGGGAATCCATCAGACAGTTGCGCGCGGTATCCAGCGCTTCGGGCGATTCGACCCGGTAATCGAGGGCGTAATCGGCGAGGGTTTGCAGCAGCCGGTCGTAGTCCGGGCGATCGTTCAGGTCAACATTGGCGCTCATGGCAAGCTCCTGTAGGGGGGCTGCCTCGCAGCCCCATCAACTCCAACCGAGCGATCGTGGTGCCTCAGAAGCAATCGCCAGGCACCCTCACCCAGCCTTCCATCAACACCCGTGCACTGCGGCTCATGATGGCTTTGGTCACCGTCCATTCACCCTTGACCTGACGAGCCTCGGCCCCGACCCGCAAGGTGCCGGAGGGGTGACCGAAGCGCACCGCGCTGCGTTCGCCGCCGCCGGCGGCGAGATTGACCAGCGTCCCCGGAATGGCTGCCGCGGTGCCGATGGCCACCGCGGCAGTGCCCATCATCGCGTGGTGCAGCTTGCCCATGGACAACGCACGCACCACCAGGTCGATGTCACCGGCTGCGACAGCCTTGCCACTGGAGGCAGTGTAGGCGCTCGGCGGCGCGACGAACGCGACCTTGGGGGTGTGCTGACGCCCGGCAGCCTGGTCGACGTGTTCGATCAACCCCATGCGCACCGCGCCATAGGCACGAATGATTTCGAAACGCTGCAGGGCCTGGGCATCGCCATTGATCGCATCCTGCAACTCGGTACCGGTGTAGCCGATATCGGCGGCGTTGACGAAGATGGTCGGGATACCGGCATTGATCATCGTAGCCTTGAAGGTACCGACGCCCGGCACTTCGAGGTCGTCCACCAGATTGCCGGTGGGAAACATCGACCCGCCGCCAGCGTCCTCGTCGGCGGCCGGGTCGAGGAATTCAAGCTGCACCTCGGCCGCGGCGAAGGTCACGCCGTCAAGCTCGAAATCGCCTGTCTCCTGCACTTCGCCGTCGGTGATGGGCACATGGGCGATGATGGTCTTGCCAATGTTGGCCTGCCAGATCCGGACGGTGGCCAGGCCGTTGCGTGGGACGCGGGCCGGGTCGACCAGGCCGCCACTGATGGCGAACGAGCCGACCGCAGCGGAAAGATTGCCGCAGTTGCCGCTCCAGTCGACGAAGGCCTTGTCGATGGCGACCTGACCGAACAGGTAGTCGATGTCGTGCTCTGGCCGACTGCTTTTCGCCAGGATCACGGTCTTGCTGGTGCTGGAGGTGGCACCACCCATACCATCGATCTGCTTGGCGTAGGGGTCGGGGCTACCGATCACCCGTAGCAACAGGGCGTCGCGGGCCGGACCAGGCACCTGAGCGCGCTCGGGCAAATCCTGCAGGCGGAAGAACACGCCCTTGCTGGTGCCACCGCGGATGTAGGTGGCGGGGATCTTGATTTGTGGTACGTATGCCATCGTCTTGGGTGTCCTGTAGAAGAATGCGAAACCCCTGGGGCCGCTGCGCGCCCCATTCGCGGGACAAGCCCGCTCCCACAGGCTGTGTGCCTTACTCGCGGGCAGCGCTGTACCTGTGGGAGCGGGCTTGCCCCGCCACTCAGGCCGAGGCCTCGAGGAAATCCTGGGCAAAGCGCTGCAACACACCACCGGCCTCGTAGATCGACACTTCCTCCGCCGTGTCCAGACGGCAAGTCACCGGCACTTCGAAGCGGTCGCCATTCTTGCGCGTCACCACCAGCGCCAAGGTCGCACGCGGCGTGCGCGCCCCCAGGACGTCATAGGTCTCGCTGCCATCTAGGCCCAGGGTGTTGCGGTCGGTGCCCGGCTTGAACTCCAGCGGCAATACACCCATGCCCACCAGGTTGGTGCGATGGATACGCTCGAAGCCTTCGGCGACGATCGCTTCGACACCTGCCAGTCGCACGCCCTTGGCCGCCCAATCGCGCGACGAACCCTGACCGTAGTCGGCACCGGCAACGATGATCAGCGGCTGCTTGCGTTGCATGTAGGTCTCGATGGCCTCCCACATGCGCGTCACCTTGCCCTCCGGCTCGATACGCGCCAGCGACCCCTGTTGCACGCTGCCGTCTTCCTTGCGCACCATCTCGTTGAACAGCTTGGGGTTGGCGAAGGTGGCGCGCTGCGCGGTCAGATGATCGCCACGGTGGGTGGCGTAGGAGTTGAAGTCCTCTTCGGGCAGGCCCATTTTCGCCAAGTACTCGCCCGCGGCGCTGTCGAGCAGGATAGCGTTGGACGGCGACAGGTGGTCGGTGGTGATGTTGTCCGGCAGCACCGCCAGCGGACGCATGCCGCGCAGAGTCCGCTCGCCGGCCAGAGCACCTTCCCAGTAAGGCGGCCGACGAATGTAGGTGCTCATCGGGCGCCATTCATACAGCGGCGGCACCTGCGGCCCGCGGTCCTCCTCGATGGCGAACATCGGGATGTAGACCTTGCGGAACTGCTCGGGCTTGACGGCGGCGCGCACCACTTCGTCGATTTCGGCGTCGCTCGGCCAGATATCCTTGAGGCGGATCTCCTTGCCATCGACCACGCCCAGCACATCCTTCTCGATGTCGAAACGGATGGTCCCGGCGATGGCGTAGGCCACCACCAGCGGCGGCGAAGCCAGGAACGCCTGCTTGGCATACGGATGGATACGCCCGTCGAAGTTGCGATTGCCCGACAACACCGCGGCGGCGTACAGATCGCGATCGATGATCTCCTGCTGAATCACCGGATCCAGGGCACCCGACATGCCATTGCAGGTGGTGCAGGCAAAGGCGACGATGCCAAAGCCCAACTGCTCCAGCTCTTTTTCCAGCCCTGCCTCTTCCAGGTACAACTGCACGGCCTTGGAGCCCGGCGCCAACGACGACTTGACCCAAGGCTTGCGGGCCAGGCCGAGTTTGTTGGCGTTGCGCGCCAACAGACCTGCGGCGATCACGTTGCGCGGATTGCTGGTGTTGGTGCAACTGGTGATGGCGGCGATGATCACCGCGCCGTCGGGCATCTGTCCGGGTACTGCTTCCCACGCCCCGGCAATGCCCTTGGCCGCCAGATCGCTGGTGGCCACACGGGCGTGCGGGTTGGACGGGCCGGCCATGTTGCGCACCACGCTGGACAGATCGAAGTGCAGCACCCGCTCGTATTCGGCATTGATCAGGCTCTCGGCCCACAGGCCGGTCGCCTTGGCATAGGTTTCCACCAACTGCACCTGCTGCGCTTCGCGGCCGGTGAGCGTGAGGTAATCGAGGGTCTGCTGGTCGATGGCGAACATCGCGGCAGTGGCGCCGTACTCCGGGGCCATGTTGGAGATGGTCGCGCGGTCGCCCAGGGTCAGGGCACGAGCGCCTTCGCCGTAGAATTCGAGATAGGCGCCGACCACTTTCTGCTTGCGCAGGAATTCGGTCAGGGCCAGTACCAGGTCGGTGGCGGTGATGTTCGGCGCCAGTTTGCCGCTCAGTTCGACGCCTACGATTTCCGGCAGACGCATCCACGAGGCGCGGCCCAGCATCACGTTCTCGGCCTCGAGACCGCCCACCCCGATGGCGATCACACCCAAGGCATCGACGTGGGGGGTGTGGCTGTCGGTGCCGACACAAGTGTCCGGATAGGCTACGCCGCGATCGCTGTGAATCACCGGCGACATCTTCTCCAGGTTGATCTGGTGCATGATGCCGTTGCCAGGCTGGATCACGTCGACGTTCTTGAAGGCTTTCTTGGTCCAATTGATGAAATGGAAGCGGTCTTCGTTGCGACGGTCCTCGATGGCGCGGTTCTTGTCGAACGCCTGGGGATCGAAGCCACCGCATTCCACAGCCAGCGAGTGATCGACGATCAGCTGCACCGGCACCACAGGATTGACCTGGGCTGGGTCGCCGCCCTTGTCGGCGATGGCATCGCGCAGCCCGGCAAGATCGACCAGGGCGGTCTGGCCGAGGATGTCATGACACACCACCCGGGCCGGGAACCATGGGAAATCGAGATCGCGCTTGCGTTCGATGAGCTGGCCGAGCGAGGCGTCCAGAGTGGCCGGATCGCAGCGGCGCACCAGGTTCTCGGCGAGCACGCGGGAGGTGTAAGGCAAGCCGTCGTAGGCGCCAGGCTTGATCGCCTCGACTGCCGCACGGGCGTCGAAGAAGTCCAGGTCGGTGCCTGGCAGAGGTTTACGGTAGGTCGTGTTCATAGCGTTATCAGGCTCGGTCACAAGGGGCGGAAGGCGGCTCCGTCCCTGTGGGACCGGGCTTGCCTCTCAGTGTTGCTTTCAGCGCTGATCGATCGGCACGAACTGGCGCTGGTCGACGCCGGTGTACTCGGCGCTCGGGCGAATGATGCGGTTGTTGGCACGCTGTTCGTAGACGTGCGCCGCCCAGCCGGTCAGGCGCGAGCAGACGAATATCGGGGTGAACAGCTTGGTCGGAATGCCCATGAAGTGGTACGCCGAGGCATGGTAGAAGTCGGCGTTGGGGAACAGGCGCTTCTGTTCCCACATGGTCTTGTCGATGGCTTCGGAGACCGGATACAGAACGGTGTCGCCCACTGCATCGGCCAACTGCTTCGACCAGCCCTTGATCACCTCGTTGCGCGGGTCGGACTCCTTGTAGATGGCATGCCCGAAGCCCATGATCTTGTCCTTGCGCTCGAGCATGCGCAGCAGTTCGGCCGTCGCCTCCTGTGGGCTATGGAAGCGCTCGATCAACTCCATCGCCGCCTCGTTGGCGCCACCGTGCAGGGGCCCGCGCAGTGCGCCGATGGCTGCTGTGATGCAGGAATACAGGTCGGACAGGGTCGAGGCGCAGACCCGTGCGGTGAAGGTCGAGGCGTTGAATTCGTGCTCGGCGTAGAGAATCAGCGACACGTTCATGACCTTGACGTGCAGCTCGCTGGGCTTCTTGCCGTGCAACAGGTACAGGAAGTGCCCGCCCAGGGTGTCTTCGTCGCTGCTGCAGTCGATGCGCACGCCGTGGTGGGTGAAGCGATACCAATAGCACATCATCGCTGGGAACAGCGCCAGCAGTCGGTCGGTCTTGTCGCGCTGTTGCTCGAAGGTCAACTCGGGTTCGAGGGTGCCCAGCACCGAGCAGCCGGTACGCATCACATCCATCGGATGGGCGTCTCGCGGAATGCGCTCGAGCACCTCCTTCAGCGCCTGGGGCAGTTCACGCAAGCTCTTGAGCTTAACCTTGTATTCGGCAAGCTCGGCCTTGCTCGGCAACTCGCCATACAGCAGCAGATAGGCCACTTCTTCGAATTCGGCGCCTGCGGCGAGGTCACGAACGTCGTAGCCACGGTAGGTCAGGCCGGCGCCGGCCTGGCCGACCGTGGACAGTGCAGTCTGGCCGGCCACCTGGCCACGCAGGCCTGCGCCACTGAGTACTTTTGCTTCGGCCATGGTGCTTCTCCTTTCTTGAACTTGTTATGGAATTCTTCTGGCTAATCAGCTTTGCCTGTGCCAGCGAAGAGGCCGACACAGGCACGATCACTCAACCTTTCTTCTGCGCGAACAAGGCATCCAGGCTCTGCTCGAAGGCGTGATAGCCAATGGCATCGTAGAGCTCCATGCGGGTCTGCATGGTGTCGATCACGTTCTTCTGCGTACCATCACGGCGCAGCGCGGTGTAGACGTTTTCGGCGGCCTTGTTCATGGCACGGAAGGCCGACAGCGGGTACAGCGCCAGCGACACATCGGCCGAGGCCAGTTCTTCGGTGGTGTACAGCGGCGTGGCGCCGAATTCGGTGATGTTGGCCAGGATCGGCGCACCCACGCGCTCGGCGAAGGTCTTGTACATCGACAGCTCGGTGATAGCCTCGGGGAAAATCATGTCGGCCCCGGCCTCGATGCACGCTGCAGCGCGATCCAGGGCGGCGTTCAGGCCCTCGACGGCCAACGCGTCGGTGCGCGCCATGATCACGAAGCTGTCGTCGCTGCGCGCATCCACCGCAGCCTTGATGCGATCGACCATCTCCTGCTGAGTGACGATTTCCTTGTTCGGCCGGTGACCGCAACGCTTGGCTCCGACCTGGTCTTCGATGTGAATCGCGGCGGCGCCGAACTTGATCATCGACTTGACGGTACGCGCGACGTTGAAGGCCGAAGCGCCGAAGCCGGTGTCGACATCCACCAGCAGCGGCAGGTCGCACACGTCGGTGATGCGGCGCACGTCGGTGAGCACGTCATCCAGGCCAGTGATGCCAAGGTCCGGCAACCCCAGGGAGCCTGCAGCCACGCCACCACCGGACAGGTAGATGGCCTTGAACCCGGCGCGCTTGGCCAACAGGGCATGGTTGGCGTTGATGGTACCGACCACTTGCAACGGATGTTCGGCGGCGACGGCATCGCGGAAACGCTGGCCGGGCGTGCTCTTCACAGTCATGAATCACCTCGGGGGCTGTTGTTGTTGGCGTCCAGGTAATGACGCTGAATGTTGCGTTTGGAGGCGCCGATATGGCGGCGCATCAGGAGTTCGGCCAGCTCACCATCACGCTCGGCGATGGCGTCGAGGATGCGGTGATGCTCGGAAAAAGCCTGGCGCGGCCGGTTGGGCGTGGCGGAGAACTGGATGCGGTACATGCGCACCAACTGGTACAGCTCACCACAAAGCATCTTGACCAGCGTCTGGTTGCCGCTGCCCTGGATGATGCGGTAGTGGAAGTCGTAGTCGCCTTCCTGCTGGTAGTAGCCGACCCCGGCCTGGAAGGCCGCATCGCGCTCGTGGGTATCGAGAACCCGACGCAATTCGTCGATCTCGGCCTGACTCATGCGCTCGGCGGCGAGGCGACAGGCCATGCCTTCGAGCGACTCACGAATCTCGTACAGCTCGACCAGCTCGGCGGGGTCCAGCGACACCACCCGCGCTCCCACATGCGGCACCCGCACCAGCAGGCGCTGGCCTTCCAGACGGTGGATGGCCTCGCGCAGCGGGCCACGGCTGATGCCATAGGTACGCGCCAGCTCCGGTTCGGAGATCTTGCTGCCAGGGGCGATCTCACCCTTGACGATGGCCGCCTGGATGCAACGGAAGACATGCTCGGACAAGGTTTCCGTTTCGTCTGATTGCGCAAGGCTGGAGGGAGAAACGTCGAGCATATTGTCAACACCTTTTAAATCCATAAGGCGAAAATTAGCGAATCAACTCCACCTAGTCAAAGAAAAATTCAATATTGTCGACAATCGTCTAAGAGCGAACTTAACCCGTTTCGCTGCTGTCAGATCGCGAGGCGCTGGCGCCCAGGCGTTGCCGTGATAGAATGCCGCGCCTCCCACGGAGTATGGACAGTGTGTCCGTCGGCAGCCGCAGGTTGTCGACAGATGAACGAGGAAGCTTGCGCAGTACTTGCCAGTCGCCTTGCCCCGAACTTTGCACAGCACCGCGCCAGGACTATGAGACTTACACCCGTTTTATTGCTGTTATGCATGTCCCTGTTGCCGGCCCTCGGCCAAGCCGCAGGCAAGACCGTCTACGGTCTCAACGAATATGCCCGACTGGGTGGCCTCGACCTCGAAGTGGCCGCCAAGCTCGACACCGGAGCCAAGACCGCTTCGCTCAGCGCCCGCGACATCAAGCGCTTCAAGCGCGACGGGGAAAGCTGGGTGCGGTTCTACCTGGCCATCGATGCCGCCCACTCGCATCCGATCGAACGCCCCCTGGCCCGCGTCAGCAAGATCAAGCGCCGTGCCGGCGACTATGATGCAGAGTCGGGCAAGGCCTATACGGCCCGCCCGGTCATCGAACTCGAAATCTGCATGGGTCAGGCCCTGCGCACCATCGAAGTCAACCTCACCGACCGCAGCGCGTTCCAGTTCCCGCTGCTGATCGGCTCCGAGGCGCTCAAGCACTTCGACGCGCTGGTCGACCCAAGCCTTAAATACGCGGCCGGCAAACCTGCCTGTGCCACCGACGCTCCCAAAGCAGAGTAACCCCGATGCGCTCCCTTACCCTCCATTTGAAAGTCCTCATCACCGTGCTGGTGCTACTGGGCGTGGCGGTCACGGCTTATCAGATCTTCGTCCTCGGCATTCCGGTGACCGAAGACGAAACCGACGACCTGTGGAACATCGACGCCAAGGTCGAATTCGTTGCCAGCGCCAAGGACCCGGTCAAGGTGCAGATGTTCGTGCCCCCGCTGAACCGCGACTACGTGAGCCTCAACGAGAGCTTCATCTCCAACAACTACGGGGTGAGCGTCAACCGCGCCGACGGCAACCGCAAGGTGACCTGGTCGGCACGCCGCGCCAGCGGCAATCAGACCCTCTACTATCGCTTGGTGCTGACCAAGCGCTACAGCACCGAGAAGAGCACGGTCAAGGGCCCGACTTTCCGCGACAGCCTGGCCGTCGAAGGCCCCGAGAAGATTGCCGCCGAGGCTCTGATGGCGCCGATTCGCCAGCACTCGGCCGACGTCGAGACCTTCGTCAGCGAAACCATCAAGCGGGTCAACAACCTCAACGACGACAACGTCAAGTTGCTGCTGGCAGGCGATACCTCGTCGATGAAGAAGGCCCAGGTCATCGACCTGCTGCTGTCGATCGCCCATGTGCCGATGGAAAAGGTCCACACCATTCGCCTGGTGGCCGACACGCCGCAATCCCCTGAACTGTGGCTGCGCAGCTTCAACGGCAACGACTGGCTGTACTTCAACCCCGACACCGGCGAGCAAGGCCTGCCGAACGACCGCCTGCTGTGGTGGACCGGTGACGACAATCTGGTCACCATCGATGGCGGCAAGAAGGCCAACGTCACCTTCAGCATGAACAACAGCGAGATGAACGCCATCCGCCTGGCCAAGCTGACCGACGAGAATACCGACGCCGACTTCCTCGAGTACTCGCTGTACGGCCTGCCGCTGCAGACCCAGCAGACCTTCATGATCATGGTAATGATCCCGATCGGCGTCCTGGTGATCCTGGTCCTGCGCAACCTGATCGGTATCCAGACCCTGGGCACCTTCACCCCGGTGCTGATCGCCCTGGCCTTCCGCGAAACCCAGCTGGGCTTCGGCATCGTGCTGTTCACCGTGATCACCGCACTGGGCCTGTCGCTGCGCTCCTACCTCGAACACCTGAAGCTGCAGATGCTGCCGCGCCTGTCGGTAGTGCTGACCTTCGTGGTGGTACTGATCGCCGCGATCAGCCTGTTCAGCCACAAACTGGGCCTGGAGCGTGGGCTGTCGGTCGCACTGTTCCCGATGGTGATCCTGACCATGACCATCGAGCGCCTGTCGATCACCTGGGAAGAGCGTGGCGGCGGCCATGCCATGAAAGTGGCCATCGGCACCCTGTTCGCCGCATCCCTGGCGCACCTGCTGATGATGGTGCCGGAGCTGGTCTACTTCGTCTTCACCTTCCCGGCGGTACTGCTGATTCTGGTGGGCTTCATGCTGGCGATGGGTCGCTACCGTGGCTACCGCCTGACTGAGCTCGTTCGCTTCAAGGCATTCGTCAAAAAGGGCGACGTGTGATGTTTGGCCTGATCAAGACGTGGAAAGCCCTGGAGGCCCGGGGCATCATGGGTATCAACCGGCGCAATGCGGACTATGTCCTGAAGTACAACAAGCGCAACCTGTACCCGATCGTCGACGACAAGATCATCACCAAGGAGCGCGCACTCGCAGCCGGGATCCATGTGCCTGAGATGTACGGCATCATCGAGACCGAGAAGCAGATCGAGAAACTCGACGAGATCATCGGTGGGCGCAACGACTTCGTCATCAAGCCGGCCCAGGGCGCCGGCGGTGACGGCATCATGGTGATCGCCGACCGCTTCGAGGACAACTACCGCACGGTCTCGGGCAAGATCATCAGTCACGAGGAGATCGAGCACCAGATCTCCAGCATCCTCACCGGCCTCTACTCGCTGGGCGGCCATCGCGACCGGGCGCTGATCGAGTACCGGGTGACCCCGGACCAGATCTTCAAGAGCATCAGCTATGAAGGCGTACCGGATATCCGCATCATCGTGTTGATGGGCTATCCGGTGATGGCCATGCTGCGCTTACCGACCCGCCAGTCCGGAGGCAAGGCCAACCTGCACCAAGGCGCCATCGGCGTGGGTGTCGACCTGGCGACCGGGGTGACCCTGCGCGGCACCTGGCTCAACCGCATCATCAGCAAGCACCCGGACACCACCAATGCGGTGGACGGCGTGCAATTGCCGAACTGGGATGGCTTCATGAAGCTGGCTGCCAGCTGCTATGAACTGTGCGGGCTGGGCTATATCGGGGTGGACATGGTACTGGACCAGGAAAAGGGCCCATTGATCCTCGAACTCAACGCCCGCCCGGGCCTGAACATCCAGATCGCCAACGACTGCGGCCTGACCCAGCGCACCCACGCCATCGAGGCCCACCTCGAGGCACTGGCAAAGGATGGCGTGACCGAGGATGCCGAGCAGCGCGTACGGGTTGCCCAAGGGTTGTTCGGGCACGTGCAACCTCGCTAGGCCTGCAACGCCCCTTCGCGGGACATGCCCGCGAAGGGGGCGGAACACGATGGTCGTATGTCGCGCCAAAGCTAGGCGCATCTCCCTCACAGGTCTACAATCGCCCTCCTCGCTTTTACATCGCCGTCCATACTGATGCCGACCTGTACGCTCCACCCCCTGCCCTACCAACCCGACCCCGCTGCCTTCTTCGCCCGCCTGCGCCAGGCGCCCGGCGCGATCCTGCTCGACAGCGCCCGCCCCGGCGCCGAGCGCGGACGCTTCGACCTGCTCAGTGCCTGGCCGCTGCAACACCTGCAAGCCCAGCCTGACGAAGATGGCCGTGGGTTCCTCCAGCGCCTGCGCGCAGCCCTGGCGCAGCTGGGCGAGGCGCAACTACCCGAAGGCTGCGAACTGCCCTTTGCCGGCGGTTTGATCGGCTACCTCAGCTACGACTTCGGGCGTCGCCTGGAAGAGTTGCCGAGCGTTGCCAGCGACGACCTCGGCCTGCCGGATGCGCAATTGGGTGTGTACGCCTGGGCGTTGATCAGCGACCACCAGCAAGCCACCAGCCAACTGGTGCTCCACCCCAGCCTGGCCAAGCATGAGCGCCAACGCCTGATTGCCCTGTTCGGCGCCGACACAACCTCCACCACCGGCGAGTTCCGCCTGCTCGCCGCCATGCGTGGCGACTTGCAACCCGGGCAGTACCGCGCCGCTTTCGACCAGGTGCAACGCTACATCCAGGCAGGCGACTGCTACCAGATCAACCTCACGCAACGCTTCCGCGCCCCCTGCCAGGGCGACCCGTGGCGGGCCTACCAGGCTCTGCGCACAGCGTGTCCGACGCCCTTCTCCGGTTACCAGCAACTGGCCGATGGCAGCGCGTTGCTGAGCTTTTCACCCGAACGTTTCGTCCGCGTCAGCCAACGCCAGGTGGAAACCCGTCCAATCAAGGGCACCCGCCCACGCGCCAGCGACCCGGGCGAAGATGCACGTAACGCCGAGGAGCTGCGGCACAGCCCCAAGGACCGCTCGGAAAACCTGATGATCGTCGACCTGCTGCGCAACGACTTGGGGCGCACTTGTGAAATCGGCTCGGTCAAGGTGCCGGAGCTGTTCAGCCTGGAGAGCTATCCCAACGTCCACCATCTGGTCAGCAGCATCACCGGGCACTTGGCCGAAGGCCGCGACGCCCTGGACCTGATCGGCGACAGCTTCCCCGGCGGTTCGATCACCGGAGCTCCGAAGATCCGCGCCATGCAAATCATCGACGAGCTCGAACCCAGCCGCCGTGCACTGTATTGCGGCTCCTTGCTATACGTCGACGTACGCGGCGAAATGGACAGTTCAATCGCCATCCGCAGTCTGCTGATCAAGGATGGCCAGGTCAGTTGCTGGGGCGGTGGCGCGGTGGTAGCCGACTCGAACTGGGAGGACGAGTACGAAGAGTCGGTCACTAAAGTGCGAGTATTGATGGAAACGCTGCAGGGGCTGTAGCAGCGGGCCGGCCCGGCCATTTTTTGTTACCATCACTCCACTACGAGCGCACAGCGCCACAGCCAAGATGGAAACCGCCTGATGAGCCAACCCTTCGATGTCGCCGCCCTCGCCGCGACCTACGCCAACAAGTCCCCCCAGGACATCCTCAAGCTCGCCTTCGAACACTTCGGCGACGATCTCTGGATCTCCTTCAGCGGCGCCGAGGACGTGGTGCTGGTCGACATGGCCTGGAAACTGAACAAGCAGGTCAAGGTCTTCAGCCTTGACACCGGCCGTCTGCACCCGGAGACCTATCGTTTCATCGACCAGGTCCGCGAGCAGTACAACCTGCCGATCGAAATCCTCAGCCCAGACCGCGACAAACTCGATCCGTTCGTCAAGGAAAAAGGCTTGTTCAGTTTCTACAAGGATGGCCACGGCGAGTGCTGCGGCATCCGCAAGATCGAACCGTTGCGCCGCAAGCTCGCCACTGTGAGCGCCTGGGCCACCGGCCAGCGCCGCGACCAGAGCCCAGGTACCCGCAGCCAGGTGGCGGCCCTGGAGATCGACAGCGCCTTCTCCACCCCCGAGCGGACCCTGTACAAGTTCAACCCGCTGGCGCAAATGACCAGCGAGGAAGTCTGGGGCTATATCCGCATGCTCGAATTGCCCTACAACAGCCTGCACGAGCGCGGCTTTATCAGTATCGGCTGCGAGCCCTGCACCCGCCCGGTGCTGCCGAACCAGCACGAGCGCGAAGGCCGCTGGTGGTGGGAAGAGTCGACACAGAAGGAATGCGGGCTGCACGCCGGCAACCTGATCAGCAAGGCTTGAAGAGCAGCTGCAAGCTGCAAGCTGCAAGAAAAAGCAGCCCGCCGTAGCTTACGGCTTGTAGCTTATGGCTTGCAGCTGTTCTCAGTGCACCGGTAGTTCGACGCCCTCGAACAACTCTTCGAGCTCTTGCTTGTTATGGCACTGGATGGCCTTGGCCATCACTTCACGGGTCAGGTGCGGGGCGAACTTCTCGATGAAGTCGCACATGAAACCGCGCAGGAAGGTGCCACGACGGAAGCCGATCTTGGTGATGCTGGCTTCGAACAGCTCGCTGGCATCCAGGCAGACCAGATCAGGATCCAGCTTGGCATCCACCGCCATCTTGGCCACGATGCCGACCCCCAGGCCCAGACGTACATAAGTCTTGATCACGTCCGCATCGGCTGCGGTGAACACCACTTTCGGGGTCAGGCCGCGGTGATTGAATGCCTCGTCCAACTTGGAACGGCCAGTGAAGCCGAACACATAGGTGACGATCGGGTATTCGGCGACTGCCTCCAGGGTGAGTTTCGGCAGCTTGGTCAGCGGGTGCCCCTGCGGCACCACCACACAGCGATTCCACTTGTAGCACGGCATCATGATCAGGTCGCCGAACAGCTCCAGCGCCTCGGTGGCGATGGCGAAATCGACCGTGCCGTCGGCCGCCATTTCAGCAATCTGCATGGGCGAACCCTGGTGCATGTGCAGCGACACTTCTGGGTACTGCTTGATGAAGCTGCTGATCACCGGCGGCAACGCATAGCGCGCCTGGGTGTGGGTGGTGGCGATCGACAGCGTCCCTTTCTTCTCGTTGGAGAATTCCTGGGCGATCTGCTTGATGCTTTCGACCTTGCGCAGGATTTCACCAGCGGTATTGATGATCCGCTCACCAGCGGGAGTGACCCGCGTCAGGTGCTTGCCGCTGCGGGCAAAGACTTCAACACCCAGTTCATCCTCCAGCAGGCGAATCTGCTTGCTGATCCCTGGCTGGGAGGTATACAGACTCTGCGCCGTCGCGGAGACGTTGAGGTCATGGTGCGCCACTTCCCAGATGTAGCGCAGTTGTTGAAGCTTCATAGGTTTCCCTCGGGTCAGCAGTAATTCACCGGCGGCACACTGCGGGCTGCGATGAGATATAACTATATTAGTGGTAATCGCAATAAATCTAGAACTATTTTGTTACACGCCCCGGATGCGTCCTTCGAGTAGTTTCATGCCTTCCTACGGCCAAGATGCTGGGCCAACGGCACCATATAGACCGGCACCGGTGACAGCTGCAGCAGGCGCACCGCCGTGCGCCCAAGCGGCACATCTCCACCCGCTCCTGTGCTGTGGGTACCGAAGATCATCAGGTCGACCGCCAGACGCTGGGCCTGCTCGAGAATGACCTGCGCCGGATCGCCCTGACGCACGCGCACGGCCTTGATCAACGCCAGGTCGGCCTCCTCACCCAGCTCTTCACGGAAGTTCTCGAGCACGCGCTGCTCGATGTTGGCCATCACCGTATTGACCCCCTCGCTGTGCAATTCATCCAGCGTCTGCTCATCGAGATAGCTCTGCAGCAGCGATTCGGCGAACTGGCCCATCGGCTCCACGGCGTGTATCACGTAGAGTTCAGCACCGAAGGTGCGCGCCAAGGCCAAGGCATGCTGCATGACGTAGGGCGCGTACACCCCGAGGTCGGTGGCGTACAACATGGAACGGATCATTCGACCTCCTCGGCTGTCGCGACGACAGAGCAAGCTTCAGCTTAGCAGCGCGCCGCGCAGCCGCCTTGCCGTCCAGCCGCTGGAGCTGCGGGCTGGCGCGGATCAGGCGAGGCGGCTCTGGGCTCTGGGCTCTGGGCTCTGGGCTCTGGGCTTTGGGCTTTGGGCTTTGGGCTTTGGGCTTTGGGCTTTGGGCTTGGATGGTCGATCCGAGAGGTGTAGCGCCGCTACACAAAATGGATCGCCCCCCCCCAATCTCAATGCCCACCCAAGCCAAATCCGTGAAAACCCCATTTCCGCGCGCCAGCAAAGCGCAACCAGCACACAAAGACCCAGGGAAAAACCTTGCGCCGAGCAGGCCAACCCATTGTCGCCACCCCTGTAACGCGCTAAGGTTCCGCTCCCCGCTGCGAACATTCTTGCTGCTGGGCCGCACGGGGATTGCTGGCGGCCGGCACCCGTGACCTGACGAGTAACACGATGGCTGATTTACCGATCGACGACCTTAACGTTGCCTCCAACGAGACCTTGATCACCCCCGATCAGCTCAAGCACGAACTCCCTCTGAGCGCCAAGGCCCTGCAGACTGTGATGGCTGGCCGCGAAGTGGTGCGCAATATCCTCGATGGCAAGGACCATCGCCTGTTCGTGGTGGTGGGCCCGTGCTCGATCCATGACATCAAGGCGGCGCACGAGTATGCCGAACGCCTCAAGGTGCTGGCCGAGGAAGTTTCCGACACCCTGTACCTGGTGATGCGCGTGTACTTCGAGAAGCCGCGCACCACCGTGGGCTGGAAAGGCCTGATCAACGACCCCTACCTGGACGACTCCTTCAAGATCCAGGACGGTTTGCACATCGGCCGCAAGCTGTTGCTGGACCTGGCGGAAATGGGCCTGCCGACCGCAACCGAAGCGCTCGACCCGATTTCGCCGCAGTACCTGCAGGATCTGATCAGCTGGTCGGCGATCGGTGCACGTACCACCGAGTCGCAGACCCACCGCGAAATGGCCTCGGGCCTGTCGTCGGCCGTGGGCTTCAAGAATGGCACCGACGGCGGCCTGACCGTCGCCATCAACGCCCTGCAGTCGGTCTCCAAGCCGCATCGTTTCCTGGGCATCAACCAGGAAGGCGGCGTCTCGATCGTCACCACCAAGGGCAACCCCTACGGCCATGTGGTGCTGCGTGGCGGCAACGGCAAGCCGAACTACGATTCGGTCAGTGTCGCCCTGTGCGAGCAGGACCTGGCCAAAGCCAAGATCAAGGCCAACATCATGGTCGACTGCAGCCACGCCAACTCCAACAAGGATCCGGCCCTGCAGCCGTTGGTGATGGAAAACGTCGCCAACCAGATTCTCGAAGGCAACCAGTCGATCATCGGCCTGATGGTCGAGAGCCACCTGAACTGGGGCTGCCAGTCCATCCCCAAGAATCTCGACGAACTGCAATACGGCGTGTCGATCACCGACGCCTGTATCGACTGGTCGGCGACCGAGAAGACCCTGCGCAGCATGCGCGAAAAGCTCAAGGATGTTCTGCCGCAACGTAAACGCGGCTGATAAAACAGCGGGGCCGCTTGCTGCCCCAATCCCCCAAGCCGCGCCTATTCTCGAATAGGCGCCGGTTTGTTGGCGATTGGGGCAGCAAGCGGCCCCGCTGCGTTTGTCCTGGCAGAATTCAGACTTTGCTCGAGTGCCGCTGCTGACGCTCCATGTAGCGCTCCACGTACGAGCACGAAGGGATCACCGTGTAGCCCATCTGGTCGGCGTACTCCAGGGCCTTCTCGGTCAGCGCCGCAGCGATGCCGCGCCCACGCAGGGCGTTGGGAACGAAGGTGCGATAGATATCCAGCGTCTGCTTGCCCAGGTCCATGTACGTCAGGTAGGCACGATGACCGTCCACGTTGGTCTCGAACTGATGACCGGCCTGGTCATGGTGGATGGTCAGCGCTTCACTCATCACTACTCCTTGCAGGTCTTGCGGCAGACCCTGGCCTTAACCGATGGTGGTATGTCCGGCGAAGGAACCTCTACGCCACCCTTTGCCCCTTCGACCGCAGGGCCATGTCAATCGTTCTGCGGGCAGGCACCCCAAATAGTAGGCACCCTCGCCCGGATTGCTCAAGGTGGCAGCGGTTAAAAAGTGGCGCGTAGGGCTACGATTCCCCAAGACCTGCACTCACAACAGCAGCCGGATGTTCTTGGGCTTAAGACGTTGGTCGACAGTTAAAGTCACCGTTAGTTCAACAAAAAAGTTCCCGCACTACAGTCGCTTGCGGCGCCTGCACAGGTTTTTCACAAATGCCTACGCAAATCTTGTCGGCGCGCCCTCCAGCAACAAATTTTTTTGCTGTTCTTGCGCTTGGTCAGTTTACTTACTACAAGTAATGGGTACTATGTACGCCGGCCAGTTTCTCTTTTCCGAGAGATGGCTCTTTAATAGAAAGTCCTTGAAGGGGAACACGATGAACAACGTTCTGAAATTCTCTGCTCTGGCTCTGGCCGCAGTTCTGGCTACCGGTTGCAGCAGCGTATCCAAAGAAACCGAAGCTCGTCTGACTGCGACTGAAGACGCAGCAGCCCGCGCTCAAGCTCGTGCTGACGAAGCCTACCGTAAGGCTGACGACGCACTGGCAGCCGCTCAGAAGGCTCAGCAAACCGCTGACGAAGCCAACGAGCGCGCTCTGCGTATGCTGGACAAAGCCAGCCGCAAGTAATAATCCTCACGGATTGTTAAGAAGCCGACCCACTTGTGGGTCGGCTTTTTTATTGGCGTGTTAAACCGATGTGACACAAACGAAGAGGCCTGCGCAAGGCAGGCCTCCAGATTACCCATTTAACCCTTACTGCAGTTCGGCCGGGATGCTCGACACCATCGACTCACTGCCCTGGTTATTGGCAGGGACGGCGATTTCCACCGGCATGCCATCTTCGGCGGCAACCACATCGCGGACCATGTCCCAGTTCATACGCAGGTTATTGGCGAGATCTTCACGCTTGAGCAGCGCATTGATCACCGCAGTGTGCTTGTCGACCACCGACGGATCACCGTGATCATCGAGCGGCGTGTGGGCTTCGAGGTAGACCTTGCCGCCACTGACGCCGAACTTGTACGGTTCGTTGATGATCCGCACCGAGGTGCCGACCGGGACCATCTTCGACAGCGCCAGCACGTTGTTGTTGAACATGCGGAAGCAACCATGACTGGTGCGCATGCCGATGCCGAACTTCTTGTTCGAACCATGGATCAGGTACCCCGGCACGCCCAGGGTGAACTTGAACGGCCCCAACGGGTTGTCCGGCCCTGCCGGCACCACTGTGGGCAGGATGTCACCATCGGCGGCATGCTCGGCGCGAATCGAGGCGGGCGGCGTCCAGGTCGGATTCGGCGTCTTGGCGGTGATCTTGGTCTGGGCGATCGGCGACCCCCACCCTTCGCGCCCGATGCCAAGCGGATAGGTGTACACCTTGTTCTCCCCTTTGGGGTAGTAGTACAAGCGGTACTCGGCGAGGTTGATGACGATACCCTCGCGCGGCCCCGGCGGCAGGATGTACCGGGTCGGCAGGATGATCTCGGTACCGGCGCCCGGCAGCCACGGATCGACGCCTGGGTTGGCGGCGATCATTTCCAGATAACCGAGGTCGTTGGCCGTGCCGATGTCGGCGAAGGTATCTTCGTACTTGGCCTTGATGACCTGCACCTGGCCTACCACGTCTTCACCGGGCGGCGGCAACGGCAGCTCAAGTGCAGCAGCGGGGCCCGCTACCAGCAGGGCGGCCAGGGACAGGCAACGGGTGACGGCGGGAAAGCGCGGCAACATCCGGTAAATCCTTCGAAAGATGAGTCAAGACGGTCGATTGTACACCCGCCCCGATACAAGCGGGAGGCGTCGGCGGTGCACAAGCGTTTCAGATGATGAAAGGCGCCCGCTAAGCCCTACAACTGCGGCCACACCGGGCGCATGCCACGCCTCTGGGCCTCGAGTATCGCCCGGCACAGCGGGCACAGCCGGCCGTCACGGTAGACCGAGCGCGCTACCCCGGACCAGCGTGGTTGCGCGGGCAGCAGACCGCCACACAAGGTACGATCGGCCGGCACGCCCAGCTCGAGCTGACGGGCCACCAGATGGACGCGGATTTCCTGGCAGGCGAACAGGTCGAGCTGCTCATCGGGCTCGATCAGTTGATAGGCATACAAGGACCAGGCAGGGCGCGGCATTGGGGGCTCTCGAAACGGGGGGCGCAACATTAGCCGAAAGCCGCCCCCGTTTAAAGCATCAGAGCAAGGGTTTTATCACCGGCCAGGCATTTTCCAGCAGGCGCTGCTGCGCGCCCTGCGCCGGATGGATGCCATCGGCCTGCATCATTTGCGACACGCCACCGATACCTTCGAGGAAAAACGGTACCCATGCCACCTGCTTGTCCCGTTGCAGTTGTGCGTAAACCTCGGCGAAGGCAGTGGTGTAGCGCGCGCCATAGTTCGGTGGCAGACGCATGCCCAGCAACACGACCTTGGCACCCGCTGCACGTGAGCTGTCGATCATCGAAGCAAGATTTTGTTGCAATTGCGCCGGCGGCTGCCCCCGCAAGCCGTCATTGCCCCCAAGCTCCAGCACCACCACGCTCGGCTTGTGCGCCGCAAGCAGCGCCGGTAGCCGCGCGCGACCGCCCGCACTGGTATCGCCACTGATCGAGGCATTGACCACCTGGTCGTCGAAACCTTCCTCCTTGAGCCGTGTCTGCAACAGAGACACCCACCCCTGGCGGGTATCCAGGCCAAAACCTGCGCTGATACTATCGCCGACGACCAGCAGTGTTCCCGCCGCCGCGCTCTGGGCCAGGCAATACAGGGCCAGACCGGCACTCAACCACCACACTCGCATTGGATTCTCCATGGGCCCCAGCATTCTCGTTGCGCAGAACCTTAGCAAAGTGGTCCCCAGCGCGGAAGGCGACCTGACCATCCTGCATGCCCTTTCCCTCGACCTGAGCAAAGGCGACAGCCTGGCCATCGTCGGTGCTTCCGGCTCGGGCAAGTCGACCTTGCTCGGCTTGCTGGCTGGGCTCGACCGCCCAAGTGCCGGCAAGGTCATCCTCGCCGGGCACGACCTCGGCCCCCTGGATGAAGACCAGCGCGCGCGAGTGCGTGCAGAGCACGTCGGTTTCGTGTTCCAGTCGTTCCAGTTGCTCGACAGCCTCGATGCCCTGGAGAACGTCATGCTGCCCCTGGAGCTGGAGGGTCGCCGCGATGCCCGCGAACACGCCCGCACCCTGCTCGAACGGGTCGGCCTCGGCAAGCGCTTGAGCCACACGCCACGCCAGTTGTCCGGCGGCGAGCAGCAACGCGTGGCCATCGCCCGCGCCTTTGCCGCCCAGCCATCGGTGCTGTTCGCCGATGAGCCCACCGGCAATCTCGACAGCCACACCGGCGAACGCATCAGCGACCTGCTGTTCGAGCTGAACCAGGAGCGCGGCACCACCTTGGTCCTGGTGACCCATGACGAGCGCCTGGCCCGCCGCTGCCGGCGCCAGATCCGCCTTGAGGCCGGCCAGATGGTCACACCGGAACCTGCCCTATGACCGGCATGCCGCTGACCCGCCTGTGCGGCCTGGCCCTACGCCAACTGCTGCGAGACATCCGCGCCAGCGAAGTGCGCGTGCTGTTCTTTGCCCTGCTCGTGGCGGTGGCGGCAAGCACCGCCATCGGTTACTTCGGCGCGCGCCTCAATGGCGCCATGCAACTGCGGGCTAGCGAGTTCCTCGGGGCCGACCTGGTATTGCAAGGCACTTCGCCAGCCCGCGACCGACAGATCAGCGAAGGCCTCGCCCTGGGCCTGACCCACGCCCAGGTGGTGGAGTTCACCAGCGTGGTCGGCGCCGATGCCGGCATCCAACTGTCCAGCATCAAGGCGACCGATAGTGCCTACCCCTTGCGCGGACAGGTGCGCAGTGCCGCCGCCCCCTATGGCGAGGAGACCCCAGGCGGCGGCCCGGCAACCGGCGAAGCCTGGGTCGAGCCGCGTCTGCTGGCCGCGCAGGGCCTGAAGATCGGCGACAGCATCGAGGTCGGCACGAAAACCCTGCGCATGAGCCGGGTGCTGACGTACGAGCCAGACCGCGCCAACAATTTCTACAGCCTCACACCCCGGGTGATGATCAATCTCGCCGACCTGAAGGCCACCGGCGTGATCCAGCCAGGCAGCCGAGTGACCTATCGCGACCTGTGGCGCGGCGAAGCCGAGGCACTGGCCCAATACCGTCAGACCGTGGAAAAGGACCTGGCCGCCAACCAGCGCCTGCGCGACACTCGCGATGGCAACCGGCAGATCGGCGGCGCCCTGGGCAAGGCCGAACGCTACCTGAACATGGCCAGTCTGGTAGCTGTGCTGCTGGCCGGCGTGGCAGTCGCCCTTTCGGCCAATCGCTACGCTGCCCGACGCCTGGATGCCAGCGCGCTGCTGCGTTGCCTGGGCCTGTCTCGCCGGGAAACCCTTGGCCTTTATTGCGTGCAACTAGCACTGCTGGGAACGGCGGCGGCACTCAGCGGTGCGCTGCTCGGCTGGCTGGCGCAGCTGGGGCTGTTCCGTCTGCTGCACGGCCTGCTGCCCAGCGTGGTTCCGCCCGGCGGCCTCCTTCCAGCCCTGGCCGGAATCGCCACCGGCCTGGTGGCTTTGGCAGGCTTCGCCCTGCCACCCCTGGCCGCCTTGGGCAAGGTCCCACCGCTGCGGGTGCTGCGGCGCGACCTGCTGCCGGTGCCACCGAGCAGTTGGCTGGTCTACGGCGCCGCCCTGTTCGCTCTGGGCCTGATCATGTGGCGCCTGAGCCTCGACCTGCTGCTGACCTTCGCCCTGCTCGGCGGCGGCCTGGTCGCCGCACTGCTGCTGGGCGGCCTGCTGCTCCTGGGCCTGCGCAGCCTGCGGCGCCTGCTGACTGGCGCACCCTTGGCCTGGCGCCTGGGCCTCGGCCAACTGCTGCGCCATCCCACGGCCGCCGCTGGTCAGGCCCTGGCCTTCGGCCTGATCCTTCTGGCGATGGCCCTGGTGGCCTTGCTGCGCGCCGAACTGCTCGATACCTGGCAGGCGCAACTGCCCAAGGACGCACCCAATTACTTCGCCCTGAACATCCTTCCCGACGACCGCGCCCCCTTCGCCCAGCACCTGCGCAAGGTCAATGCCGCTTCTGCGCCCCTGTACCCGGTCACGCCGGGGCGGCTCATCCAGATCAACGATCACCCCGTGCAACAAATCGTCAGCAAGGACTCGGCCGGCGAACGCGCCGTGCAACGCGATCTCAGCCTGACCTGGGCCGCCGAGTTGCCCGCCGGCAACTGCCTGACCGCCGGCAGCTGGTGGCAGGCCGCCCCCACTACCCCTCAAGTGCCCGGTGTCTCGGTGGAGGCGGAGCTGGCCAGTAGCCTGAAACTGCAAGTGGGCGACCTGCTGACCTTCGACGTCGGTGGCGCACAGCACCAGGCCCGCGTCACCAGCCTGCGCAGCGTGCACTGGGACAGCTTCCAGCCGAACTTCTACATGATCTTCCAGCCCGGCACTCTGCAAGGCCTGCCGACCACGTACCTGACCAGCTTCTACCTGCCGCCAGGACACGACCTCGACGTAGTCGCCCTGTCCCGCGCGTTCCCGGCAGTGACCATCCTCCAGGTCGACGCATTGCTGGAGCAACTGCGCAGCATCCTCGCCCAAGTCACCCTGGCCGTCGAATATGTGCTGCTGTTCGTGCTCGCTGCGGGCCTGGCAGTGCTGTTCGCCGGGCTGCAGGCCACACTGGATGAGCGCATTCGCCAGGGCGCCCTGTTGCGCGCCCTTGGCGCAGCGCGCCCCCTGCTGGTCAAGGCGCGGCGCATTGAGTTCGGCTTGCTGGGTGCAGCCAGCGGCTTGCTGGCGGCGCTGGGCTGCGAGCTGATCACCCTGGTGCTCTATCGGTATGCCTTCGACCTGCCGTGGAGCCCCCACCCCTGGCTGTTGCTGTTGCCGGTGGCAGGCGCACTACTGGTCGGTGGCGCGGGGGTGCTGGGCACCCGCCGGGCGCTGAACGCCAGCCCGCCGACGGTGCTGCGCGAGGGCTGAACGAATCTGAGTGTTCACTTCATTGGCCGTAGGCAATGCTGTCGACGTACCAGACAGCCTCGCCGGTCGGCGTCTGCACCACCACCTCGTCGCCCTCCTCCTTTTTGAGCAGGGCGCGGGCCATGGGCGAGTCGATCGAAATATAGTCATTGCGGCCATAGATCTCGTCATAACCGACGATGCGAAACTTCATACGCTCGCCGTCGTCGTTCTCGATCTCGACCCAAGCGCCGAAGAACACCCTGCCTTCCTGTTGCGGCGAATAGGCCACCACCTTCACATCCTCGAGGCGTTTACGCAGGTAACGGACGCGACGGTCGATCTCGCGCAGCAGCTTCTTGTTGTACTGGTAGTCGGCATTCTCGCTACGATCCCCCAACGAAGCCGCCCAGGCGACCTTTTGGGTGATCTCAGGACGGTACACCCGCCACAGATGGTCCAGCTCTTTTTTCAGGGCTTCATGACCTTCGGTGGTGATGATGTTGGTGCTCAACGGCGCTCTCCTCAACGGCGGGTGATCAGGCCCTGACGAGCGATGCGGGTCAGCTGGCCGATGACCTGGGCCGCATCGCAGGCCAGGGGAGCCTGGATCACCGCCAGGTCGAAGCGATCGCTGGCGTATTGTTCGAGCGGGGCCACGCCGTCGATGAACTGGATCAGAAACGCCCGGGCTTGGCCCTTGCGCCGGGAAAGGCCTTCAAGGTGGCGCAACAGCGTGGGTTGATGCTGGCCGCCGAGCAGAATGCGCGGGGTGCGGGAAGCCTGGCTGGCAGGCAGGGGGGTCAGGCAGACACTGGTACGTGGACAACTCATGGTGGATTCTCTACGCCTCGCAAAACCCGCTGGGCTGCGGTGGGAGGCATCACCGAACCAGCGCTTTAGCGGTATTTCGGACGCGCATCGATGGGGCGTGTCCCGCGCCCCGCAAGTAGCTGTTTAAATCGGCGCAGGCAGTATCCTAGAGCCTAGCGTCACCGGCCGCAAGCCCACCTTCATCGTGCCTAGCGCCGCACCACCCGTTCCAGCTGCGAGCGCTGGCGATTGAAAGCCAGGAAGTACTTGTTGACGCTGTTGACGAAATTCACCGGGCCCATGCCCACCTGCTCCATGGCGATGCGCTCGGTCTGGAAGAACCACTGGTTGCCGTTCAGTCCGCGCCGGCGGGCCTCAGCGCGCATGGCCTGAACCCGCTCCGGACCGAGGTTGTAAGCCGCCAGGGTGAACGCCATGCGCTCGCGCTCGTTGATCTTGGGACTGGCGAAGAACATGCGACGGATCAAGGCCAGGTAACGGGCACTGGCCTGGACATTGCCATCGACCGTCGCAGTGTTGCTGACGCCAACGCGCTGCGCCGCCGCAGGCGTGATCTGCATCAGGCCATGGGCCCCGCCCGTGCCCCGCGCAGCCGGGTTGAGCGTCGATTCCTTGAACGCCAACGCTGCCAGATTGAGCCAGTCGATCTGCTGTGCCTGGCCATGTTTCTGCAACACCGGGCGTAACGATGCCAGACGCTGGCGATCCTTGCGCGCCAAGGGGTTGTGCACCCGGTACTGGCGCCGGTAGATGCGCTCGAAGGCAGCGTCCTGGTTGCCCGGTGCACGGTAGCCCTGGAGGAAGCGGTCGACCGCACCGAGCAGCAGTGTGGCGTCCTTGCGCACGTACCAGCGCATGGGCTGAGGCTTGCCCAACTGCACCCGAGTGTCCAAACGCAGCCGTGGCATCACCCGGGCCCAACGCTGGGCGATCGGCTGTTCGACCACGGTCAGTGGGTAGATGCCGGCCTGGACCATTTCCAGCACATCTTCGACCGCCAGCGTTGAATCGACCCACTCGATCTTGATCGGCGGACGCTTGCGCAGGGCCAAACGCTGGTTGATCTGGGCAATCGCCGCGCCCGCGGCGCTGGCCGAAGTCAATGCCACGGTGCGCCCGGACAACTGCTCAGGGCGGCTGAAACGCCGCTCGCCCTTGCGCCCGACCAGAATCAATGCAACCTGATCGCGGACCGGAGCGCTTTCGCCAACGTGTCCCACTACGCTCGGATCGAGCAGTTCGCCCGGCGCGGCCAGGTCGCCTTCGCCACGCTGCAGGGCGCCCAGCAGTTGCTCTTTGGCCCGGGGGATAATCTTGAGCTCGATCCGTTGACCGTCCTCCAGCCGGGCATTGAGGTAGTGCTCGAAACTGCGCAAACGGTAGTACTCGATACCCACCGGCTCACCCTTGACCTCCCCCGAGCTGTTACGGCTCTGGTTGACTAACACCCGAAGCACCTTGCTGCTGCGGATCTGCTCGAGGTCGCGCACCTGGGTCGCCGGTGCATGCGGCTGCGGACCGGCCAGCCCTGCCAGGGCCGGACCTGCGCCAAGCAGTGCGAACATCAGCAGCAGGGTGAGCAAAGGTCGCAGCATGAAACGTATCCGAGGTGGTGGGCGGCGCCAGCAAGGCGCGGTCATACCCTGAGAAATGAGGCTAAAAGACCGCGGCAACCGCCTGAAGTTCTTGGCTTTTTCCCGAAAATCGCGTTTTTTGCTATGCTGGCCGCCCCGCGGCACGAGGTAGCACCATGCAACTGATCGATATCGGCGTCAACCTGACCAACAGCAGCTTCCACGGCCAGCAAGCCGCCATCGTCGAACGCGCCGTCGAAGCCGGCGTGTCGCGCATGGTGCTGACCGGCACCAGCCTTGAGGTCAGCGAACAGGCACTGGCGCTGTGCCACGAACTCGACGCACCGGGCCAGCACCTGTTCGCCACCGCCGGCGTGCACCCCCATGACGCCAAGTCATGGACCAGCGACAGCGAACGCCAACTGCGTCAGTTGCTGGCCGAGCAGCGGGTGGTGGCGGTCGGCGAATGCGGGCTGGACTTCAATCGCGACTTCTCCCCTCGCCCGCTCCAGGAAAAGGCCCTGGAGGCACAACTGGCACTGGCCGCCGAGTTGCAACTGCCGGTGTTCCTGCACGAGCGCGATGCCAGCGAGCGACTGCTGGGGATTCTCAAGAACCTGCGCGACCATCTGCCAGCGGCGGTCGTGCATTGTTTCACCGGCGAGCGAGCGGCGTTGTTCGCCTACCTCGATCTCGATCTGCACATCGGCATCACCGGCTGGATCTGCGACGAACGCCGCGGCACACACCTGCACCCCCTGGTGGGCAACATCCCGACCGGCCGCCTGATGCTGGAGAGCGATGCGCCCTACCTGCTGCCGCGCAGCCTGCGGCCCAAACCGAAGAACGGTCGCAACGAGCCGGCGTTTCTCCCCGAGGTCCTGCGCGAGGTGGCATTGCACCGTGGAGAAAGCCTGGAGCAGACCGCCGCCCACACAACCGCCACGGCCGAGGCATTCTTCCAATTGAGCCAAGGCTGACACTGCCTGGCCATGGTTTGTTGACTCATATCAAGGCCTCTCTGACGGGCGCGGGCACAATGATGGCACCTTGCCAACAATGTTTCCGCTCAACTCAGAGAAGACCTACCCATGGGTGCCTGGCTTAGCAATGTTTCCCTGAAGTACAAATTCTGGGCCGTCAACGCGGTGGCCTTCGTCACGACCCTGCTTCTGGTGCTCTATGCCGTGCACCTCGAGCAGCGTGCCCGCATCGATGCCGCACGTACCCAGGCCGAGGCCCAGGCGCAGTTACTGGCGGCCTGGCCGGCTGGGCAGCCGCTGCCGAGCCAGGCCGACGTGATCACCTGGCAAGCCGGACAGACGCCTACCCTGGGCGGCGAGCCACTGCCAGCCTTGCGCAACGCCCAAGGCTGGGTCGAGCTGCCTGCGGCCTGGGTGGTGGGCAAGCAGCCGCTGTACGGCGCCCAGGTGCTGCAACATGGCCCGCAGCAGGTCGCCGTGCTGGCCCACGCGCCCAGCCTGCGCCAGGTGTTCTTCGACCGGTTCGGCAACTATGCGCTGTGCGTACTGGTGCTGATGTTGGCGATGCTCGGCGCATCGCAGTTGCTCATCCGCTTTCTGCTCAGCCAGCTCAACACCCTCAAGGACGTGATGCTGCACGTCGAGAAGACCGGCGACCTGTCCGCCCGCGTACCGCTGGCCTGTGGCGATGAGGTCGGCCAGATGGCGGGCGCCTTCAACGCCATGCAGGCGACCTACCATCGGGTAGTCGGCACTGTCGCCCGCACGGCCGCGCAACTCGACGCCGGCGCGGCGCGCCTGGCGGCGAGCATGAGCGAAGTGCGTCACGGCATGCTCGGCCAACAAAGCGAAACCGACCAAGCGGCCACGGCGATCAACCAGATGTCGGCCACCGTACACCACATCGCCCAGCATGCTGGGGCCACCCGCGATCTCTCCCAAGCCGCCGACACCCTGGCCGGCGATGGTCAGCATGTGGTCAGCCGCGTGCAAACTTCCATCGCCGGACTATCCAGCGGGGTGCAGCAGACCGCACAGATGATCAATCAGCTGGCCGAGGACAGTCAGAAGATCAACGGTGTGGTCGGGGTGATCCATAGCATCGCCGAACAAACCAACCTGCTCGCTCTCAACGCCGCTATCGAGGCCGCCCGTGCCGGCGACCTGGGACGGGGTTTCGCGGTGGTCGCCGATGAAGTGCGCAGCCTGGCCAAGCGCGTGCAGACCTCCACCGACGAAATCACCCGCATGGTTGCCGACCTGCAGGCGGGCACCCGTGACGCCGTGGAGTTCATGCAGGAGAGTTCGTACAAGGCTGACGATTGTGTGCGCGAAGCACGCGAGGCAGGCGAAGCCCTGGCGCAGATCACCGGTGCGGTGGCACAGATGCGCGAAAGCAACACGCAGATCGCCGTGGCCGCCCAGCAACAGAGCCAGGTCGCCGAAGAAATGAACCGTGCCGTGGTCAGTATCCGTGATGTCACCGAACAGACCGTGCAACAGACTGTCGGCTCGGCCACCACCAGCGACGAATTGGCGACCCTGGCCGGCGAGCTGAACAAGGTCATCGGCCAGCTCAAGCTATAACCACCATAGCCAGCCTCGATTGGCCCCCGTCCGGGGGCCGCACTAAGCTTGGGGCATGATCTGGAGGAAATGCCCATGAGCAAGCGACTGCCCAATCTCCACGCCTGGCAATGGCGCGGATACCACCACAACCACCGTCACCCGACCAACCTGGTGCTGCACCTGATCGCCGTGCCGCTGTTCATCCTCGGTGCATTGCTGGTGCTCTCGGGACTGTTCGGCCTGGACCTCGGACAGATCGCCGTCGGTATCATCGCCCTCCTCGCGGGCCTGGGCATGCAACGCCAGGGCCATCGCCTGGAGACCGAGCAACCCGAACCCTTTGCCGACCGCAAGGATGCCGTGAAACGCTTGCTGACCGAGCAGTTCATCACCTTTCCGCGCTTCGTGCTCAGTGGCGCCTGGTGGCGAGCCTGGCGTGAACGGCACAAGCATCGCCACTGATACGCTGCCCAGCGGCGGAACTACTTGCCCGCCTTGACCCGCCGCAATGCCTTGAGCAAGGCTTCCAAGGTCGTATCGGCCGTCTGTTCGGCCTCGTGCAGCTCGCGCTCCCATTGCTCCAGGCACGGCTCCAGGTCGGCTTGATCGCGTCCCTGAAGCAGCCATTGCAGGCGGTCATGCCAGTCCCCTAGATCGCCTTGAGCACGCTTCAACAACTTCTGCAGCTTCTCGCCTGCATGTCCCAATTGCGGATAGGCCTCGTCACCGTAGCGGGCGCGCTTGATCAGCAACCGCAGGCGATGTCTGTCATGGGCAGGGTCGCGCAGGGCATCGTGCAGCTTGTGCAATTGCTTGACCAGGCGTCTGTCGATGCGCTGAGCCAACTTCGGCGTCAGACCTTCGCGACCCGCCGCGCGCAGGAACAGAGGAAACGCATCGAGAATCGCCAGCACCCGGGTCAGTTCCGCGCTGCCCGCGACCCTGGCGAAGGTCTGCGCACGTCCAGCCAGACGCCGCCGCCCCGCCTCCACTTGACCCCGACGCAACAGCTCGGCTGCCAATACCTCGCGGTCGCGCAGCGGCGTGGTCAGCGCTCCCAGCGACTTGCACGCCCCCTCCAGCTGCTCCACTCCTGGCAGCCCACGCAAGGGGCGTAACAGGCTGCGCAGGCGCCGTACGTTGGTGCGCAGGTCATGCAGCGCCTCGCTGTCGGTATCGGCGGCTAGGCGTTCTCTGCAGGCCAGCAGGCGCACCTGCAGGGTCAGTACCTGGGCAACCACATGATCGAGCATGGCAGCCATGGAAAGCTCCTTGGTCAGCGACCGGCACGCGACTCACGAATGTAGAAACGCGCCTTCTCGGCCTTCCTGGTGCAACCCTCGAACCCTTCGAACTGCTGCTGGGTCTTGGCACCGGTGAGCAGCGACAACGCCTTGGAATAACTGACGGTACCGGCGAAGCCCTCGGCCTTGGCCAGGTCGAGCTCTTTCCAGGCGGCATCCAGCTGGGTCGCACAGCTGTCACGGTAGGCCGTCTTGCCGGCGCAGCCAGCCAGCGCCAGAGCAATCAGAGGAAGGCAGATCCAGGCTTTCATCGGTGTTACCTCAAAGGGAAAAAGAATGGCTGTTCGACGCCCAGGCAGACGAAAAGTGCCGTGCTGGGCAGGTGCTGCCGGGCATGCTTTGCTTAGGGTAGCTCAGCCCGGCGCGCATTGAAGCACACCGCGCGAAGGTGCATTGTGGGACCATGGTTGCACAGGTGGGGGAAAAACGATGAGCAAACGCGTGGCGCTGGTACTGGGTTCGGGGGGCGCCCGAGGGTATGCCCACATCGGGGTGATAGAGGAAATCGAGCGGCGCGGCTACGAGATTGCCTGCGTCGCCGGCTGCTCCATGGGCGCGGTCATTGGCGGCATCTACGCCGCCGGCAAGCTCGAAGACTACCGCAGCTGGATCGAGAGCCTCGACTACCTGGACGTATTGCGCCTGGTCGATGTCAGCTTTCGCCTTGGCGCCATTCGCGGCGACAAGGTATTCGGGCAGATTCGCAAGATCGTTGGCGAGATCAATATCGAGCAATTGCGCATTCCCTACACGGCCGTGGCGACCGACCTCACCAACCAACAGGAAATCTGGTTCCAGGAAGGCTGCCTGCACCAGGCCATGCGCGCCTCGGCGGCGATTCCCAGCTTGTTCACCCCGGTGATGCAAGGTAACCGCATGCTGGTCGACGGTGGCATTCTCAATCCGCTGCCGATCGTGCCAGTGGTGTCCAGCCATAGCGACCTGATCATCGCAGTCAACCTCAACTCGACCAACCAGAAGCAGTATCAGTTGCCAGTGATCGAACGCCCGGCAGCGTTCAAGATGCGCTTCGATGCACTGATCAGCTCGCTCGGTTCGCGCCTGCCGTTTCGCCGCAAGCCTGCCGAGGAACTCATCCGCATCGAACAGGAAATCGTCAGCGAGGGGCTGGCCCCGCCGAGCCCCTGGCTGACCGACGAAGCCGACCCCGAGGCCCAGCAACCGGCGGCAGCGCCGGAGCACAGTGGCGCACCGAAATCGGCGACGGGCTCGTTCATCATCGACAACGTCGGACCCGCATCGCTACTGGACCTGATCAACCAGAGCTTCGAAGTGATGCAGACGTCGCTGGCCCAGTACAAGATCGCCGGATACCCACCGGACGTGCTGATCAACGTGCCGAAACGGGTATGCCGGTTCTTCGAATTCTACAAGGCACCGGAGCTGATCGCGCTGGGACGGGAAATCGCACGCGATACGTTGGACAACTACGAAGGGCAGAAGCGCTAAGGCGTTGCCTGGGAGTGCTTGTGTTGAGTGTTGAGTGTTGTGTGCGGCGCTCGATCGCATAGGCGCAACATCCTCCCGCCGAGCCCAAAAAAACAGGCCGCATATAGCGGCCTGTTTGGTCATGCATCCAGCACTCAGTAACGCGTGATATCCGCGCTGCCTTCGAGCTGCTTGCGATACGCAGCGAAGTCCTGCTGGCCGGCACGCGAAGCGAGGTAGCGGCGGATCTGCTGCTTCTCCTCGTCGGTGGCCGCAGCGCCATCGTTGACGCCCTTGAGCTGCAGCACCACCAGGCTACCGTCGGCCAGGACCACGCTGCCGTAGACAGGTTTGTCCTTGGCCTGCGGCTTGGGCAGGCGGAACAGCGCCTGCAGCTCGGCCGGGTCGATACCGTCCTGGGCACGGGTGACCGCTTCGGCTTGCTTCCAGACCTGGCCTTCATAGGCCTCGGCACCGGCGATGGAGCCGTCCCGCAGGCCGGCGATCAGCTTGTCGGCCTTGGCCTTGAGCTCGGCGGTGGCCTTTTCCTTGGCCAGGTGATCGGCGATGTTGCCGGCCACGGCTTCCAGCGGCAGCTGCTCTGGCTTACGGTGTTCCTTGACCCGCAGTACCACGGTGGTTTCCGGGTCCAGCTCGATGGCAGTGCTGTTGGCGCCCTCCTCGAGGACCTCCTCGGAGAACGCGGCCTGCACCACCTGACGGTTGGCAGTGATGCCGTCGCCACCTTCACGGCCAAACGGTGCCGAGGTCTGCACCTTGAGGTTCAGGTCCTGGGCTGGCTGGGCCAGGTCGGAAGCCTCGTAGGCGGCATCCTGAAGCTGCTTGCTGGCGTCCACGTAGCGCTGTTCGACCAGAGGTGTCTTCAGGTCGCGGATCAGTTTGTCCTTCAGGCTGGCGAAGCTCGGCACCTCGGGCGCCTCGACACCCAGCAACTTGATCAGGTGATAGCCGTACTCAGTCCGGACCGGTGCCGATACCTGGCCCTTGTCGAGCTTGTACAGTGCGGTCTCGAAGGCCGGGTCATACACGCCCGGGCCAGCGAAGCCGAGATCACCACCGCTGCTGGCCGAACCCGGGTCCTGGGAGAACTCCTTGGCCAGCGCGGCGAAATCCTCGCCTTTGGCCAGACGTTGCTGGATTTCCTCGATGCGAGCCTTGGCCTGGGCATCGCTGACCTTGTCGTTGACCTCGATGAGGATGTGCGCGGCGTGGCGCTGCTCGGCAAGGTTGGCGATTTCCTTCTCGTACTGCGCCTTGAGCTCGTCGTCGCTGACCTTGACCTGATCGAAGAACGCCGATTTCTTGAGCTCGACGTAGTCGATGACGACCTGGTCGGGGCTCATGAATTCCTTGGCGTGCTGGTCGTAGTGCGCCTTGATCTCCTCATCGCTGATCTTGATCGCGGCCGGGTTGGCCTTGAAGGTCAGGGAAGCGAAATCACGGGTCTGTTTTTCCAGGCGGGCGAAGGCGTCCACCTGCTGGTCGGTAACGAAGCTGCTGCCGGCGATGCCGGTGCGCAGTTGGCCGATGAGCATCTCTTCGGCCAGCATGGCGCGGAATTGCATGCGGCTGTAGCCCATCTGGCGAATGACCTGGTCAAAACGGTCGGCACTGAACTTGCCATCCACCTGGAACTCCGGCGTCTGCAGGATCACCTGATCCAGCGCGGCCTCGGAGAAGGCGAACTTGGCATCGGCAGCGCCCTGCAGCAGCAGCTTGCGGTCGATCAGCCCCTTGAGCGCTGCTTCGCGCAGCATTTTCTCGTCCAGCAAGGCCGGGTCGAAATCCTTGCCCAGCTGTTGCATGAGCTGGCGGCGCTGCATCTCAGCCGCCTGGCTCAGCTCGCTCTGGCTGATGGTCTCGCCGTTCACCTTGGCGGCGTCCTGGCTATGGGTGGCAGCCTGGAAAATGGCCTCGAAACCGGTCAATGCCATCAGCATGACGATAAGGCCGATGATGGTCTTGGCAATCCAACCTTGTGAATTGTCCCTGATATTTTGCAGCATGCGTCCCCCAGAAACGGCTGTACCACTGCGTCGACAACCGCGGAGCGTGGGTAGAATCCTGATAAAAGAAAGGCGCATCCGAGGATGCGCCTTTTCTTAGCAAACGTTTCAGGCGGGAACGTTTGCGTCCCGCCGTCACCGTGCTCGGACCTGGCCAGGCCGGGTCCGGCTGAAAGACGACTTAGTTGACGGCGTCTTTCAGGCCTTTGCCAGCCTTGAAGCCTGGAACCTTGGCAGCGGCGATCTTGATGGCCTTGCCGGTTTGTGGGTTGCGGCCGGTGCGCTCGGCGCGCTCTTTGACCGTGAAGGTACCGAAGCCAACCAATACCACGTCGTCGCCTGCTTTCAGGGCGCCGGTGACGGATTCGATGACTGCATCCAGCGCACGGCCGGCTACAGCTTTCGGGATGTCTGCAGATGCGGCGATAGCGTCAATCAGTTCCGACTTGTTCACTCTAAGTCCCCTTATATCTCTATTGAGTTTGTTTCTAAGTATGTAATGAAAAGCTTATGAAACGTGCGCTGAGTGGCTTACTGACAATAGCGTGCCGCTTTATAGCAAGGCCCCGAAAAAACTGTCAAGGAAAGCCCCCCAGCCAAAAACTACTAGTGCGTGCTGATTCTTTCCTTAGCATCGCCGTCGCGCTTTTCATCTTTCGCGACAATCTCGGGAGCCACATCTGGCAAGGGCTCCGGGGCGTATTGCAGCGCAATTTGCAGGACTTCGTCAATCCATTTAACCGGTTTGATTTGCAGATCCTGTTTGATATTTTCAGGAATTTCCTTCAAATCGCGAACATTTTCCTCCGGAATGATCACCGTCTTGATACCACCCCGGTGCGCGGCCAGCAGTTTTTCTTTCAGGCCACCAATGGCCAATACCTGCCCCCGCAGGGTGATTTCACCGGTCATGGCCACATCGGCACGCACAGGAATCTGGGTCAGCGCCGACACCAACGCGGTGCACATGCCGATACCGGCACTCGGGCCATCCTTGGGCGTGGCGCCTTCGGGCATATGGATATGCACGTCGTGTTTCTCGTGGAAATCGGCAGCGATACCCAGGCTGCGGGCTCGGCTGCGGACCACGGTCTGCGCGGCGGTGATCGATTCGACCATGACGTCGCCGAGCGAGCCGGTCTTGATCAGTTGCCCCTTGCCGGGAATCACCACGGCCTCGATGGTCAGCAGTTCGCCGCCTACCTGGGTCCAGGCCAGGCCGGTCACCTGGCCGATCTGGTCCTGTTGCTCGGCCAGACCATAGCGGAACTTGCGCACACCCAACAGGTGCTCGAGCTGCTCGCTGGTGACCTTGACCCGTACCTGTTTCTGCCCGGTGTGCTCTTTGACCACCTTGCGGCAGACCTTGGCGATCTGGCGCTCGAGGCCCCGCACCCCGGCTTCGCGGGTGTAGTAACGAATGATGTCGCGGATGGCCGAGACGTCGATCTCGAGCTCTTCCTTCTTCAAGCCGTTGGCCTTGACCTGCTTGGGCGTCAGGTATTTGACCGCGATGTTGATCTTCTCGTCCTCGGTGTAGCCCGGCAGGCGGATGATTTCCATCCGGTCCAGCAGCGCCGGCGGAATGTTCATCGAGTTCGAGGTACACAGGAACATCACATCCGAAAGGTCGTAGTCGACTTCCAGGTAGTGGTCGTTGAAATTGTGGTTCTGCTCGGGATCGAGCACCTCCAGCAAGGCCGAGGCCGGATCGCCACGCATGTCGCTGCCCATCTTGTCGATCTCGTCGAGCAGGAACAGCGGGTTGCGTACACCCACCTTGGTCATTTTCTGGATCAACCGACCCGGCATCGAGCCGATGTAGGTGCGACGATGGCCACGGATCTCGGCCTCGTCACGCACGCCACCGAGGGCCATGCGCACGAACTTGCGGTTGGTCGCCGCGGCGATCGATTCGGCCAGCGAGGTCTTGCCCACGCCAGGCGGGCCGACCAGGCACAGCACCGGACCACGAATTTTCTTCACGCGCTTCTGCACGGCGAGGTACTCGAGGATCCGCTCCTTGACCTCTTCCAGACCATAGTGATCGGCATCGAGGATTTCCTCGGCCTTGGTCAGGTCCAGGCGCACCTTGCTCTGAGCCTTCCAAGGCACTTGCACGAGCCAATCCAGGTAAGTACGGACCACGGTGGCTTCGGCCGACATCGGCGACATCTGCTTGAGCTTGTTCAGCTCAGCCTGAGCCTTGGCCAGGGCATCCTTGGGCAGCCCCGCGGCGTCGATACGCTTTTTCAGCTCCTCGACTTCGTTGTGGCCTTCATCGCCATCGCCGAGCTCTTTCTGAATGGCCTTCATCTGCTCATTCAGGTAGTACTCGCGCTGGCTGCGCTCCATCTGTTTCTTGACTCGGCCGCGGATGCGCTTCTCGACCTGCAGCAGATCGATTTCGGCATCCAGCAGCGCCAGCACGTGCTCGACACGCGCGGCCAGGTCGACGATTTCGAGGATTTCCTGCTTCTGCTCGATCTTCAGGGCCATGTGCGCGGCCATGGTATCGACCAGGCGGCCAGGTTCTTCGATGCTGTTGAGCGACGACAGGACTTCAGCCGGCACTTTTTTGCCCAGCTGAACGTACTGCTCGAACTGGGACAGCAAGGTGCGCACGAAGACTTCCGACTCGCGCTCGGCGGCGTCGGTTTCATCGATCAGGGAGACTTCGGCACGGATGTGCCCGTCCACTTCGTTGAAGCGCTCGACCGCGCCGCGCTGCTCGCCTTCGACCAGTACCTTGACGGTACCATCGGGCAGCTTGAGCAGTTGCAGCACGGTGGCGACGGTGCCGACCCGATACAGGGCGTCTTCGCCCGGATCGTCGTCGGCTGGGTTCTTCTGGGCCAGCAGGAGAATCTGCTTCTCGCCCGTCATCGCTGCCTCGAGGGCTTCGATGGACTTTTCACGCCCCACGAACAGCGGGATGACCATATGCGGATAGACGACGACGTCACGCAATGGCAAAAGAGGCAAGTCGAGGGTGGTCTTCATGATTTCGCCTCTACAGCGGCCTTGTGGCCGGAAACCGTTGGAAATGTTGCTTGGAGCTAATGTGGGGGCATGCCTGGGAAATTACAAGCGCTAGTGCAGGAAAAGCAAAAAGGGGCCCGCAGGCCCCTTGTTTGCTCGCCACCACAGCTCCGACTCAGGCGTCGGGAGCAGCCTTGGCTTGCGGCTCGCTGTTTTCATAGATCAACAGCGGCTGCGACGTGCCATCGATGACACTCTCGTCGATCACCACCTTGCTGACTTCCTTCTGCGAAGGAATCTCATACATGGTGTCGAGCAGCACGCCTTCGAGGATCGAACGCAGGCCACGGGCGCCAGTCTTGCGCTCCAGGGCCTTGCGCGCAACGGCCTTGAGTGCATCGCTGCGGAACTCGAGGTCGACGCTCTCCATCTCGAACAGCTTGGCATACTGCTTGGTGAGGGCGTTCTTCGGCTCGGTGAGGATCTGCATCAGAGCAGCCTCATCCAGCTCGTCGAGGGTCGCCAAGACCGGGAGACGGCCCACGAACTCAGGGATCAGGCCGAATTTGACCAGATCGTCCGGCTCGACCTCACGCAGGGATTCCCCGACCTTCTTGCCCTCTTCCTTGCTGCGCACTTCGGCGCCAAAACCGATGCCACCCTTGGTGGAGCGGTTCTGGATGACCTTTTCCAGGCCCGAGAACGCGCCACCGCAAATGAACAGGATGTTGCGGGTATCGACCTGCAGGAATTCCTGTTGCGGGTGCTTGCGCCCCCCTTGCGGCGGAACGGAGGCCACGGTGCCTTCGATCAGCTTCAGCAACGCCTGCTGCACGCCTTCGCCCGAGACATCGCGGGTGATGGACGGGTTGTCCGACTTGCGCGAGATCTTGTCGATCTCGTCGATGTAGACGATGCCCATCTGGGCCTTTTCCACATCGTAGTCGCACTTCTGCAGCAGCTTCTGAATGATGTTCTCGACGTCCTCACCCACGTAACCGGCTTCGGTCAGGGTGGTGGCATCGGCGATGGTGAACGGTACGTTCAACAGGCGTGCAAGGGTTTCGGCGAGCAGGGTCTTGCCCGAGCCGGTCGGCCCGATGAGCAGGATGTTGCTCTTGCCGAGTTCGACTTCGTCACCCTTCTTGTCACGCTGGTTCAGGCGCTTGTAGTGGTTGTACACCGCTACGGACAGCACCTTCTTGGCACGCTCCTGACCAATGACGTACTGGTCAAGGATGCCGCTGATTTCTTTCGGCGAAGGTAATTTGTGCGCGTTGCTCTCGGCCTGGGCTTCCTGCACCTCCTCGCGGATGATGTCATTGCACAGGTCGACGCACTCGTCGCAGATAAATACCGAGGGCCCGGCAATCAATTTGCGCACTTCGTGCTGGCTTTTGCCGCAGAAGGAGCAATAGAGCAATTTGCCGCTGTCCTCGCCGTTACGGGTGTCAGTCATTCGATCGATCCAATCCGGTAGGCTTGCAACACAAGATGAAGGCAATTGCGGGCTTTTTCAAGTCCGCAGGTAGGCGCTTTCGACGCCTACCTGCTCTGGCGCCTGGGTTCAGGAGGCCAGTTGCCGCTTGTCGTAGACCGAGTCGATCAGGCCGTACTCGGCCGCGCGCGAGGCGCTCATGAAGTTGTCACGTTCGGTGTCGCGCTTGATGGTCTCGAGGTCCTGGCCAGTGTGGTAGGCCAGCAGCTCGTTCAGGCGTGCCTTGATATTGAGGATTTCCTGGGCATGGATCTCGATATCGGTAGCCTGCCCCTGGAAACCGCCCAACGGCTGGTGAATCATCACCCGCGAGTTCGGCAGGCAGTGACGCTTGCCCTTGGCCCCGGCAGCGAGCAGGAACGCGCCCATGCTGCAGGCTTGGCCGATGCAGATGGTCGACACGTCCGGCTTGATGAACTGCATGGTGTCGTAGATCGACATACCAGCAGTGACCGAGCCACCAGGGGAGTTGATGTACAGATGGATATCCTTGTCCGGGTTTTCCGCTTCAAGGAACAAGAGCTGCGCCACGACCAGGTTGGCCATGTAGTCCTCTACGGGACCCACCAGGAAGATTACGCGCTCCTTCAAAAGGCGCGAGTAAATGTCATAGGCGCGTTCGCCACGGGCGGACTGCTCGATAACCATCGGGACCAGGCCGCCTGCAGCCTGGATGTCAGAGCTCTGCTGAATATAAGAATTGCGGGACATGTCCTGCGCTCACTCCCAAATAGTCATGGCTTGATAACGCACAAGCCAGCGCGAAGGCTGGCTTGTGGGGGTTTCCTACGAGAGAAACGTATTACTCAGCTTCGGCAGGAGCCTGTGCTGGTTTTACGGCTTCTTCGTACGAGACCGATTTGTCGGTCACAGTCGCTTTCTGCAGAACAGTATCTACAACTTGTTCTTCCAGCACAACCGAACGCACTTCGTTCAGCTGCTGGTCGTTTTTGTAGTACCAGGCGATGACCTGCTCAGGCTCCTGGTAGGCGGAAGCCATTTCCTCGATCATCTCGCGGACCTTGGCGTCGTCCGGCTTGAGTTCGAACTGCTTGACCACTTCGGCGACGATCAGGCCCAGCACAACGCGGCGCTTGGCTTGCTCTTCGAACAGCTCGGCTGGCAGTTGCTCGGGCTTGATGTTGCCACCGAACTGCTGAACGGCCTGCACGCGCAGACGGTTGACTTCGTTTTCCAGCAGGGCCTTCGGCACTTCGATCGGGTTGGCGGCCAGCAGACCGTCCATGACCTGGTTCTTGACCTTGGTCTTGATGGCCTGGCGCAGTTCACGCTCCATGTTCTTGCGAACTTCGGCGCGGAAGCCTTCCAGGGTCGACTCCTTGATGCCGAACTGGGCGAAGAAGGCTTCGTTCAGCTCCGGCAGCTCAGGGGCAGCAACGCTGTTGACGGTGATGGTGAACTCGGCGGCTTTACCAGCCAGGTCCAGGTTCTGGTAGTCCTCTGGGAAGGTCACGTTGACAACGCGCTCTTCGCCAGCCTTGGCGCCTACCAGGCCGTCTTCGAAGCCAGGGATCATGCGACCCGAGCCCAGCACCAGCTGGGTGCCCTTGGCCGAACCACCGGCGAAGGCTTCACCGTCGATCTTGCCGACGAAGTCGATGTTGACCTGATCGTCGTTCTGCGCAGCGCGCTCGACGTTCTCGAAACGTACGTTCTGCTTGCGCAGCACTTCCAGCATGTTGTCCAGGTCGGCGTCGGCCACTTCGGCGCTCAGACGCTCGACGCTGATCGACTCCAGGCCGGCAACGGTGAACTCAGGGAAGACTTCGAAGATCGCGACGAACTCCAGGTCCTTGCCCTTTTCGAAGGACTTCGGCTCTACGGCCGGAGCGCCAGCCGGGTTCAGCTTCTGCTCGACGATGGCTTCGTAGAAGGAAGCCTGAACCAGGTCACCGAAGGCTTCTTGGCGGGCGTCGGCTTCGAAACGCTGACGGATCACGCTCATCGGCACCTTGCCTGGGCGGAAGCCCGCGACCTTGGCACGCTTGGCAGTCTGTTGCAGACGCTTGTTGACTTCGTTCTCGACGCGCTCGGCCGGAACGGCGATGGTCATGCGGCGCTCGAGAGCGGAAGTGTTTTCAACAGAAACTTGCATGGATATTCCTCGTTGCACAGACGTTAGCCGGCGATAGCCCGACTCCAGAATCAAGGGCGAACATTCTAGTGAGTCACGCACCAGAAGTCACCCCACCCGGGACGACGGGAAACCACGCCGGTCGATTAACTTTGCAAGGCCCGTGCACCAAGGCAACGGGCTTCTTTATATACAGTGGCCGCGCACCCTCGCTCGAGCACGCAACCGAAATAACTTGTCAAACAACTGCAAGCGACGAAATCGCCCCTACTGCGGGTCGATTTCGTTGAACTGGCAGTACTCTTCCCACTCCATACCCAACGCCTCGGCCACCTCGCGGTGCGTCTCCAGGCGCATGGCATGCAGTTGCTCAGGGCTCTCGGCGATCAGTTGCAGTGCCAACTCCCAGGGCTGCAGGCCCTGCTCCTCGGCAGCATCCTCGAATGCCCACTGAATCTGCTGCTCCTGCTCACGGGCATCGAGCTCGCGGATCTCCTCGAGCAGCTGCGGATTGGCTTCGGCGAAGCGCTGCAGCGCCAAGACCTGGCGGGCTTCTTTTGCAATCATCGGCTCGCTCCTCTGCCAGCCCATTGGGCCGGTGTTTCAACCGGCTGAAATCTAACAGCTTTTATTGGGGTGCCACCAGAGGATTACAAGGCGAAACCGAGCAAAGGCGGCAAGGTTTTGAGCGTTGGGGTTGTGGGGGGGGGGGGGGGGGGGGGGGGGGGGGGGGGGGGGGGGGGGGGGGGGCGGGGGGGGGGGGGGGGGGGGGGGGGGGGCGGGCCCCCCCCCGCGAAGAGGGCAGCGTGGTAGTCCTGGTTAAATACCTGGCAGCCCCAGCGCCTGCGCACAGGCTTGCACCGACCGCTGCTCGCTCTGCGCATACAATGTCAGCTCATCCTGCACCTGCAGTCCCAATGCCGCCTCGAAGGCCTCGCGGTTGGCATTGCTGCCGTATTCGGCCTGGGCGTCATCGCCCAGATTGGACTGGAAGATCCCCGCTGCACTGACCGGCAGGAAGTCTTCGTACACCAACGCTTCGAAATGCACGTGGCCGGCTTCGATCAGGCCTTCCAGGGTTGCCGGACGGTCTTGCTGACCACGGGCCGCCAGGCCTTTGTCGGTGGGGAAGTAGCGGAAGTACGCCAGGCCCTGTTCACGCATCTGCGCGAGGTCGTCGGGGAAGGTGGCGAAGCTTTCCTGCAGCAGTGCCATGTAGCGCTCGGCATTGGCCTCGGCGGGTGCGCCACCGAGGGCGGCGCGGGTAGCGTCCAGCAGCTGGTCGTAGAGCTGACGGCCCTTGGGCGTCAGCGCTGCGCCGCGTTGCTCGATCTCGCCGAAGCGTGCTGTGTGGCTGCCTTCGTTACCGTGCTGGCCGCTGAAGGCGACCTTTTCCTGCAGGGCCTTGAAGCTGGTCTGGCGTAACAGGATCGGGTGACGGCGGGTGGGGGGGCCTTCGACTACCGCTTTGGGTGGAATGCCCTTGGCCGGCATGCCGCGCTGAATGGCGTCGATGTCCAGGGTGCGCGGGGTCAGATGGTTGATATGCGGGCCTTTGAAGGCTACCACGTCGGCGATCAGACGGTGCTGGTCGTGCAGTTGTTGGTACTGCTCGGCGGTGACCGTGGCGTCCTGGTGCCAGCGGAAGGTGTGCAGGGCCTCCTGCACGAATGCGTCGGCATCTTCGGCGTTCAGGCCACCGTCACGTTCGGCTTGGGCGATCAGCTCGAGCGCACGGGGGGTGAAGATCTTGCGTTTGGCCAGAATGTCCTCGGCCAGGGCTCGCAATTGCGGGCTGTCGATCAGTTCCAGGCGCAACAACGAGGTGAACACGCGGAACGGGCTGACATGCAGCGATTGCTCGTGCACGGCGCGGAAGGCGGTGGAGTGCACTGGCACGCCGGCCGAGCTCAAGTCGTAGTAGCCGACCGGCTGCATGCCCATGACCGCGAACAGACGGGCGATGGTCGCCAGTTCTTCGGGTGTGCCGACGCGGATGGCGCCGTGGCGTTCCTGGTCGAGGCGTTCTATTTCGCCGGTCCAGCGCAGGGCCTGGGCAACCTGGGGTTGCTCGGCCATGACCTGCTGGTTGATTTCGCTCACCAACTCCAGCAGCGTGCCGTACAGCGGCACTTCCTGTTTGTACATGAGCGACATGGCGGCAGAGAACTGCGCGCGGATGCTGTCGGGGCTGACGAAATCGTGGGCGGGCATCGCTAGCTTCCTGGTTGGGTTCGGACACTTACATGAAAGCTGGGAATGCACTCTGGCCACAAGCGAAAAAAAGTGCGTGAGTCATTCCTTTTATGATCGACCTTGATGGCCTCTTCGCGGGCTTGTCCCGCGAAGAGGCCATCAAGCCGGGAACTGCTCGCGAATCCACTCCACCAATGCCCGAACCTTCGGCACCTCGGCCGCATGCTCGGCATACGCCAGGTAATGAGCCCCCGCGCTGCGCATCGGATGATTCCAGGGAATGACCAGGCTGCCTTCTGCCAGCTCCTTGGCTGCCAGATAGCGCGGCACCAAGGCCACCCCGCAGCCGGACTGCGCCGCGCTCAAGGCCATGTAGAAGGTGTCGAAGCGCGGCCCGTGGTAAGCGCTGACGCTGTGCAGCTCCAGCTCCAGAAACCACTCGTGCCAGGCCTCGGGCCGTGAGGTGCTCTGCAGCAGCACCAGCTCGGCCAGCTCTGCGGCGCTGCCAAGCTCACGCCCGGCCAGCAGTTCTGGCGCGCACACCGGCACCACTTCTTCACCGAACAGTTCCACGCAGGTGGCGCCCGGCCAGGTGCCCTGGCCATAGAAGAACACCACGTCCGCCGAGCCCTGCAACAACGCGAACGGCTCCATCTCGTTGCGGATGTCCAGATGAATGTTCGGGTGGCGCTTGCCGAAGCCCTTCAGGTGCGGGATCAACCAGCGCACGCCGAAACTCGGCTGGGTGGCTACCTTCAATATCTCGGTCTGCTCGCCATACGTCAGCACATAGCGACTGGACATGTCGACCTGGGTGAGGATCTTGTTGACCTCGGCCAGGTACAGGCTGCCGGCCGGGGTCAGTTGCAGGCGCCGACGGATGCGCAGGAACAGGTGATGGCGCAGCATCTCTTCAAGCTGCGCCACCTGTTTGCTGACTGCGCTCTGGGTCAGGTGCAGTTCTTCGGCGGCACGGGTAAAACTCAGGTGGCGGGCTGCGGCCTCGAAGCATTGCAGCGCGGTCATGGAGGGCACCAGGCGTTTGGACATAGCGGTCTCTGTGGCTCGAATCATTACCTGACGGAATGATATGCGGAATAAAGGTCGTTTGTTGCACCAGAGTGATCGGATTAATACTGATCCCCATCAATTTTCCACCCCATCACCCGATGTAGGAGATGCACAAATGGTTGCTGGATTGCTCGAGCGCCTTGGCGTTGCCGCCGAGGCTTACACCCAGGGCGACTACCCTGTTCACACGCCGATCGACGGCAGCCAGATCGCCTCGGTGAAACTGCTTGGCAAGGCCGAGACCACTGCTTGCATCGATCAGGCCCACAGCGCTTTCGAAGCCTGGCGCAGCGTGCCGGCTCCGCGCCGGGGCGAACTGGTGCGCCTGTTCGGTGAAGTGCTGCGCGCCCACAAGGCCGATCTTGGCGAGCTGGTCTCGATCGAAGCCGGCAAGATCACCCAGGAAGGCCTGGGTGAAGTGCAGGAAATGATCGACATCTGCGACTTCGCCGTCGGCCTGTCACGTCAGCTCTATGGTCTGACGATCGCCTCCGAGCGCCCGGGCCACCACATGCGTGAAACCTGGCACCCGCTGGGCGTGGTCGGTGTGATCAGCGCGTTCAACTTCCCGGTGGCCGTATGGGCCTGGAACACCGCCCTGGCGCTGGTGGCCGGCAACGCGGTGGTGTGGAAACCGTCGGAAAAGACGCCATTGACCGCGTTGGCTTGCCAGGCGCTGTTCGAAAAGGCCCTGAAGGCCTTCGGCGATGCTCCTGCAGGCTTGGCGCAGTTGGTGATCGGTGGCCGTGAGGCCGGCGAAGCCCTGGTCGACGACCCGCGTGTTCCGCTGGTCAGCGCCACCGGCAGCACCCGCATGGGCCGTGAAGTCGGCCCACGGGTGGCAGCACGCTTCGGCCGCAGCATCCTCGAATTGGGCGGCAACAACGCCATGATCCTGGCGCCGAGCGCCGACCTTGACCTGGCCGTGCGTGGCATCCTGTTCTCCGCCGTCGGCACCGCCGGTCAGCGCTGTACCACCCTGCGTCGTCTCATCGTGCACCGCTCGATCAAAGACGAGGTAGTGGCTCGGGTCAAAGCCGCCTACGGCAAGGTACGCATCGGCGACCCACGCAAGGACAACTTGGTCGGCCCGCTGATCGACAAGCAGTCGTTCGACGCCATGCAAGGCGCACTGGCCAAGGCCCGTGACGAAGGTGGCCAGGTGTTCGGCGGCGAGCGCCAACTGGCCGAGCAATACCCGAACGCCTATTACGTGTCGCCGGCCATCGCCGAGATGCCCGGGCAGAGCGACGTGGTACGCCACGAGACGTTTGCGCCGATCCTCTACGTGCTGGCCTACGACGATTTCGAAGAGGCCCTGCGCCTGAACAACGAGGTGCCCCAAGGCCTGTCGTCGTGCATCTTCACCACCGACATTCGCGAGGCCGAGCGCTTCCAGAGCGCCTCGGGCAGTGACTGCGGTATCGCCAACGTCAACATCGGCACCAGCGGTGCCGAGATCGGTGGTGCGTTCGGTGGCGAGAAGGAAACCGGCGGTGGGCGTGAGTCCGGCTCCGATGCCTGGAAAGGTTACATGCGTCGTCAGACCAACACCGTGAACTACTCGCGTGAGTTGCCGCTGGCGCAGGGGATCGTGTTCGACTGATGCTGCATGGCCGGGGGCATTGCCCCCGGTTCGCGGGTAAGCCCGCTCCCACAGGCGCCACACAGGCCTCAAGGGCAGTGGAGGTCCTGTGGGAGCGGGCTTGCCCGCGAATGGGCTGCAAAGCAGCCCCAACAAGAACAAATTGCTGGAGCCGGGCCATGGCCGAACTGCGTCAACAATGCTTGTGGGAATTCGTCAGTAAACCTGCCGTCGCCGTTCAGGCCCTGGCCGGTGAACACAAAACCGACGTATGCGTCATCGGCGGGGGCATCACTGGCCTGTCGGCGGCCATCCACCTGCTCGAACAGGGCAAGTCGGTGATCCTGCTGGAGGCCTGGCAGATTGGCCATGGCGGCTCCGGGCGCAACGTCGGGCTGGTCAATGCCGGTACCTGGATCCGTCCCGACGATGTCGAGGCGACCCTGGGCCACAAGCAAGGCGGTCGTCTGAACAAGGTGCTTGGCGAAGCCCCTGGTGAAGTGTTCGCCATGATCGAGCGTCTTGGCATCGACTGCCAGGCGCAGAACAAGGGCACCCTGCACATGGCGCACAACGCCACTGGCATCGCCGACCTCGAGGCGCGTCACACCCAGTGGAGCCGTCGCGGTGCCGACGTCGAGCTGCTGACTGGCGCCCAGTGCCAGGAATACTGCGGCACCGACAAGATCTCCGCCGCGCTGCTCGACCGCCGCGCCGGTACCATCAACCCCATGGGTTATAGCCAAGGCCTGGCGGCTGCCGTGGTACGCCTGGGCGGCAAGCTGTTCCAGCAGTCCTCGGTCGAAGGCCTTTCACGTGAAGGCGATGCCTGGCGAGTGAAGACCGCTCACGGCTCGGTGCGTGCCGAGAAGGTGGTGATTTCCACGGGGGCCTACACCGAAGGCGACTGGAGCAACCTGCAAAAGCAGTTCTTCCGAGGTTACTACTACCAAGTGGCCTCCAAGCCGCTGCAAGGCGCCGCCGCCGACAAGGTCCTGCCCCATGGGCAAGGTTCGTGGGACACGCGCACGGTGCTCAGCAGCATCCGCCGCGATGACCAAGGGCGCTTGCTGCTCGGCAGCCTCGGCCGGGTCGACAACAAGCCGGCGTGGTTCGTGCGTAGCTGGGCTGACCGGATCCAGCGCCATTACTATCCTGAATTGGGCAAGGTCGAGTGGGAAATGCACTGGACCGGCTGCATCGACTTCACGCCGGATCACCTGATGCGCTTGTTCGAGCCGGCGCCGGGGCTGGTGGCGGTGACTGGCTACAATGGTCGTGGCAATACCACCGGGACCGTGATCGGGCGAGCATTCGCCGAGTTTCTGCTCAAGGATCAGCCGGACAGTCTGCCGATCCCGTTCTCGCCGATGAAGGGTGTGAGTGCGCCTTCGCTGCGCACTGCGTTCTATGAATCGGGGTTCTCGCTGTATCACGCGGGGCAGTGTTTGCGGGTGGTGTTGTAGCGGCGGGCGTCATCGCCGGCAAGCCGGCTTCTGCAGATCCGCGTTGGCCGGTCCAGGCTATCTATGCAACCAGCTGAGAAAGCCGCCTTTCTTGATTGAAGGCGGCTTCTGCAACAGCAACGACTCCCGGCTCTGTCGGCGAAACCGTTGCAGCTTGGTCAGCGCCACCTGCACCTCGCCTCGCTGCTCCAGGCAGCTCTTTACCTGGGCCTTGTCGATGCGGTACAGCACGCAGCTGGTCAGTGTCCTGAATTCGGCCAGCGAGTCGTCCTCGTCGACGATGCCCTCGATCCCCAGCACCTCCCCCGGCCCCATGCGCCCCGCTTCGAGCAGTTTGTCGCCATCGCGCACCGAGGCTGATACCACGCCGCTACCGATCACCAGCAGATAGTCGGAGTGCGCTCCCACTTCGAGGATCACCTGGTCGGCCAGGTATTCCACGGTGGTCATGCGCTGGCTCAAGGCATCGCGCTCGTCCTCGCTCAGCGAGCGGAACACCCGCACCTCGTCCAGCACGTCGCGTTGGCGGCTGCGCGGCGGCATCGCCAGGTCGGCGTTCCACACCACGCCGCTGGCCTCCAGGTGGCGGTGCGCCAGGTCGAACAGCTGATTGCGTGCCTCGCCCTTGCCGGCCATGTCGGCGATGAAACCGCTGGCCTCGTATTCCACCGCGCCGAGGGATGACGTCTTCACCGAGACTCTGGGCGGCGGAGAGGGGAGGATCGCCCGGGTGCCCTGCAGAGCCTTTTCCAGGGCATCGAACACCCGCCGGGGGCGTACCTTGGCCGGCACCACCACGCTGATCGACACCCCGTGCACATCCGGCGGGCGGCTGTGGTTGAGCAACCGCGCCTTGGCCGCCACCGAGTTGGGGATCACCGCCAGACTGCCGGTGCCGGTGAGCAGGCGCGTGGCGAACAACCACCAGCCGATGGCCAGCACCGTGGCCATGAGATTGCGCGCCAGGTCGTCTGGCCAGGGGGGTGGCTGCAGCGGGCTCATCCCGGCAGCCAGCAGCACCGCGCTGAACAGCAGGAAGATCGCTAGCCGTGCGCCGATGCGCCAGAGCCTTCGGTGGATGGGGATCAGCTGCCAGAGGATGAGGTCGAGCAGGATCAAGGTAGCGCCGAGCAACAACGGGGAAGACTGGATGAACGCCAGCATGATCGTCTCGGTACAGGGGAGGGCTGTGGGTAGTAATAGAGCAGGTTCGTGCGCCAGGCAATGGGCTTGCTCGCGAAAAAACCGCCGCCGATCTATCGTTCACAAAATAGAACGCTAAAGCCAAAAAAAGCAGTCTACCGCTCCAAAGGTCCCGGTTTTAATCTTCTCCCATCAACGCGAAACACCCAACTACTGAAAATCGACACCTTAGGAGCTACGACCATGAGCAACTTCAAATACAACCGCCTGAACAAAGACGACGCCGCTGTTCTGCTGGTCGACCACCAGGCTGGCCTGCTGTCGCTGGTCCGTGACATCGAGCCGGACAAATTCAAGAACAACGTGCTGGCCCTGGCCGATCTTGCCAAGTTCTTCAACCTGCCGACCATCCTCACCACCAGCTTCGAGCAAGGCCCCAACGGCCCGCTGGTGCCCGAACTGAAAGCGCTGTTCCCGGATGCCCCGTACATCGCCCGCCCAGGCCAGATCAACGCCTGGGACAACGAAGACTTCGTCAAGGCGGTGAAGGCCACCGGCAAGAAGCAGCTGATCATCGCTGGTGTAGTGACTGAAGTGTGCGTGGCCTTCCCGGCCCTGGCGGCCCTGGAAGAAGAGTTCGATGTGTTCGTGGTCACCGATGCTTCCGGCACCTTCAACGAAATGACCCGCGACGCCGCGCACAACCGCATGAGCCAGGCCGGTGCGCAACTGATGACCTGGTTCGGCGTGGCCTGTGAGCTGCACCGCGACTGGCGCAACGACATCGAAGGGCTGGCAACGCTGTGCTCGAATCACATCCCGGATTACCGGAATCTGATGACCAGCTACAACGCCTTCAACGCCGGCAAGTGAGCCGACCCTGCCCCGGGCTCGTCCGGGGCAGCATTTTCCATTGATCACTACGCCCGTCTGCCGTTGCACAGTGGGTGCGGGCACGCTCATCCAAGGAACACCGATGAACACCGCACTCCAGAACAACCGCGAAGTGGTAACCGTCTGTCTGCAACAGCAGATCCTTGAAAGCCCGCCCGGCACCACGGCCACGCAGCCCCCACGCTGGAAGCAGGCGCTGCTGACCTACCTGGTGATCTGCCCGATGACCATGATCATCCCGCAACTGCTGGCGCCGTTGTTCGCCCGCTTTCCACAGCTCGGGGGCCTGATTGTCGGCAACCTGATCGTCAACTTGTTCGTCATCTTGCCCGTGGTCTTCTACATCATGCCCTGGGTGACCCGACGCAGCGCCAAGTGGTTGCAGGGCTAAGCTTCCTCCACCTGCACCGCACATCCATTCAATCCATGGCTGCACCGCAACCGGCATGATCCGCGGATGCAGCAGCCGCCGGCGCCACACGGAGATGACCATGACCCAGGACCCCAACGACAAGAGCCGTCGCCAGTTCCTCGCCACCAGCACCGTGCTCGGTGCCGCCGGCGCGCTCTGGTCCGCTTTGCCCTTCGCCGGCGCTGCCGGTTCCGCCCATGCATCCACCCAAGGAGGCTCCATGACCGCCGACCTCATCCTGTTCAACGGTAAACTGCACACCGTCGACCGCGAAAAGCCCACCGCCACCGCCGCTGCCATCAAGGACGGGCGTTTCATCGCCGTGGGCAACGATGCCGAGGCCATGGCCCACAAGGGTGCGGCTACGCAGATCATCGATCTCAAGCAGCGCACGGTCATTCCTGGCCTCAACGATTCGCACCTGCACTTGATCCGCGGCGGCCTCAACTACAACCTGGAGCTGCGCTGGGAAGGCGTGCCATCGGTGGCCGATGCCCTGCGCATGCTCAAGGACCAGGCGGCACGTACGCCAACCCCGCAGTGGGTCCGTGTGGTGGGTGGCTGGAACGAGTTCCAGTTCGCCGAAAAGCGCATGCCGACCCTGGAAGAAATCAACCAGGCCGCCCCCGACACCCCGGTGTTTCTGCTGCACCTGTATGACCGCGCGTTGCTCAATCGCGCCGCTCTCAAGGCCGTGGGCTATGACAAGAGCACCCCGAACCCACCGGGGGGCGAGATCCAGCGTGACAAGTTCGGCAATCCGACCGGCATGCTGATCGCCCGTCCCAACGCGATGATCCTCTACGCCACCTTGGCCAAAGGGCCGAAACTGCCGCTGGAATATCAGGTCAACTCCACCCGCCAGTTCATGCGTGAACTCAATCGTCTGGGTTTGACCAGCGCCATCGATGCTGGCGGCGGCTACCAGAACTTCCCTGACGATTACTCGGTGATCCAGGAACTGGCCGACAAGGACCAGCTGACCGTGCGCATCGCTTACAACCTGTTCACCCAGAAGCCAAAGGAAGAGCTGGACGATTTCCGCAAGTGGACCGCCAGCGTCAAGCTGCACAGCGGTACCGACTTCCTGCGCCACAATGGCGCTGGCGAGATGCTGGTGTTCTCTGCCGCTGACTTCGAAGACTTCCTCGAACCGCGTCCGGACCTGCCGCAGACCATGGAGCAGGAACTGGAGCCGGTAGTGCGCCACTTGGTCGAGCAGCGCTGGCCGTTCCGCCTGCATGCCACCTACAACGAATCGATCACGCGCATGCTCGACGTGTTCGAGAAGGTCAACCGCGACATTCCGTTCAATGGCCTGCCGTGGTTCTTCGATCACGCCGAAACCATCAGCCCAGAGAACATCGAGCGCGTACGTGCCTTGGGCGGCGGTATCGCCATCCAGGACCGTATGGCCTTCCAGGGTGAATACTTCGTCGACCGTTACGGCGCCAAGGCTGCCGAGCAAACGCCGCCGATCAAGCGCATGCTCGAGATGGGCGTACCGGTGGGCGCCGGTACCGATGCTACCCGCGTGTCGAGCTACAACCCCTGGACTTCGCTGTACTGGTTGGTCAGCGGCAAGACCGTGGGTGGCATGGAGCTGTACCCGGAAGGCTTGGACCGTGCTACCGCGCTGCAGTTGTTCACCCAGGGCAGTGCCTGGTTCTCCAGCGAGCAGGGCAAGAAAGGCCAGATCAAGGTAGGTCAGTTGGCCGACCTGGCGGCGCTGTCGCTGGACTTCTTCAGCGTCGAGGAAGAAGCGATCAAGGGCATCGAGTCGGTGCTGACCATCGTCGATGGCAAGGTGGTGTATGCAGCAGCCGAGTTCGACCGCCTCGGCCCACCCCAGGTGCCGGTGCTGCCCGAGTGGTCGCCGGTGACCAAGGTGCCAGGGCACTGGCGTGTGGGCACGCCGTCGCTGGCGGCAGTGGCGCACCAGTGCGTCGGGCCTTGCGGGGTGCATGCACACAGCCATGAGAAGGCGCGGCATTCGAGCGTGCCGGTGAACGACTTCCAGGGCTTCTGGGGCGCGTTGGGTTGTTCGTGCTTCGCCTTCTGACCTGAGCTGTCAGTCGTCTGTGCGGGTCTCTTCGCGGCGGTTCGGCGCGAAGAGGCCAGCATAGCCACCCCAAGCCTTCTGGAAACACCTCTAAAACCGGACGCCCGCCATGACCCCCACCCTACAAGGCCCAGGTCGTGCCCTGTTGGCCACCGTGGCCCTATGTCCGGTGCTTGGCCATGCACAGGATGCCGAATGGTCTCTGCTCAGCCGTAACTACTTCCTGCACAGCGACTTCCGTTCCCCGGCGGGTGCCCGGCAGAACTACCGCCAGGAATGGGCCCAGGGCTTCATCGGCGAAATCCGCTCCGGCTTCACCCAAGGCACCGTGGGCCTGGGGCTGGATGCCCATGGCTTCATCGGCATCAAGCTCGATGGTGGCCGCGGCCATGCAGGCGCTGGTCTGCTGCCGCGTGACAGCGAGGGGCGGGCCGAGTCGAATTATTCAAGTGCAGGCGCTGCGCTGAAGCTGCGCTTGGGTGAGACCCAGTTGCGCTTGGGCGAAATGACCGTGGAAACACCCGTGTTCGACACTGGTGACAAGCGCCTGCATCCCGAATACGCCACCGGCTGGCTGCTGGAGAACACCAGCCTGCCTGGCTGGCGCTTGCAGGCCGGGCGATTCACTGCCTTCAACAACCAGGACAACAGCGCCACCCACGGCGATTTCAGCGGCTACGGCGCCACCACCGAAGGTCGCGCCATGAGCCTGGTCGGAGCCACCTTCGCACCTGGGGGCCGGTTCGGCGGGGCGCTGTACGCCGGGCAGTTGCAGGACACCTGGCGCCAGGCCTATCTCAACTTGAACTGGACCCAGGGGCCCTGGCGTCTCGATGGCAACCTGTACCAGACCCGCGACACCGGCGCCGCCCGCGCTGGTGCCATCGACACCTTGGCCTACAGCGTCGCCGCCAAATACCTGGCCGGTGCTCAGGCATTTACCCTGGCCTACCAGAAGATCGAAGGCGATACGCCGTTCGACTTCGTCGGTGGCGACTCCATCTACCTGGCCAACTCCATCAAGTATGCCGACTTCAACGGCCCCGGCGAGCGCTCGTGGCAACTGCGCTATGACCTCGACTTCGCCACTCTGGGCGTGCCCGGCCTCAGTCTGATGGGGCGTTACGTCAGCGGCAGTGGCATCGACGGCACCCATGCCCCGGCCAGTGGGGCGTACGTAGGGCAGCAAGGGCAGGGTGGGCGGCATTGGGAGCGTGATATCGACCTCAAGTACGTGGTCCAGGCTGGTGCCGCCAAGGACCTCAGCCTGTCGTTCTCCCACGTCAGCCACCGTGCCAACCAGGCTCAGGCGGGTGACGATATCGACCGTATCTACCTGATCGTCGAATACCCGCTCAAGGGGCGCTTTTGAGCAGCGCCCGGGCCTGGTCAGGCCATGTCGCTGACGACGAACTCCTCGGCGAGATGGTCGATCAGCGAACGTACCGAGGGCAACAAGCCGCGGCGCGATGGGAAGATCGCATGGACGATGCCACAGCGCGGATGCCAGTCGGGCAGCAATTCGACCAACCGGCCTGCCGCCAGGTCGTCGCGTACCGCGACCCGCGGCAAGTGGGCGATGCCCAGGCCGGCGACCACGAAGTGGCGCAGCGCGAACAGATCGTCGGTCACCACGCGCGGCGTGTGCGCGATGACGATGCTGCGGCTGGTGTCCTCGCCTTGGAACAGCTCCCACTGATACTCACGCTGAGCGCCGCCCCAATGCAGGCTGGGCAGTTGGCCGAGCTGCTGCGGGTCGAAGCCCTCGGGCAACTGCTCCAGGTACTGCGGGTGGCCGACCAGGCACTGGGTACTGTTGCTCAGCACCTTCATCACCATGTCGGTGTTTTCCAAGGGTGGAAAGCGCACACGCAAGGCCACGTCGAAGCCTTCATGGAGCAAGTCGACGCGGCGGTTGGTACTTTCGATGAACAGCTCGACCTGAGGGTACTTGGCCATGTAACGCGCCAGCATGGGGCCGACCCAGGCATTGAGCAGCGTGGTCGGGCAACTGATGCGCACCAACCCACGCGGTTCGCTGCGATTGCGTTCGATGATTTCCGCGGCGCCTTCGGCTTCGACGCGCATGGCCAGGCAGCGGTTGTAGTAGGCCTGACCGATCTCGGTGAGCGAACACAGCCGACTGGTGCGGTGCAGCAAACGGACGCCGAGACGTTCCTCGAGGTCGGCGATACGCCGACTAAGCTTCGACTTGGGCATGTTCAGGGCCCGACCCGCAGGGGCGAAGCCCCCGTGTTCTACCACTTGGGTGAAGTAGTACAGGGAGTTGAGGTCTTCCAATGATCGCTCTCCGGATCGTTCACGAAATAGAACGCTAAGGACAAATTCTGCCGTCTACCGCCCAAATGTTCCAGGTTTTAATCTTCTCCCATCAACGCGAAACACCAACTTACTGAAAATCGACACCTGAGGAGCTACGACCATGAGCAACTTCAAATACAACCGCCTGAACAAAGACGACGCCGCTGTTCTGCTGGTTGACCACCAGGCTGGCCTGCTGTCGCTGGTCCGTGACATCGAGCCGGATGCATTCAAGAACAACGTGCTGGCCCTGGCCGATCTTGCCAAGTTCTTCAACCTGCCGACCATCCTCACCACCAGCTTCGAGCAAGGCCCCAACGGCCCGCTGGTGCCTGAACTGAAAGCACTGTTCCCGGATGCCCCGTACATCGCCCGCCCAGGCCAGATCAACGCCTGGGACAACGAAGACTTCGTCAAGGCGGTGAAGGCCACCGGCAAGAAGCAGCTGATCATCGCTGGTGTAGTGACCGAAGTGTGCGTGGCCTTCCCGGCCCTGGCGGCCCTGGAAGAAGAGTTCGATGTGTTCGTGGTCACCGATGCTTCCGGCACCTTCAACGAAATGACCCGCGACGCCGCGCACAACCGCATGAGCCAGGCCGGCGCGCAACTGATGACCTGGTTCGGCGTGGCCTGTGAGCTGCACCGCGACTGGCGCAACGACATCGAAGGGCTGGCAACGCTGTGCTCGAATCACATCCCGGATTACCGGAATCTGATGACCAGCTACAACGCGCTGACGGCTGGGAAGTAACACTCTGTAAAGCGATGGGCGTTTTAACTGAGCGCGAAACCAGCAGCCATTCAGCGGCGATTGCTGGTGGAGGAACCCCGTCGATGGCTGAATCATCAGCATAGGGTGAGACCTCCACACCCCGGCTTGAGGGTGTGTATACGAATATCAAGCGTGTTTTCGGGGCCACTGGTGACAGTGGCCCATTTCTTTGCTTGGCAAAAATGTGGGATTTATATGGGGTTCAGCAAGCCTTTTCCCACGAGATTTTACCCCTGGCATGGCTAATGCAGTACCTGTGGAGGATCGCCCAGCCCTTCTGGGCTGAGCTGTCACGCAGAGAACCGTGGTCACTGTGGGAGCGGCCAGTTAAATCGATGAGTCATGTTTTGTTCTATGAGGCCGGCTTGCCCGCTATGCGCCGCGCGGGCGGCGCTCTATGGCATGCGCCTGGAGGCCTCGAATAGGATTCACGTCATACATCAAACCGAGCAGGCCGGTCTGCACGCCCTGCCCAGCGAACCTGTGTCACAAACTCACATTAGGGGTTGTGACTCAATGCCATCCAACAGCACCTCGACCTATATCTGCCAATTCCACTGCGTGCGGATTGACCTGCATCGCAGCGGTCGAGAGCGTGTTGGGTGGTTGGGCGAAGCGGGGGATCTGGAACAATCTTCTTCATTTCAACACCTTCTTTGGTTAGGACTGCAACCATTCGTTTTCCAAGCGAAAGGCGGCAGTTGTACGCGGGTGGAAAACCGGGAAGAAGGTGACCCGGTAGGTCTGACGACCTCACGCGCACAACTGCCATCACGGCAGGCCTCCCAACCATCCGGGTTTCCACACCCGATCGCTGAACCAACAGCGACCGGGTCAGCCTAGAGATCAGGCTTCCCCTGGACAATCAGACGGGCGTCGACACGGTTTGTAGGGTAAATCGCGGGGCAAATCGATTCCGTAAGAAGTGGTGCGTGGTTATGTAGGATGCTGCTGAACTAGTCGCGAATTGGACCGATGCGGATGGGCCTAATTGGAAATCGGGCTGGGCGGGTAGGTGCATGACTCAGGTGATGTGGGTGGGCAGACATCGAGCGCCGCGCGGGCGGCGCTCGATCTTGAGGCCGCTAAAAATCTACCGCCATGCCCCGTCAATCCACATCCGCCTCGAACAACCGCTCCAACTCCACCCGCGCCTCCTTGGCCGTCTGCATCACCTTGGCGCGGTCATCGCGCACCTGCCCCTGGGCCGCCAGCACTTCTTCATCGTGCTGGGTGAAGCGCGCGATGCGATCAGCCGCCTGCTCATCGCTCAAGCCCAATCCAACCAAGGCACGGCGGGTCAGCTCCAGGCTGGAATAGAACGTCTCGCGAATCGGCTCGGCGCCGACGTCCACCAGTTTGTGCACATGCTGGCGGTTGCGCGCACGGGCCAGCACCTTCAGGTGTGGGTACTGGCGCTTGACCTGCCCGGCGGTGCGCGTGGTCAGCTCAGGGTCGTCGGTGGTGATGATGAAATACTCCGCTTCGCCGACCTTGGCCGCATGCAGCACCTCCGGGCGCAACGGGTCGCCGTAGAACACCGGCACCTGCTCGAACATGCGCGTCATCTCGATGTTGTCGACCGAGGTTTCCAGGGCGATGAACGGAATTTTCTGCGCCCGCAGGATCCGCGCGACGATCTGGCCCATGCGGCCCATGCCGACGATCACCACCCGCGGCGTATCGGTCTGGATCTGCTTGTACTGCTCGGGTACTTCACGCGGCGCCGGCTGCGGGCGTTTGAGGGCGCGGGCGCAACCGAGCATCAGCAACGGCGTGATGGCCATCGACAAGGTGATGGTCATCAGCAGCAGGTCATAGGTCTCGGTGTCGAACAGCCCCTGGTCCTTGCCCAGCTTGAACACCACGAAGGCAAACTCACCTCCTGCCGCCAACACCATGCCCAGGCGCAGCGCGCTGGCCTTGTTCAGGCCTCCGGCCAGGCGCCCCACCAGAATCAGCAGGGTCAGCTTGACCAGGATCAGCAGCAGCGTCAGGCCCAGCAATACCAGTGGCATTTCCAGCAGCAGACGCAGGTTGGCGCCCATGCCGACACTGATGAAGAACAACCCCAGCAGCAGCCCCTTGAATGGCTCGATCTGCGATTCGAGCTCGTGGCGGTACTCCGAATCGGCCAACAGCAAACCAGCCAGAAACGCCCCCAGCGCCATGGAAATACCAGCCTCTTCCATCAGCCAGGCCGTGCCGATCACCACCAGCAGCGCGGTGGCGGTGGACACCTCCGGCAGGCCAGTGCGGGCCACGGTGCGGAATACCGGACGCAGCAGATAACGACCGCCGACGATCACCACGGCGATGCTGGCGAAGACCTTCAGGCCATGTTGCAGGCCGTCGCCATGGCTGGTGTCCGGACCGTTCGCCGCCAACAGAGGCACCAGGGCGATCAGCGGAATCGCGGCGATGTCCTGAAACAACAGGATGGCGAAGGCCAGGCGGCCATGGGGCGCATTGAGCTGCTTGCCTTCGGCCAGGCTCTGCAAGCCCAGGGCGGTGGACGATAGCGCCAGGCCCAGGCCCAGCACGAGGGCTGCTGGTAGGGACTGGGCGAAGCCGAATAAAGCGATGGCGCCGATGACCGCACCGGTCAGCAACACCTGCGCGCTACCGACGCCGAACACCGACTTGCGCATCAGCCACAGGCGCTTGGGCGACAACTCCAGGCCGATGATGAACAGCAGCAGGACCACCCCCAGCTCGGAGATATGCGCGACGCTTTCGGTATCGCGAATCAGGCCCAGGGCCTGGGGGCCGATGGCGACGCCCGCCAACAGGTAGCCGATCACGGCACCCAACTGAAGGCGCTTGGCCAGAGGGACGGCAAGGACCGCGGCGACCAGAAAGATCACCGCGGTTTGCAGAAGGCTGCCTTCGTGTGGCATTGGCTCTTACTCCATGAGCTGCCGGGGCAGCGGTTGAAAAATGGGGAGGACCATTCTGGGGATGGCGGCAGTCTTAGACAATCTGTTGGTCGGTAGACACATTGTCCTAGCAGAGGTGACAGTCAGTGCCGACCTGCTCGCCAACGTCGATCAGCTGGTTCCACCGAATTGAGCTCGGTATTGGGCAGGCGTCATACCGATCCGCTCACAGAATACCTTGCGCATGTGCCGGTCACTGCCGAATCCACATTGCGCCGCCACCACCTTCAAGGGCAAGTCACTGCTCTCGAGTAGCTTGCGTGCCTGGTCTATGCGTGCGTTCTGCAAGTACTGCAACGGTGTGATGCCAACCTCACGTTGGAAGATCCGTGCAAAGTTGCGGCTGCTCATCGCCACCAGCCCGGCCATTTTCTGCACGGTGAAGGCCTGGTCGATGTGATCGACGATGTAGGCCTGGACCCGCGCCACCGGCGAGCCATCGCGTGGCACCGCGGCCAGCAGCGGGCCGTACGGCGTCTGGCCACCCTGGCGGTGGCGGGCGACCAGCAATACCTTGGCGACTTCCAGGGCGAGGGACTTGCCGTGATCTTCGGCAATCACCGCCAAGGCCAAGTCGATGCCTGCAGTGATGCCGCCGGAGGTGATCAGATTGCGGTCGATCACGTAGATGTGCTCGGTCTCGACCTTCGCTTGCGGAAAGCTGCTCGCCAGGCGCTGCACGTAATTCCAGTGGGTGGTGCAACGGTAACCGTCCAACAGCCCGGCCCGACCCAGCAGGAACACCCCGGTACAAATGGCTCCGAACCGTTTCGCCGAGCGCGCCGCCGGGCCGAGCCAGCTTTCCAGTGCGGGCAGGGCGACGTTATAGGCCCCTGGCCCGCCCGGTACCAGCAGCAGGTCGACAGCCGCAGGCAAGTTGTCCAGGCATTGGTCGGCCAAGACTCTCAGCCCGCATGAACTGCGGATCGCCTTGGCTTCTTCGGCGAAAGTCAGCAGCTGGTACTGCCGTTCGGGGGGCAAAAAGCGGTTGGCGATGGTGAAGGCGTCCATCGGCCCGGTCACATCCAGCAACAGCACATCGTTGAACAGCACCATGGCCACGGTGCGGTGTGCGCGACTCATATTTCTCTCGCCTTGGCGTTGGCCGTTTCAGCGGCACGAAGCGGAACACGTCGGACATCTTACGGCACAGCGCGTCGCAATTAAGAACTTTTCAGCTTTCGCTCAGGACTTCGTCACTGCCCGCGCGGCAGACTGCGGGCATTCGACAGGAGGACCGCGATGACTACAGGTATGGCCCTGGAGCGCTCGCCCGTACCTGGTGGGCTTACCTCTGTGCGACTGCGGCGGGCCAAGGCATTGATGCTTCATGGCAGCTTTTCGATCATCGAAATCGCCGCCATGTGCAACCTCACACGCAGTCATTTCTCGCGCGCGTTCAAGGTCGCGACGGGTTTGTCGCCGCAAGCGTGGCGACTATTGGCGCGCATGGAAAAGGCCAAGCGGTTGCTGACAACCGATACGCCGCTCACCGACATCGGACTCGAATGCGGGTTCTGCGACCAGGCCCACTTCACCCGGGCTTTCAGCCGACTGGTCGGCCAGCCACCCAAGGCTTGGCGTCTGGCAGCACGCGCCAGCGCTTGAGCGCTTGCGGGATCGGCGCCAGGGCTAGGTGTCGAGAACGGTCAAGATGGTTCCCGTTTCTGCCAAGCCGCCGGTGCCTGAGCCGGGTATGGAGTGTCGCTGCTTATACTGACAGGCCATGAAGCCCGCGGCAGAGCAGCCCGACGCTGCGGGGTGCCAACCTGGAAGGTGTGAGAAGCATGATCGAATCAGGCAATGTCCGGGTGTCGCTGGAGCGCCGAGAAGCCTTTCTCGATGGCCGGCCGGTGGCGTTGGGGGGAAGGGCATTCGAAGTGTTGGCGGCGTTGATTCGGGCCAACGGCCAGGTGGTCGGCAAGGAGCAGTTGTTGCGCGAAGTCTGGGCCGGCACGGTGGTGGAGGACAACAACCTGCAGGTGCAGGTGTCGTCGCTGCGCAAGGCCTTCGGTGATCGTGGTTTCATCCAGACCGTGGCGCGGCGCGGTTATCGACTGGCAGGCGCGGTATCGCTGGAGCCCCCTGGCCATGGCCTGGCAGTTGAAAGTGAGGCCAAGGTGGAAGTCACGATCAAGGTACGCGATCGGGAGCTCGTCACCACGTTGCAGGCGCGCGTGCTGCTGGAGCTGCTGGCTCACTGTCAGGTCGAGTAACCGTCGTTCAGCTCCCGGGCCGATACTGCAGGGCCTCAGCCAGATGCGCCCGGGTGATCGATTCAGTGCGCTCCAGGTCAGCAAGCGTGCGCGCTACCTTGAGTAGCCTGTGGGCAGCACGCAGGGACAGGGTCAGGCGCTCGCAGGCGTTTTCCAGCCAGGTTTGGTCCGCTTGCGTGAGTGCGCAATGCTTGCGCAGCCCGTGCAGGTCGAGAAAGGCATTGGCGCAGCCCTGGCGGCGCTGCTGCAGCTCCCGGGCCTCGGCAACACGGGCACCGACGGCGGCGCTGGTATCGCCGCTGGGATCGCTGGTCAAGGTGGTGCTTTCGCGGGCGACGGTCAGGTGCAAGTCGATGCGGTCGAGCAACGGACCAGACAGCTTGTTGCGGTAGCGCTGGATCTGTTCGGTGCTGCAGCGGCAACGCCCGGAGGGATCGCCCAGGTAGCCACAGGGGCAGGGGTTCATCGCTGCTACCAGTTGGAAGCGGGCCGGGAAGCGCACCTTGTCACGAGCCCTCGCGATAACGATCTCACCCGATTCCATGGGTTCGCGCAGCACCTCAAGCACCCGCCTCTCGAACTCGGGCAGTTCGTCGAGAAACAGTACGCCATGGTGGGCGAGGGTGATTTCGCCGGGTTGCGGTCGGCTGCTGCCGCCCACCAGTGCAGGCCCCGAAGCCGAATGATGCGGGTGACGAAACGGTCGCTGGGGCCAGCTGCGCAATGGCGCGCCACCGCACACCGAGCGGATGGCCGCTACTTCCAACGCCTCGTTCTCGTCCAGCGGCGGCAACAGCCCTGGCAACCGGCTGGCCAGCAAGGTCTTGCCGGTGCCCGGTGGTCCGGTGAACAACAGGTTATGTGCTCCAGCTGCCGCCAGCAGCAGCGCACGCTTGGCGGCTACCTGGCCCTGGACCTCGCTGAGATCGGGATAGGGCCGTTGTTGCAGCAGCAGGCCGTTGGCCGCATAAGGTGCCAACGGCACCTGGCCGTTGAGGTGGGCCACCAGTTCCAGCAAGTGGCCCACGGCGTAGACCACCAGCCCTCCGGCCAGACTCGCTTCCTCGGCGTTTTCTGTGGGCACCACCAAGGCGCGTCCGGCCTCCCGTGCTGCCAGTGCCGCCGGAAGCACGCCCTGCACGGGTCGTAACTTCCCGGACAGCGCCAGTTCACCGAGGCATTCGAGGTCGTTCAGCCCGGCCACCGGGACCTGTCCGCTGGCAGCGAGAATGCCCAGGGCAATGGCCAGGTCGTAGCGTCCGCCGTCTTTCGGCAGGTCGGCGGGGGCGAGGTTCTGGGTGATGCGCCGGGCAGGGTAGTCCAGCTTCGAGTTGACGATGGCACTGCGTACCCGGTCTTTGCTTTCTTTGACCGTGGTTTCCGGCAAGCCGACCAGGGTGAGATTGGGCAGGCCGTTGGCCAGGTGAGTTTCGACGCTGACAGCCGGCGCCTGCACGCCTACCTGGGCGCGGCTGTGGACGAGGGCGAGGGACATGGACGCTCCGTTGTCGCTGTTGGGGGACCGCTTCCTGCGGCTTGCTCCCAAGCTTAGTTGCCGGCTGCTGGAGGGCCGGCAGAAGAGTGCGTCAACGTTTTGCAGGCATACGGGGGATGCTTGTCGTAAGGTGTTTGGCGCCTGTGAGATCGAGCGCCGCACGCGTGGTTGTGGTTATTCCTCGGTGCTCGGCCGCAACCGGGCTTCCAGCTCGGCGACCTGCTTTTCCAGCGCTTCGAGGCGTGCCCGGGTACGGGCCAGTACGACCATCTGGCTGTCGAATTCTTCCCGGCTGACCAGGTCCAGCTTGCTGAAGGCCCCTTGCATCAGCACCTTGAACTGGCTCTCCAGTTCGGCGCGAGGCTGGGCGGTGTCGTTGCTGAACAGGCGCGAGGCCTGGTCGCTGAGGGCGTCGAGTAGGGCTTTTGGCGCGAGCATGTTCGGCGGTCCAGGGCAAATGAGAAATGGCCCGCAGTGTAGCACGGACGCCCTTTGGCTTCGTGGCGCCCGGGTCGGACCACCGTTGCACATTTTTCGAGCAGTGCAGCGGCTGGGTACGCACCGAAATCGTGCATCTTTTCAATGCTGGCGACTGGCCAATGCCGACAAATGCGCTCAACTAGTTGTTTTTTCGGGGCTTCACCAACCTGGCAAGGTTTCTGCAATGACCTTAGCGAGCCATGCACTGATGCAGTTCCTTGTGACCAGGCAGTGCGCACGCGGAGCCGGATGCCGACGACGCGTTACAAAGCCAACCGCTGCGCTTAGACTTGAGACGGGTTTGTTTTCCTGGGGCAAGTCCACCAAATCGGGAGAGAGTTTCATGAAGCTAGTCACAGCCATCATCAAGCCGTTCAAGCTGGACGACGTGCGCGAGTCGCTGTCGGAAATCGGCGTGCAGGGCATCACCGTTACCGAAGTCAAAGGCTTCGGCCGGCAGAAGGGCCATACCGAGCTGTATCGCGGCGCGGAATACGTGGTCGACTTCCTGCCAAAGGTCAAGATCGATGTCGCCATCGATGACAAGGACCTCGATCGGGTGATCGAAGCCATTACCAAAGCGGCCAACACCGGCAAGATCGGTGACGGCAAGATCTTCGTGGTGAATCTGGAGCAGGCGATCCGCATCCGTACCGGCGAGACCGATACCGACGCGATCTAAGCGACAACCAAAGCCTCACCAAACCCAACGCCCCAGGAGAAAACAACATGACTCTGCGTCAGATCGCAGGGCTAGGAGCCCTATTGTCCCTCGTAACGCCTGGGCTCGCCCTGGCAGAGGAAGCTGCCCCAGCGCTGAACTCCGGCGACACCGCCTGGATGCTGACTTCTACGGCGCTCGTGCTGTTCATGACCATCCCCGGTCTTGCCTTGTTCTACGGCGGCATGGTGCGTTCCAAGAACGTACTGTCGGTGATGATGCAATGCTTCGCCATTACCGGCCTGATGAGCATCCTGTGGATGGTCTACGGCTACAGCATGGCCTTCGATACCACGGGTATGGAGAAAGGCGTGCTGAACTTCAATTCCTTCGTCGGTGGCTTCTCCAAAGCCTTCCTCAGCGGTGTCACGCCTGACAGCCTGACCTCGGCCGCCGCGCTGTTCCCCGAGGCGGTGTTCATCACCTTCCAGATGACCTTCGCCATCATCACGCCGGCGCTGATCGTCGGTGCTTTCGCCGAGCGCATGAAGTTCTCCGCGATGCTGGTGTTCATGGGCATCTGGTTCACCCTGGTCTACGCGCCGATCGCACACATGGTCTGGAGCGGTGACGGTGCTCTGATGTGGGACTGGGGCGTGCTGGACTTCGCTGGCGGCACCGTGGTGCACATCAACGCCGGTATCGCGGGTCTGGTCTGCTGCCTGGTGCTGGGCAAGCGCAAGGGCTACCCGACCACCCCGATGGCGCCGCACAACCTGGGCTACACCCTGATGGGCGCCGCCATGCTGTGGGTCGGCTGGTTCGGCTTCAACGCCGGTTCCGCCGCCGCGGCCAACGGCACTGCCGGCATGGCCATGCTGGTCACCCAGATCGCCACCGCTGCCGCCGCCCTGGGTTGGATGTTCGCCGAGTGGATCGGTCACGGTAAGCCGAGCGCTCTGGGCATCGCCTCCGGTGTGGTCGCCGGCCTGGTCGCCATCACCCCGGCAGCCGGCACCGTCGGCCCGATGGGCGCGCTGGTGATTGGCCTGGTCTCGGGTGTGGTCTGCTACTTCTGCGCCACTACCCTCAAGCGCAAGCTCGGCTATGACGACTCGCTGGACGCCTTCGGCGTGCACGGCATCGGCGGCATCATCGGTGCGATCCTCACCGGCGTGTTCGCAGCCCCGGCCCTGGGTGGCTTCGGCGCAGTCACCGACATCGGTGCACAGGTCTGGATCCAGGCCAAGGGCGTGATCTTCACCGTGGTCTACACCGCCATCGCCACCTACGTGATCCTCAAGGTGCTGGACGTGGTGATGGGCCTGCGGGTCAACGAAGAAGAAGAGTCGGTCGGCCTCGACCTGGCTCAACACAACGAACGCGGCTACAACCTGTAACTGCGACGCTGGAAAAACTTGCCCGGTTCGCCGGGCATTTTTTTGCCTGAAATTCGCCTTTTGCCGACGCGCAAACGGTTGATCACATCTGTTCGTGACGTAGGTTGAAAACTTACAACTATTGGCGCGTTTATGGAGCTTTGCTTTTTCTGCAAGCGCGCTAGAATGCGCGCCGAAGGTGTTTTAGAAGCAGTCCACACGCTTCGCCAGCCTTTGCTAGGCTTGCCAATGGCGCGTGGCCAGCAAGGTATCAAGGATTTCGTCAGGCTCTGCCAGGAGCAGGGCCTGCAGGGCGGCAGCTCCCACCAGGAGCGCGGCTCAAGGGCAGTGGCCTAACCCACGGCCAGTTGAATTTTCACTGGTGGTCGCCGGTCTACGGCACCACTGGTCTATAACTAACCTGCTTTTCGCAAGTCATGAGGTAGAACATGAGCGACGACGATCTGGAAAATGATGACCTCGAAGTAGGCGACGAAGACGAGGGTGATGAAGGCCTCGAAGCCGCCGCTGACGACAGCGTCGAAGACGCCGGCGATGACGACAGCAGTCCTGCTCCGGCTGCCAAGGGCAAATCCAAGGCGGCAGTCTCGGTAGACGAGATGCCGAGCATGGAAGCCAAGCAGAAGGAGCGTGACGCCCTGGCCAAGGCCATGGAAGAGTTCCTGGCCCGTGGCGGCAAGGTTCAGGAAGTCGAGGCCAACGTGGTCGCCGACCCGCCCAAGAAACCGGACAACAAGTACGGTAGCCGCCCTATCTGAGGGGTGGCATGCAAAGAAGCCCGCCGTCGCTGCGGGCTTTTTTGTGCCTGGCGTTATCGCTGTGGGAGCGGGCTTGCCCGCGAAGCCGACACCGTGGTGGATGGCACGGGCTTCGCCCGTGTTCGCGGGGCAAGCCCGCTCCCACAGAATAAAACATAACTCATTGATTTAGCGGGGATCTGTGGGAGCGGGCTTGTCCCGCGAACACCGGCGAAGCCGGTGCCATCCACCGCGTCCCCCCATTCGCGGGACAAGTCGGGGCGCCGAACCGCCGCTCCCACAGTGGCCACAGTTCTCTGCGCGACAGCGCAGCCCAGAAGGGCTGGGTGATCTCCCACAGAGGTCGCGCCAGCTTTTAGAAATTGAGCAAGACCGTTGCTCCCACACTGTCAGCGCCAGCGCGCAATCACCTCGGGCAATTGCGACAGCCTTTGGATCTCGGCATCCGGGGCCTGCTCGCCGTTCCAGTCCTTGCCCTGGGGGTTGAACCACACTGCGCGCAGGCCAGCGCGCTGCGCCCCGGCGATGTCGTCGCCGGGGTGGTCGCCAATGTGCACGGCCGCGCTGGCCTCGGCCTCGCCGCGCTTGAGCGCTTCCATGAACGGCGCCGGGTCTGGCTTGCCGATGCCGAGGTCTTCGGCGCACAGGGCGAACTTGAAATAGTCCGCCAGTCCCAGGCGACTCACATCTGCGTTGCCATTGGTGACCACGCCCAAGGTGTAGCGATGGCGCAAGATCTCCAATACTGGCTGCACCTCAGGGAACACCTCGACCTGATGTCGGGCATGGAGAAACACTTCGAAGCCCTCGTTGGCCAGCTCCTGCGCGTGTTTCTCGCTGTAGCCGACCTCTTCCAGGGCGTGGAACAACACCCGTCGGCGCAGGGCGCTGATGCGATGCTTGAGGCCAGGCTCGTCCTGTACCAGACGCTCGCGGATGGCGAACAGGTGCTCGACCGGTACGCCGCCGAGTAGGGGGGCGTTGGCCTCGAGCCAGTCGCGCAGGACGACCTCGGCACTGGCGATGACCGGCGCGGTATCCCACAGGGTGTCGTCGAGGTCGAAGGTGATCAGCTTGATGCTCATGATTCTGTGCCTTTGCTGCGTTTGGCCCGAGGATGGGCGCTGTCGTACACCTTGGCCAGGTGCTGGAAGTCCAGGTGGGTGTAGATCTGCGTGGTGCCGATGTCGGCATGGCCGAGCATCTCCTGCACGGCGCGCAGGTCCTGGGATGATTCCAGCACATGGCTGGCGAAGGAGTGGCGAAGCATGTGCGGGTGCAGGTGTTGCCCCAGCTCCCGCTCGCCGGCGGTCTTGACCCGCAGTTGGATGGCCCGTGGGCTCATGCGCTTGCCCTGGCGGGTGATGAACACCGCGCCATCACGCGGGCTACCGATGCCGCGCAGCTTGAACCACGCCTGCAGTGCCTCGCGGGCCTTGCGTCCGACCGGCAGCACCCGAGCCTTGCCGCCTTTGCCGAGCACCTGGACCAGGCCGGCAGTGAGGTCGAGCTGCTCGATGTCGAGGTTGTTCAGCTCGGAAAGGCGCAGGCCGGAGGAATAGAACAGCTCGAGGATGGCCTGGTCGCGACGGGCGATGAAGTCGTCGTCGACGCCGCCATCGAGCAGTTGCAAGGCGCGGTCGGTGTCCAGCACCTTGGGCAGCCTGCGTTCGCCCCGTGGAGCGCTCAGGCCGGTAGCGGGGTCGTGCTGACAGAGACCTTCACGATTGAGGTAGCGGTACAGGCCGCGCACCGCCGACAGCAGGCGGGCCAGGCTGCGTGGCGATTGGCCGTGGTGATGCTGCCGGGCGACCAACTGGCGCAGTTGCTGGATTTGCAGCTCGCTCCAGCCGGCGATGCCCTGGCTGTCACAGTATTCGATGACTTTGGTCAGGTCGCGTCGGTACGCCAGCAGGGTGTGTTCGGACACCTGGCGCTCGTTGCGCAGGTGCGCGCAATAAGCGTCCAGTTGGCGCTCCATCAGCGGACCGGGCGCAGGGTCTGGGTCACCCGCGGGACGACACGCCCGAGCACTTCGGCAATGTAGCCGAGGAACAACGTACCGACGCTGCTCTTATAGTGCTGCGGGTCGCGGCTGCCGATCGCCAGCACACCGTGCAGTCCCTGGTGTTCCAGGGCGGCAACGGCGCTGGAGCCGACCTCGTGGCGCTCCTGCTCGCCGAACAGGAAGGCCAGCTCGTGCTCGCGCAGGTTGCCACTGACCGTCTTGCCGCCACCGAGCAACCCGCCGATGGCTTGTTGCGCCTCGGCGCCGCTGACCCAGCGACCCACTGGCGCCGCGTTGTCGCCAAACAGGATCAGGCTGACGAAAGGCACCTGGAACTCCTGGCGCAGGCTGTCTTCGACGGCCATCACCACTTCTTCCAAGGTAGCGGCATCGAGCAGGTCGAGGATCAGCCGGCGGGTCTTGTCGAATAGCCGGTCATTGTCCCGGGCCACGTCCATCAGCTGCGACAGACGATGGCGCATCTCGATATTTCGCTCACGCAGCAGCGTGAGCTGGCGCTCCACCAGCGACACACTGTCGCCGCGCTGGTGGGGGATGCGTTGTTCGACGAGCAGTTCGTCGTGCTCGGCGAAGAAGGTCGGGTGGGCGCGCAGGTAGGCGACCACCGCCTCGTCATCGAGGGCATCGGTCTGCGGTACAACCTTTGGCTGATCGGTCATGGCGGATACTCGCTTAGAGACGAACCTGTCCTTCGTAGACGCGCACGGCTGGGCCGGTCATCAGCACGGGCTTGCCGGGGCCGGCCCATTCGATGTTCAGGCGCCCGCCAGGCAGGTCGAGGGAAACCGGGGAATCCATCCAGCCCTGGCTGATTGCCGCCACGGCCGCGGCGCAGGCACCGGTGCCGCAAGCCTGGGTCTCGCCCGCGCCGCGCTCCCACACCCGCAGGTTGGCGCGGTGGCGGTCGATGACCTGAAGGAAACCGGCGTTAACCCGCTGTGGGAAGCGTGGGTGGTTTTCGATTTTCGGGCCGAGGGTGTGTACCGGAGCGCTGTGCACGTCATCGACGCGCAGCACCGCATGGGGGTTGCCCATGGACAAGGCGGCGATCGGGTAGACCTGGCCGTCGACCTCCAGCGGATAACTGGTGGCCTGGGCGTCGGCGACGAACGGGATGTCGGCCGGGACGAAGCGCGGCGGGCCCATGTCGACACACACCTGGCCGTCGTTCTGCACGTCCAGCTCGATGATGCCGCCCTTGGTTTCGACGCGGATACGCTTCTTTGCGGTCAGGCGCTTGTCGAGCACGAACCGGGCGAAGCAGCGTGCGCCATTGCCGCACTGTTCCACTTCGGATCCGTCAGCGTTGAAGATCCGGTAGCGGAAGTCCACTTCCGGATTGCTCGGTGCCTCGACGATCAGCAGTTGGTCGAAACCGATGCCGGTATGCCGGTCGCCCCATTGCTTGGCGTGCTTGGGCTGGATATGCGCGTGCTGGCTGACCAGGTCGAGGACCATGAAGTCGTTGCCCAGCCCATGCATCTTGGTAAAGCGCAGCAGCATGGGTTCACTCCGGCAGCAGGCTTTCGCCGGCGAACAGTTCGGCAATGGTCTCGCGGCGGCGTACTTCGAAGGCCTGGTCGCCGTCGACCAGCACCTCGGCGCAGCGGCCACGGGTGTTGTAGTTCGAGCTCATGACGAAACCATAGGCGCCAGCGGACTGCACGGCCAGCAGATCGCCTTCGGCCAGGTTCAGTTGACGGTCCTTGGCCAGGAAGTCGCCGGTCTCGCAGATCGGCCCGACCAGGTCGTAGGGACGGCCTTCACCTTCGCGCGGGGTAACGGCGCTGACGCCCATCCAGGCTTGGTACAGGGCCGGGCGGATCAGGTCGTTCATCGCCGCATCGACGATGGCGAAGTCCTTGTGTTCGGTGTGCTTGAGGTATTCCACGCGGGTCAGCAGCACGCCGCCGTTGGCCACGATGTAACGGCCTGGCTCGAACACCAGGGCCAAGTCGCGCTCGCCGACGCGCTCACGAATGGCCTGAATGTAGTCGGCCACCAGGGGCGGTTCTTCGTCGCGGTAGCGCACGCCGACTCCGCCGCCCAGGTCCAGGTGGCGCAGGTGGATGCCGCATTCGGCGAGGCGGTCGACCAGGGCCAGCAGGCGGTCGAGGGCATCGAGGAACGGCGCGACGGTGGTCAGCTGCGAACCGATGTGGCAGTCGACGCCGACCACGTCCAGGTTAGGCAGTTGCGCGGCACGCACGTAGATGGCCTCGGCGTCGGCGATGGCGATGCCGAACTTGTTTTCCTTGAGGCCGGTGGAGATGTACGGGTGGGTACCGGCATCGACGTCCGGGTTGACCCGCAGCGAGACCGGCGCGACCTTGCCCATCTCGGCAGCCACGACTTGCAGGCGCTCCAGCTCGTCGGTGGACTCGACGTTGAAGCAGTGCACGCCCACTTCCAGAGCACGGCGCATGTCTTCGCGGGTCTTGCCGACGCCGGAGAAGACCACGCGATCGGCACGCCCGCCGGCGGCCAGCACACGCTCCAGCTCACCGCCGGAGACGATGTCGAAGCCCGCCCCCAGGCGTGCCAGCAGGTTCAGCACGCCGAGGTTGGAGTTGGCCTTGACCGCGAAGCACACCAGGTGCTCGGTGCCTTGCAGGGCGTCGGTGTAGCTGCGGTACTGGGCTTCGATGTGTGCGCGCGAGTACACGTAGGTCGGGGTGCCGAAGCGTTCGGCGATGGCCGACAGGGCCACGCCTTCCGCGAACAGTTGGCCGTCGCGGTAGTTGAAAGCGTTCATCTGATTTCCTTACTGCGCTGGCGACTGCTCGGGCTCGGCATCGAGCTCAGGCTGCTGGTCTTGCGGCTCGGCCTGTTGTACAGGTTGGGCGTGCTGATGCTGGTGCGACGAATGGCTGCCTTTGCCGTCCTTGCCGTCTTCAGGCAGGTACAGCGGGCCTTTCTGGCCGCAGGCCGAGACGAGGCAGGCAACAGCGACCAGCGCCGCGAAGGAGGAAATCAGGCGCTTCATTGGTGAAATCCTTTGAAATAAGCAGTATTGCGCCCGAGTATACCGAGCGGCCGGCGGATTGCCTACGCAAGAGCCGGTCCGTCGGGCGGGGTAGCCGGGAGCGCAAGTTGCAAGCTACAAGCGGCAAGCAAAAGCTGAGCGGTGTACGCTGGGCTTTTTCTAGCCGCTTGTAGCTCGCGGCTTGCGGCGGGTGCCTTGCGCCCGTATCTTGCCCGGCTTGCCAGTCACGCAGTCAATATCGAGGTTCTTGCAATGAGTTTGAGCGAAGCGCGTTTTCATGACTTGGTCGACGCTACCCAGCAGGCACTGGAAGACCTGTTCGACGAAAGCGACCTGGACCTGGATATGGAGAACTCCGCCGGTGTCCTGACCGTCAAGTTCGATAACGGTGCTCAGCTGATCTTCAGCCGCCAGGAACCCCTGCGTCAGCTGTGGTTGGCCGACCGCTCCGGTGGCTTCCACTTCGATTACGACGAAGAAAGCGGCAAGTGGGTCTGCGAGAAAAGCGAGGAACTGCTCGGCGAGATGCTCGAGCGGATCGTCTGGGAGCGGGCCGGCGAGAAGCTGGACTTCGACGAGATCTGACATGAGCACCCAGGCGCGGCCACCCAAGCCGCTTTACAGCAACGTCAGCCCGGCAGTGCCGTCGCCGTGCATCAGTGTCTGCCGGCTGGACGAGCAGCGGGTCTGCACCGGTTGCCACCGCCACGTCGAGCACATTCGCGAGTGGCGCTCGGCGGACGACCAGCGCCGCCGGCAGATCTGCGCCGAGGCTCGGGCATTGCGCGACAAGGCATCTGGTTGACGGCACAGGCTTGAGTATTTGCCTGGCTGTGTTAGTGTCGGGTTATGCGTCGGTGACGCCAAAAGCATTCACAAACCCCGCCCTTGGGCGGGGTTTTGCTTTATCTGCCCATAGAAAACCTTTCGAAGGAGCCTGACAGGATCATGAGCACCAAGCCTTCCCTCATCCTCACCCGCTTGGACGTGCAGCGTCTGGAGCGCCTGATCGACAGTCTCGACGAATCGACGCCGGGCGTGCTCGCCTTGCAGGAGGAGCTGGACCGCGCCGAGCAGGTGGTCGGCCATGAGGAAGTACCGGCGGGTGTGGTGACCATGAACTCCCGGGTGCACTGCCGCGAAGAAGCCAGTGGCAAGGACTACCACCTGACCCTGGTGTATCCGAAGGATGCCGGCGGCGACGGCAAGGTCTCGATCCTGGCGCCGATCGGCTGCGCGCTGCTGGGCCTGTCGGTGGGCGAGCAGATCGACTGGCCGGCGCCTGGGGGCAAGACCTTGAAGCTGAAGTTGCTCGAGGTGGAGTACCAGCCAGAAGCGGCGGGCGATTTCGATCTCTGACCGCCCGCACGGTGCTCAAGGAATGCTCAGCGACCTGACGTGGCAGGCGTGGATGCAATTGTCGACGATCCGGCTGCGCAGCGACCAGTCGGTATTGATGATGTGAAAGCCCTGGATGTAGCTCTGCAGATCCACTGATGCGAACCACTCATCGATCTTGTCGGAGAAATCGTCCGGGGTGAAGACGATCCTGTTGTACTTGGCGCACTGGATGGACCGCAGGACGTAGTCTGGTTTGTAGCTGCCGGCCAGCGTGTCCATGAAGGCCTTCAGCGCCTCGGTGGACGGCGTGTCCTCTCCGATCCAGTTTTGTCTCACCCCATCCCAGTGTTGGCCCCGCGCTGCGTTGTTGTACGCCACCACCACGGTTTTGCCGGGGTGGTCATGCCACAGTTGGTCCAAGGTCAGGCGGCGCAGCGCCCAGGGGATGATGCGCTGCCCCAGATGCCTTTCCACCAACTCGAGCAACCAGTGATGTTCCTGGTGGCTGAAATTGTCGAATTGATGGAAGTCGAGAATGACGATTTCCCGCGCATGGTCAGGTTCGTCATAGAAGCGCTGCAGCTCCAGTAGCACGTCACCCAGGACGGTGCGGCCGGATGTGCTCATGTGGTAGAGCTTGTATCTGTAGGGCGAGGCGGGTGGGTATTCGCGGTTGGCCCGCACGCGCAGATCGAGCACGCGGATGCCACCGCGGATCTGCTCGATGCAGGAGACGTCCTGGGTGACTTCCTGCGGCGGGACGATATTGTCTGCCTGTTTATCCATGCCGGAGTCGTGGCTGCCCGGAAGGACCAACTGATCGATGCGTAGGCGACCCAGTGCAGGCAGGGCGCCCATCCAGTTCTGCTTGTTCATGATGCGCTCCAAGGGTGGGTGGAGTGCAGAGCATGTTCGCGCGTCGACCGGAGGGGCAGGGGGAAGCGCCGGCCTGGGTCAGTGGGGGCGTAGGGCCTGCAGCCGCTCCAGCCCCAGGTTCAGGGCATGTTCGAGCTCGCGCTTGTAGCGCAGGTAGAGCAGGGTCGACCCCTGTTCGTCATCGAGCAGTTCGGACAGGTCCAGGTCGGTGATGTAGCAGCGGTAGTGACCGGCGCTGCGCCGCCGACCGAGGATCTGCCGGGCAACCGCTTCGTATAGCTGGTCGCCATGGTCCAGCTCGGAAAACTCCTGCTGGTCGCAGTACAGCGTGACGTGCACCTCGCCCTGCGCTCCGGCCTGCAGGATTGCCTGCACTTCGTAGTAGGGCTGATCGACGCCAGCGTTGGGGACCACCCGTGGCTCGATGCTGCGCGCCTTGCCTGGCCCCGAGGGGAGCAACTGGGCGTAGTGGATTTCCAATGACGCCTGCGGACTGTCCAGCGCCAGCCTGGCGTCGTGGCGCATCACCACCGAGCGCAGGAAGCGCTGCAGCGGCAGCAGCAGGTGGTTCTCGTCGTGCAGCGGCAGGCGTTGTTGCCACAGGGCATTGTGCTCGTCCAGCACGTACAGGTCGGCCCAGCCATCGAGCAGGCGATAGAACACCTGGATGCACTCGGGCAGCCCCTGCTCCAGCAGCAGCGGCAGGTCGTGGTCCTGCAGCGCCTGAGGGTCCAGGTGCAGGGGGCTGTAGCAGGTGCGCGGTAGACCCAGATGATCGAGCAGGGCATCGTGGTCGCCCAGGGTGGTCAGCGTGACCTGGCCGGGCAGCAGTTCCAGCACATGGGTGTGCTGCGCGACCTGTACCAGGTATCGGTGGCCGGCCCCCTGGTCGAGCAACTGCCGGGCGGTGACGAACAGCTCCTCGACCCGCTGGCTGATGGCCTGTGCACGGTTATGGCAGAAGCAGCGAACCCGCAGCCGAGGTCGATGGCTGCGCTGGCCGAGGCTGTTGAGGTAGTCGCGCAGGCAACGCAACAACGCGTGCTCGCCGTCGAACCGCTGTACCAGGACCTCGTTCCAGCTGTTGAGGGTGACCTGGTCCACGGTCAGCACCAGGTTTTCCCGGACCCCGGCGTAGCTGAGCGAGTCGGTGCGCTCAGTGGTCATCAGGATGTTCAGGTCGCGGTGGTGGTGCAGAGGGTCGACCCCGACGTTGACCAGCAGCAGGATCTCGTCAGCCGCGCTCGGTTGCAGCAGGCGCGCCTCGCTGACCGGCTGCAAGGGCAGTGGGATACCTTGCTGCAGGCAGCCGAGCAGGCTGAACAACTCGAACTCGCTCAGATCGCTGGTGCCTGGGTGCAGGGCCAGTCGGGTGCTGCTGTCGATCACGCCGTTGCGGTGGGCCCAGGTCAGCAATTCGAGCAGCTCACGGCAGCGCTTGATCGGGCTGAAGTGCTCCCATTCGTGCACGCCCAGATTGCCGTGGTACAGGCCCCAGTGATGGCTGCCCGGCTCCTTGCGATTGGGCGACTGGACCAGGGTCAGGGTGTCTTCAGCGAGGTCGGGGGCGATGCCGGGATTGATCACTTCTATCTTGCCGGCGCGCCGCTCGAATGCGGCATACAAGCGCCGGCCCAGCACGTTGAGGTCGCGCTGGTCGGCGCAACTGCTGGCGCCCTGGTGCTGGGCGAACTGACCGAGAAAACGGTAGCTGTGGTTGAGTTCGGCAACCAACTCGCGGCGCTCGGCTGCCACCTGGGCGACCTTCCACTGGCTGCGGCTGTCGAGCAGGGCCAGTTGCCGTTCGTCCCAGCCCCACTCATCGGCCAGGCGCTGCAGCAACTGGCGCTGCCAACCGCTGGCGCGGGCATTGCCCCACTCGCTGAGCTTCTTGTTGACCTTCAGGTACAGGCTGCGCCGCACCAGCTCCAGTCGTGCGGTCTCGCCGCGTTGCTGCAGGTAGCGCTCGATGCGTCGGTACACCATCACGTAGGGGTCCAGCTCGTCGAGGTCGAGCCGGTTGGCGAACACTGCCTGCTTGTAGTCCAGGCTCAGGCAGCGCACCCCAGGATGCTCGCTGGCGTAGACCTCGGTCAGCAACAACTTGAGCAGCGACTTGTAGGGCGAATCGATACCCTTGAACAATTGCCACAACCCCGCGCCCACATATTCGCCAGGCGGAATGTGCGCCAAGTGGCCCAGGTCCAGGTCGTCCTGGCTGCGGATGAAGCGCTTGGACAACAAGGTCTGGGTGTAAGCCTGGTAGTTGTGCTCCTGGTAGTCCGGCACCAGCCACCACAGCGGCGTGCGTCCGGCGAGCCAGATGGCGGTGCGGTAGAACTCGTCCAGCAGCAGGTAATGCTGGGTGGTGCCGCAGTCGTCGGAGCTGAGCTGGCTGTCGCGTTCGCCCTGGGCGAAGCCCTCGGTGTCGATCAGGAAGAAGTGCGCTTCGGCGCCCATGCTGTCGGCCCAGGCCTCGAGCAGTTGGCACTTGCGTCGTAGCTCGGCGAGCGGGCCTTCGCCCAGGCCTGGGCTGTGGCAGACCCACAGGTCCATGTCGCTTTGTTCGGCTTGGGCCAGCGAGCCCAGGCTGCCCATCAGAAATAGGCCATGGATCGGCCTTGGCGGGTTGCCCAGGCGGGTCTTGCAGGTAAACGAGCGGGCCAGTCGCTGGCCTTCAGCGATCAGCGCAGCGTCTGGCTCGAAGTTCGAAACCCCGGCTGGCGTGCTGCCCGAAACATAGCCGGGCAGCAGCGGGTGATTGACGTGGAACAGTAGCGGCAACAGGGTCAGTACCTGCTGCTGGCGTGTCGAAAGCCCTTCCATCGCCCGCTGCCGACGGCCTTGGTTGAGCTGCATGAAGCGCGCCCGCAGCTTGGTCAGCTCCTTGCGGTCGATGCCTTGGTCCAGGTCGGGGCGGATTTCATGGGGGTGGTTCATTACGCGCTCAGGTTGGCCACGGGGGAGCTGCGGCGAGTTTAGCCTGAGTGGGGCAGTCGGATAAGCACTATATGGCTTTTTGACGTCATTTTTTTAGCGCTGCGGACGGCCCTTTCGCGGGGCAAGCCCGCTCCCACAGGACATGCATTGTCATCAGAACCTGTGGGAGCGGGCTTGTCCCGCGAAACGGACAGTGCAAACTCACGCCGGCTGCGGTTCGCGCAGAATGCTCAGCAACAGCTGCACGCTTTCCACCGCATCATGGCCGAGGCTGGTCAGATAACCCCCGTCGGGCTGGTCGGTAAGCTGTTTGTCGTACAGGCGTTGTGCGGCGGCAACGAGGGCGGGCGAGGCGTTTTTGTGGATCTTGATGCCTTCCTGGCTGCTGTCCAGGTTGAACAGGGCAAGCACTTCAAGTTCGGCGATCAACTCGGGGGTGAAGGACATGGCGACTCCTGACGTCTGGACAAGGATGGCGGCACCGCCAAGGGTGCCTGATCCTGGAGTGTAGTCAGGCTTATTCGTTGTCGCCTTGATCTGCCTCAGGCGGCAGCTCGGGCAGGGCGCGCAGGGCGGCCTCGTACCACGCGCCGTCGAATGGGCGGTCCTCGTCGAGCATGTTGTCGATCTCGATGGCCAGCACGTGGGCCATCAGGTTGAGGATGTCCTCGCGTTCGTAGCCGACCAGCGTCAGCTTGTTGAAAACGGCTTTGGCCGCAGCGGGCTCGCCGCTCTCGATCTGGTTCTCGATGGCCTGGGTCAGCGTCGCCTCGGCGAAGGCTTCGTCGTCGTCGTTGTCGATGTCGGTGGGCTCGCTCATGGCGGTGCTCCTGAAAGGGGGCTCACAGTGTGCCACGCTGGCAATGGCGGGTCATCGACCGGGTGCATGAAGCTGGTCAGGGGCCTGGGATCGGTCTATAAAAGGGCGGCCATTCCTACACGGCCTGGAGGCTGTAACCCCATGCTCAAGCTTCACGGTTTTTCGGTCAGTAACTACTACAACATGGTCAAGCTGGCGCTGCTGGAAAAGGGCCTGCCGTTCGAGGAAGTGACTTTCTATGGCGGCCAGACGCCGAACGCACTGGAAGTCAGCCCGCGGGGCAAGGTGCCGGTGCTGGAGACCGAGCAGGGCTTTCTCAGCGAGACCAGCGTGATCCTCGACTACATCGAGCAGACCCAGGGCGGCAAGGCGTTGCTGCCGCCTGATGCCTTCGGCCAGGCCAAGGTCCGCGAGCTACTCAAGGAAATCGAGCTGTACATCGAACTGCCGGCGCGCACCTGCTACGCCGAGTCGTTCTTTGGCGCTGCGGTGGAGCCGCTGATCAAGGAACGTGCCCGCGCCGAATTGCTGGCCGGTTTCGCCACGCTCAAGCGCAACGGCCGATTCGCGCCGTATGTGGCCGGCGAGGAATTGACCCTGGCTGACCTGATGTTCTGCTTCTCGGTCGACCTGGCCTGTGCGGTAGGCAAGAAGGTGCTGAACATCGACTTCCTGGCGGACTTCCCCCAGGCCAAGGCCTTGCTCGACCTGATGGCGGAAAACCCGCACATGGCGCGCATCCGGGCAGACAGGGAGGCCGCGATGCCGGTGTTCATGGAGCTGATTCGCAGCGGCAAGCGCTGACACTGTGGGAGCGGGCTTGCCCGCGAACACCGGCGAAGCCGGTGCCATGCACCGAGGTGTCTGCTTCGCGGGCAAGCCCGCTCCTACAGGGGATCTTTGCGGGGTCGGGAACCTATAGGGTTCTGGAATCGTGGGGCTTTTCTGATCTTGAGACCAAATGCTTCAGCTCAGATTAGCAATCGAATTATCCTACGGCCCATGTCGAATGCTGCTGGCTATCTAGGCCAGTGCCTCGGGACTACTGTCGTCGGGTCGCCTTGAAGGGCGATCGGGCGTGAGACACCCGGTTAACATTCGGTAAGCGTCGCCTCATGGCGGTCGTGTGCGGACAGGCTTCGGCCTGGCCGGGGTTACCGTATGTCCCGGGTCTCACACCGTGCACGACTGCCACCCTAATCCGTGAGACGAAACGGATGGCAGCTCCCAGCCTTCATACGGAGTTTCGCCATGAAAAAGATAGTCCCCGATCCACCCGACCTTCTCCTGACCGACGCCCCCACGGTCACCCTCGCATTCCCCGACTCCATCACCGATGGCCCAGTTTTGCAAGACGCCCTGCTTCTGACCATCACCCAGACCGGCGAGGTGCTTCGCGAAACCGGGCCAGGCTTACGTCATGACGCCCTCTGCATGGCCATCCGCGTGATGTGCGCGGTGCTCGATGCCGTGACCGACCACTGCACCGCGATGCGCAGGAAGGAGCTGGCACCATGAGAGAGCCCAACCACGGCGTCACCGCCGGCAAGGAAACCTTCGACCTGTTCCGCCTGCAATCAGGCGTCCCCTTCGATCACGCCTTCTCGCAGCTATCGACGTTGCTCGGCTGCATCCGCCACCTGACCACCGAAGCGGAAATGGAAAACGACCGCATGGCCGGCAGCGCGGCGCGGATCCTCAGCGAGATGGCCAAGGCGCTGATCGATGACATGGAGCGGGGGATGGGTGTTGAAATCGAGTGCCGCCTGCGACCGTGAGGCGTGCGCTCGATATATGCGGCACCACAATCCTCCAGCGCACACTTCCCGCCGCACTGCATTCCCCCGGTCACCTCCTGCAAATTCATTTCAAAATTTTTCATGAAACCATCCCGCCCCCCTTGAGGGAAAGCAAGTGGAAGTGAACAATGTTCTCTTTCGCATTCCCTCCGAGACCGGCCATGAACTCCCATCCCCGTCCGTTCGCCTGGTTGCCGGCATTGTTGCTGGCCCAGGTACTGGCGCTGTGCAGCACCTTCGCCCAGGCCGAAGCACCCGCTGAGGCCGCCAAGGCCCTGCATCTGCTCGACTACATCGGCGCTGACTACCCACCGACCGTCCAGGGCGGCAAGGTCATCGACGAGGGTGAATACCGCGAGCAACTGGAGTTCAGCGCGGTCTTGGCCGACCTGGTCAAGCACCTGCCGGCGCACGCCGAGCAGGGCGCTCTGAGCCGGGGCGTCGAAGCCCTGCGTCAAGCCATCGATCAGCGCCAGGACGGTGCCAGCGTGGCCAAGCAGGCGCGCCAGCTGGGCGCTCGCCTGGCCGTGGCCTACGAGGTCAGCCAGGCTCCGGTGATTACCCCCGACCCTGCGCGCGGCGCCTCGCTGTATGCCCAGAACTGCGCCATCTGCCACGGCGACAGCGGTGCTGGCGATGGCCCGGCAGGTGTCGGCCTGGAGCCTGCGCCTGCCAACCTGCGCAACACCGAGCGCCTCGATCAGTTGAGTCTGTTCGACCTCTACAACACCTTGGGCCTGGGCATCGATGGCACCGAGATGCCGTCGTTCGCCGACCAGCTCGACGAACGCCAGCGCTGGGACGTGGCTGCCTATGTGGCGAGTTTCACCGCTAAGCCTGAAGCGGCCAAGGGCGAAAAGACCTGGAACATCGCCGACCTGGCCCGGCAGACGCCGGCCGAGGTGAGCGCCAGCGAGGGCGAGGCAGCGGTCGAGGCCTTCCGGGCCCAGCGTGCCCAACCGCCGCAGGTCAAGCGTGGCCCTGCGCAGTTGCTCGAATACACCGCAACTACCCTCGACAAGAGCCTGGCGGCCTACCGCCAGGGCGACCACGATCAGGCCTATGACCTGTCGGTTGCGGCCTATCTGGAAGGCTTCGAGCTGGTAGAAAGTTCGCTGGACAACATCGACACCGTGACCCGCAAGGACACCGAGAAAGCCCTCATGGCCTACCGCCAAGCGCTGCAGGATGGCCTGCCGACAGCGCAGGCCGAACAGCGTCTGGCCGATGCCAAGGCCAAGCTGGACCAGGCCGCCAAGCTGCTGGGCAGCGACGGCCTGAGCTGGTCGCTGAGCTATATCTCCGGGCTGTTGATCCTGCTCCGCGAAGGCCTCGAGGCGATCCTGGTGCTGGCAGCGATCCTCGCCTTCCTGCGCAACACTGGCCAGCAGTCGGCAGTGCGCAGCGTCAACATCGGTTGGGGCCTGGCCCTGGTCGCCGGTTTCGCCACCTGGGCGCTGGCGGCCTATGTGGTCGATGTCGGCGGTGCCCAGCGTGAACTGCTAGAGGGCTGCACCGCACTGTTCGCTGCGGTGATGGTGCTGTGGCTGGGGGTGTGGATGCACGATCGCCGCCATGCTGCGGCTTGGCAGGACTACATCAAGAGCAGCCTGGTCAGCGGCGGCGGGCGCTTTGGCTTTGCCGTGCTGGCGTTCTTCTCGGTGTACCGCGAGCTGTTCGAGGTAATCCTGTTCTACGAGACCCTGTGGCTGCAGGCCGGCCCAGCCGGGCACCAGGCTGTGCTGGCCGGCGGCGCCACCGCACTGGTGCTGCTGGTGGGCCTGGCCTGGGTGATCCTGCGCGGCTCGGCGAAACTGCCGTTGGCGTTGTTCTTCAGTATCAACGCGGGCTTACTGTGTGCCCTGTCGGTGGTGTTCGCCGGACATGGCGTCAAGGCGCTGCAGGAGGCTGGAGTGCTGGGTACGCGGCCGCTGGCGTTCTTCGAGTTCGACTGGCTGGGGATTCATGCCGATGCCTACTCGCTCGGCGCGCAAGCGGTGGCATTGTTGGCGATTGTGGTGTTGTATGGGCGCAGTCGCCTGGCCGAAAGACGCCGGGCCGCGATTTAAAGATTGAGGCTACCGGCCTCTTCGCGGGTAAACCCGCTCCTACAGAGACACCGCTAGATCCCAAACCAGCGTAAATCCTGTGGGAGCGGGCTTGCCCGCGAAAGGGCCGGTGCAGAAAAAAGAGAGAATTGCGACATGCGCATCTGGATCGACGCCGACGCCTGCCCCAAGGCCGCCAAGGATCTGATCGTCAAGTTCGCCCTCAAGCGCAAGCTGGAGGTGGTGATGGTCGCCGGTCAGGCCGTGGCCAAGCCGGCGTTCGCCATCGTACGCCTGATCGTGGTGCCTAGCGGCATGGACGCGGCTGACGATTACCTGGTCGAGCACGCCGAACCGGGCGAATTGGTGATCTGCAGCGATGTGCCATTGGCCGACCGTCTGATCAAAAAAGGTGTGGCTGCCCTCGACCCGCGTGGCAGAGAGTTCGATGAACGCAACATGGGCGAGCGGCTGGCGGTGCGCAACCTGTTCACCGAATTGCGCGAACAGGGTCAGGTCGGGGGAGGGCAGGCGCCTTATGGCGAACGCGAGAAGCAGGCATTCGCCAATGCGCTGGACCGGATCCTGACGCGCTTGTCGAAAGGATGACGGGCCTGGGTTACAGGCCCTGAAGCTTACTGTTCGCCTTCGTGGGTCAGTTCGAGCACACGGTCCACCAGCTTGTAGATACCGCTGGCTGCTTCGCTGATCGACTTGGCTTCCATGTAGGCCGGGGTGGTCACCAGCTTGCGCTGGGTATCCTCGACGATGTCGTGCACGTCGCAGTCTTCATGCTTGCCACCCATTTCGGTCACTGCCGCTGCGGTCGCGGCGTCGGTGCCGATGGTGCAGACCACTTCCGGGCCATAGATCTTGGCCGCCAATGCGGGCGAAATGCAGATCAGGCCGACCGGTTTGCAGGCCTCCGCGAAGGCTTCGGCCAAGGCCAGGACATCGGCTTGCACACTGCACTTGGCGCCTTCGGTGGCAAAGTTGGACAGGTTCTTGGCCGCGCCGAAGCCACCGGGAACGATCAGGGCGTCGAAATCCTCGACCTTGGCTTCCCGGATATCCTTGACCTCGCCGCGGGCGATGCGGGCCGACTCGACCAGCACGTTGCGCGACTCGGGCATTTCCTGGCCGGTCAGGTGGTCGATCACATGCATCTGGGCGATGTTCGGTGCAAAGCATTGCACCTGCGCACCGCGCTGATCGAGGCGCAGGAGGGTGATCACGCTTTCATGAATTTCCGCGCCGTCGTAAACGCCGCAGCCCGAAAGAATCACCGCTACTTTTTTGCTCATGCTCGTTACTCCTGTGTCGAGGCGCTAAAGCTTGGAACACAGCCAGGGCGGGGTGTTCACTTATCGGCCGTCTGGTCTGCCGCGGAAGCGGCCTTTCGTTCGGCGCGCAGGGCACGGAAGCGGCGGCGCAACCAGAGCAGGCCGCCCAGCACCAACAGGCCCCCTAGTACCCATAGCTCATAGCGCTTCACGTTGCCCAACAAGCCTTCGAGGATGGCGCCGAAATGGTAGGCCGCAGCACCCAGGGCAATCGCCCAGATAGCCGCGCCGATGCCGTTGAGCAGCAGATAGCGGCGCGGCGGGTAGCCGGACAGGCCGATCGCGACCGGCATCACGGTGCGCAGACCATAGACGAAACGGAAGCTCAGCACCCAGATGTCGGGGTGGCGTCGAATGTGCCCCAGGGCCTTGTCGCCCATGGCCTGCCAGCGCGGTTTGCGGGCGAGGATACGGCGTCCGTGACGACGACCCATGAAATACCACAACTGATCACCCGCGTAGCTACCGAAAAAGGCCACCAAACACACCAGGTTGATGTCCATATAGCCGCGAAACGCGAGGAAGCCTGCAAGCACCAGGATGGTCTCGCCTTCAAAAAAGGTGCCTAGAAAAAGGGCGAAGTAGCCGAAATCCTGCAGGAATTGTTGGAGCATTTTCTGAGATGCTGGCGAAATGAACGCGCAGCCTACCCCTTCGCGCGCATTCGTGAAAGTGTCCAAATGTGTCTCAGCATGAACAACGGCAGTCATGACAATAGCAACGGCTGTCAGGCGCAGGCTTGCCACGGGGTGTAACACAGTCGTCATAATGGCCGCTTATCGTGCCGCTCAATTGTACAGAGAGCGTATCCGCCCTCCAGGAACGTCAGATGAATAATGAAGTGCTAACCCCTGTCGCGATCAAGGAAGCCCAGGCCATCCCCGAAGAAATGGTGCAGACTCCGCCGGATCTGCCGCCAGAGCCCGAGCCGGTAGCCGAGACACCTGCTCCCGCTCCGGCGCCGGCCATCGCCGTGCCGAGCCTGGACGACAGCAGCCTGTACATTCATCGCGAGCTTTCGCAGCTGCAGTTCAACATCCGCGTGCTGGAACAGGCGTTGGACGAATCCTATCCGCTGCTGGAGCGTTTGAAGTTCCTGCTGATCTTCTCCAGCAACCTCGACGAGTTCTTCGAGATCCGCGTCGCGGGGCTGAAGAAACAGATCAACTTCGCCCGCGAACAGGCCGGTGCCGACGGCCTGCAGCCGCATCAGGCGCTTGCACGCATCAGCGAGCTGGTGCACATCGAGGTGGAGCGTCAGTACGCCATCCTCAACGACGTGCTGCTGCCGGAGCTGGAAAAGCACGCCATCCGCTTCATCCGTCGGCGCTACTGGACGCCCAAGCTCAAGACCTGGGTACGCCGCTACTTCCGTGACGAGATCGCCCCGATCATCACCCCGATCGGTCTCGACCCGACCCACCCGTTCCCCTTGCTGGTGAACAAGAGCCTCAACTTCATCGTCGAGCTCGAGGGTGTCGATGCCTTCGGCCGCGACTCGGGTCTGGCGATCATTCCGGCGCCGCGTCTTTTGCCAAGGGTGATTCGCGTGCCGGAGGAGGTGGGGGGTGCCGGTGACAACTACGTCTTCCTGTCTTCGATGATCCATGCCCATGCCGACGATCTGTTCCAAGGCATGAAGGTCAAGGGTTGCTACCAGTTCCGGCTGACCCGCAACGCCGACCTGGCGCTGGACTCCGAGGAGGTCGACGACCTTGCCCGCGCTCTGCGTGGCGAGCTGTTCTCGCGTCGCTACGGCGATGCCGTACGTCTGGAAGTCGCCGATACCTGTCCCAAGCACCTTTCGGATTACCTGCTCAAGCAGTTCAGCCTGAGCGAGAGCGAGCTCTACCAGGTCAATGGCCCGGTCAACCTGACCCGTCTGTTCAGCATCACCGGCTTGGACAGTCATCCGGAGCTGCAGTACACGCCATTCACCCCGGCGATTCCCAAGCTGCTGCAGAATGCCGATAACATCTTCAGTGTGGTCAGCAAGCAGGATGTGCTGCTGATGCACCCGTTCGAATCCTTCACCCCGGTCGTCGACCTGTTGCGTCAGGCCGCCAAGGATCCGCACGTGCTCGCCGTGCGTCAGACGCTGTACCGCTCCGGGGCCAACTCGGAGATCGTCGACGCCTTGGTGGACGCTGCGCGTAACGGCAAGGAGGTCACCGCGGTGATCGAACTGCGTGCGCGTTTCGACGAAGAGTCCAACTTGCAGATGGCCAGCCGCTTGCAGGCAGCCGGTGCGGTTGTGATCTATGGCGTGGTCGGCTTCAAGACCCACGCCAAGATGATGCTGATCCTGCGCCGCGAGCAGGGCGAGATAGTCCGTTACGCACACCTGGGTACCGGCAACTACCACGCCGGCAACGCACGTCTGTACACCGACTACAGCCTGCTGACCTCCGACGATGCCCTCACCGAGGATGTCGGCAAGCTGTTCAGCCAGTTGATCGGCATGGGCAAGACGCTGCGCATGAAGAAGTTGCTGCATGCGCCATTCACTCTGAAGAAAGGCATGCTCGACATGATTGCCCGCGAGACCCAGTTCGCCCTGGAGGGCAAGCCGGCGCACATCATTGCCAAGTTCAACTCGCTGACCGATGCCAAGGTGATCAAGGCGCTGTACAAGGCCAGCCAATCGGGCGTGAAGATCGATCTGGTGGTGCGTGGCATGTGCTGCCTGCGTCCAGGCATCCCGGGGGTCTCGCACAACATCCAGGTGCGCTCGATCATCGGCCGCTTCCTGGAGCACACCCGGGTGTTCTACTTCCTCAATGGTGGTGAAGAACAGATCTACCTGTCCAGCGCTGACTGGATGGAGCGCAACCTCGACAAGCGCGTCGAGACCTGCTTCCCGGTAGAAGGCAAGAAGCTGCTGCTGCGGGTGAAGAAAGAGCTCGAAAGCTACCTGACCGACAATACCCACGCCTGGACCCTGCAGCCGGACGGGCGCTACGTGCGCAGCACGCCGACCGGCAACCAGAACCCTCGCAGTGCCCAGGCGACCCTGCTGGAGCGCCTGAGCAACCCGGTCCTCAACGTACGCTGAGGACGAAGCCGACCCGGGTCAGCCACTCCGCCTCGTTGGCGAAGTCGGCCTGGGTCAGCTGGTTCTGCTCCAACCACCCGTCAGGAAACACGACGTGCAGGCTGTCTTCGCCGGCCTGCAGTTCCACCTTGGGCATCTGCTGAGTGCCGCGGATGTGATGGAACAGGATGGCGAAGCGCAGCAATACGCACAGACGGATCAGCTGGCGACCCTCTGCACCGAACTCGGCAAAGCGGTCCTTGGGAATATTGCGGCGATGGCCGCGCACCAGTAGGGCCAGCATCTGCTGGTCTTCGCGGGAGAAGCCGGACAGATCGGAGTGTTCGACCAGGTAGGCGCCATGCTTGTGGTAGTGGTAATGCGCGATATCCAGGCCGATTTCATGAATTTTCGCTGCCCATCCTAGAAGGTCGCGCCAGTTGCCTTCGTTCAGTCCCCACGCATCGGCCACTTGGTCGAAGGCGTGCAGGGCCTTGCGTTCGACCCGTGCCGCCTGGCCCTGATCGACGTGGTAGCGCTCCATCAACGAGTTCAGGGTGCGCTCACGTACGTCCTCATGGTGGTGGCGACCGAGCAGGTCGAACAGCACGCCTTCGCGCAGGGCGCCGTCGCAGTGGTCCATGCGCTGCAGCTCGAGGGCATCGAAAATCGCTTCGAGGATCGCCAGACCGGCTGGGAAGATGGTGCGGCGGTCGGCTTTGACGCCTTCGAAATCGATCTTGTCGACTTCACCCAGCTTGAACAGCTTGCGCTTGATCGTGGCCAGACCTTCGGCGTTGACCTCGCCATTGCCCAGGCCACAGGCCTTGATGGCGGCACCGATGGCGCGGATGGTGCCCGACGAGCCGATGGCTTCGTCCCAGGTCAGGCGGTGCAGGGCATGCTCGATGCTCATCAGTTCCAGACGTGCGGCGGTATAGGCCTGGGCGTAGCGCGCCGGGGTGATCTTGCCGTCGCGGAAATACCGCTGGGTGAAGCTCACGCAGCCCATCTGCAGGCTTTCGCGCAGCAGCGGCTCGAAGCGTTGGCCGATGATGAACTCGGTGCTGCCGCCGCCGATGTCGGCGACCAGGCGCTTGCCGGGGTTGTCGGCCAGGGTGTGCGAGACGCCGAGGTAGATCAGACGTGCTTCTTCACGGCCGGAGATGACCTCGACCGGGTGACCGAGGATGGCTTCGGCACGCTGGATGAATTCGTTACGGTTGCGCGCTTCACGCAAGGCGTTGGTGCCGACGATGCGCACGGCGCCTGCGGGCATGCCGTTGATCAGCTGGGCAAAGCGCTTGAGGCACTCCAGGCCCCGTTCCATGGCCTCTTCGCTGAGCATGCGGGCTTCGTCGATGCCGGCTGCCAGCTGCACCTTTTCCCCCAGTCGTTCGAGAATGCGGATCTCGGTATGATGGGCTTTGGCGACGACCATGTGGAAGCTGTTGGAGCCAAGGTCGATGGCAGCGATCAGAGACAGGTTCTTCGCGGTGGTTTGCGGCATGATCTGAGTGTTCTCGGTCGTTAACCCGGCAATCGTGCCACGATCCATGGCTGCCGCCAACGCGTGGCACTCCGGGGCTTGATGCAGGGCAATGTGCCATTCGATGCTATGACACTCGTGTGACACTTTCGATTCGCGGCGTCTTGCACAACTATAGTTACACTCAATCGTTCGTGACTTCCTGTAGGACGTAGGTGCGGCTATCATGGGCCACGTTTTTTTGCTTACGACCCTGGAGATATCCATGAGCAGCGATCTGATCAAACACGTCACCGACGCCACCTTCGACGCCGAAGTTCTTCAGGCTCAAGGCCCGGTGCTGGTCGACTACTGGGCTGAATGGTGCGGTCCATGCAAGATGATCGCTCCGGTTCTGGACGACATCGCTTCCACCTACGAAGGCAAACTGACCGTCGCCAAGCTGAACATCGACGAGAACCAGGAAACTCCGGCCAAGCACGGCGTGCGTGGTATCCCGACCCTCATGCTGTTCAAGAATGGCAACGTCGAAGCCACCAAGGTCGGCGCCCTGTCCAAATCGCAGTTGGCCGCCTTCCTCGACGCCAACCTGTGATGTGAAAAAGCCCCGCAAATGCGGGGCTTTTCTTTTTCAGAGCACTAGACGCAGAAAAAAGCAAGTGTTACATTCGGCCTCGCACTGCTTCTCCAGTGCCCTCTACACGCCGTCGCCGAAGCATCCCCAATTCGAATCAGTACGCGATCCTGTCGCCATCTAGCGGCGCGGCCTCATTAAGCCAGATGCTTAATTCTCCCTTCTTACATGATTACGTCACTCCCCTTATGAACCTGACTGAACTCAAGCAAAAGCCGATTACCGATCTGCTGGAAATGGCCGAACAGATGGGCATCGAAAACATGGCCCGTTCGCGCAAGCAGGACGTGATTTTCGCCCTGTTGAAGAAGCACGCGAAAAGCGGCGAAGAGATCTCGGGTGACGGCGTGCTGGAGATTCTCCAGGATGGATTCGGTTTCCTGCGTTCGGCTGATGCGTCCTACCTGGCCGGCCCCGACGACATCTACGTCTCGCCCAGCCAGATCCGCCGTTTCAACCTGCGTACCGGCGACACCATCGTCGGCAAGATTCGCCCGCCGAAGGAAGGGGAGCGTTACTTTGCCCTGCTGAAGGTCGATACCATCAACTTCGACCGTCCGGAAAACGCCAAGAACAAGATTCTGTTCGAGAACCTGACGCCGCTGTTCCCCAACGAGCGCCTGAAGATGGAAGCCGGTAACGGCTCCACCGAAGACCTCACCGGTCGCGTCATCGACCTGTGCGCTCCGATCGGCAAGGGCCAGCGTGGCCTGATCGTCGCTCCGCCGAAAGCGGGCAAGACCATCATGCTGCAGAACATCGCGGCCAACATCACCCGCAACAATCCCGAGTGCCACCTGATCGTCCTGTTGATCGACGAGCGCCCGGAAGAAGTGACCGAGATGCAGCGCACCGTGCGCGGCGAAGTGGTCGCCTCGACCTTCGACGAGCCGCCGACCCGTCACGTACAGGTCGCCGAGATGGTCATCGAAAAGGCCAAACGCCTGGTCGAGCACAAGAAGGACGTCGTCATCCTGCTCGACTCCATCACTCGTCTGGCCCGTGCCTACAACACCGTGATCCCGAGCTCCGGCAAGGTGCTGACCGGTGGTGTCGACGCCCATGCCCTGGAGAAGCCGAAGCGTTTCTTCGGTGCTGCGCGTAACATCGAGGAAGGCGGTTCGCTGACCATCATCGCTACCGCGCTGGTCGAAACCGGCTCGAAGATGGATGAAGTGATCTACGAAGAGTTCAAGGGCACCGGCAACATGGAGCTGCCCCTGGACCGTCGCATCGCCGAGAAACGTGTGTTCCCGGCCATCAACATCAACCGTTCCGGTACTCGCCGCGAAGAGCTGCTGACCGCCGATGACGAACTGCAGCGCATGTGGATCCTGCGCAAGTTGCTGCACCCGATGGATGAAGTCGCGGCCATCGAGTTCCTGGTCGACAAGCTCAAGCAGACCAAGACCAACGACGAGTTCTTCCTGTCGATGAAGCGTAAGTAAGCTTTCGGACAGGTCGTAATTGGGGCCGCTTCGCGTCCCTTCGCGGGCAAGCCCGCTCCCACAGGGATCACGCTGAACCTGTGGGAGCGGGCTTGCCCGCGAAGGGGTGCGAAGCGGCCCCAACGCATTTTTGCCCCCAACGACGCCCTGAACGGCGCTACACTCTGCATCCCGACCGATACGGCCAACACGAGGCTTTTGCATGCAGTATCGCGATTTGCGCGACTTCATCCGTGGCCTGGAGCAGCGCGGCGAACTCAAGCGCATCCAGGTTCCGATCTCCCCCATTCTGGAAATGACCGAGGTCTGCGACCGCACTCTGCGCGCCAAGGGCCCTGCGCTGCTGTTCGAAAAGCCCACGGGCTTCGACATCCCGGTGCTGGGCAACCTCTTCGGCACCCCGGAGCGGGTGGCCATGGGCATGGGCGCCGAGTCGGTCGATGAGCTGCGTGAAATCGGCAAGCTGCTGGCCTTCCTCAAGGAGCCCGAGCCTCCGAAAGGTCTGAAGGATGCCTGGTCGAAGCTGCCGATCTTCAAGAAGGTCGTGTCGATGGCGCCCAAGGTGGTCAAGGACGCGGTGTGTCAAGAAGTCGTGGTCGAGGGTGAGGATGTCGACCTCAGCCAACTGCCGATCCAGCACTGCTGGCCGGGTGACGTCGCTCCGCTGATCACCTGGGGCCTGACCGTCACCCGTGGTCCGAACAAGGACCGCCAGAATCTGGGGATCTATCGCCAACAGGTGATTGGCCGCAACAAGGTCATCATGCGTTGGCTCAGCCACCGCGGCGGCGCGCTGGACTATCGCGAATGGTGCGAAAAGCATCCTGGCCAACCGTTCCCGGTCGCCGTGGCGCTCGGCGCCGATCCTGCGACCATCCTCGGAGCCGTGACCCCGGTGCCCGACACCCTGTCCGAATATGCCTTCGCCGGCCTGCTGCGCGGCAACCGCACCGAGCTGGTCAAGTGCCGTGGCAGCGACCTGCAGGTGCCGGCTACCGCCGAAATCATCCTCGAGGGCGTCATCCATCCGGGCGAGATGGCGCCGGAAGGGCCGTATGGCGACCACACCGGCTACTACAACGAGGTGGACAGTTTCTCGGTGTTCACCATCGAGCGCATCACCCACCGGCAAAAGCCGATCTACCACAGCACCTACACCGGCCGTCCGCCGGATGAGCCGGCGATTCTGGGCGTTGCGCTGAACGAGGTGTTCGTACCCATCCTGCAAAAGCAGTTCCCCGAGATCGTCGACTTCTACCTGCCGCCGGAAGGTTGCTCCTACCGCATGGCGGTAGTGACCATGAAGAAGCAGTATCCAGGCCACGCCAAGCGCGTAATGCTTGGGGTGTGGTCGTTCCTGCGACAGTTCATGTACACCAAGTTCGTTATCGTCACCGACGACGATATCAACGCCCGTGACTGGAACGACGTGATCTGGGCCATCACCACGCGCATGGACCCCAAGCGTGATACCGTGATGATCGACAACACGCCGATCGATTACCTGGATTTCGCGTCTCCAGTATCGGGCCTGGGGTCGAAGATGGGCCTGGATGCCACGCACAAGTGGCCGGGCGAGACTACACGCGAATGGGGTCGTGCCATCGTCAAGGACGAGGCCGTCACCCGCCGTATCGATGAGTTGTGGGATCAGTTGGGAATAGATTGATGCAGGTAACGTTGCAGCCGTCCGGGGCAGTGCTGGCGCTTCAACCCGGGGAACGGATCCTCGATGGCGCCCGGCGCCTGGGTTATGACTGTCCCAATAGCTGCCGCAATGGCAACTGCCATGTTTGCGCTGCCTTGCTGGTCGAGGGACGCGTGCGCCAGGATGGCGAGGTGCGGGACCATGGTGAACTGTTCACTTGCATCGCCGAACCGCTGGAGGACTGCGTGTTGCTCTGGGACGGTGTGCTGGCGCTCGGCGAACTGCCGGTGCGCAAGCTGACGTGCACGGTAAGCGAGTGCGTCGAGGTCGGTGGCGATGTCTGGCGCGTGCGCTTGTGCGCGCCGGCCGGCAAGCCCCTGCGGTATCACGCAGGGCAGTATCTGATGATCGAGCGCGAAGGCGGCAAGCCGGCGGCATTTTCGCTTGCGTCGGCGCCGCACAGCGGGCGTGACCTGGAACTGCACGTACTGGCCCGCGAACCCAGCGCACTGCAACTGATCGAGCAGTTGCGCCGGGATGGTCTGGCGCGTATCGAAATGCCTTTTGGCGATACCCATCTGGCCGAGCTGCCCGACGGCCCGCTGGTGCTGATCGCCGCAGGCACCGGCATGGGGCAGATGCACAGCCTGGTCGAGCACTGCCGTGCCCAGGGGTTCAAGCATCCGGTGCACCTCTACTGGGGCGTGCGGCGTCCGGAAGACTTCTACGCCATCGAGCATTGGGATCAATGGCAGCGTCTGCCGAATCTGTTCCTGCACCAGGTGGTCAGTGACCTGTGTGGCTGGGAAGGGCGTTGCGGTCTGCTGCACGAAGCGGTCTGCGAGGATGTGGCCGATCTCAATGCGGTGCACGTCTATGCCAGCGGCTCGCCGAACATGGTCTACGCCACGCTCGATGCGCTGGTCGAAGCGGGTATGGACGCGCACCGGATGCGCGCCGATGTATTCGCGTATGCGCCACGAGGCTAATTACGCAAGTTGTCGGAAGTGGTGTTAGGACGGTCATTGTTACCGTCTCGACTAATAACTTTATCCGTCCCTGGCATAATCACTTCCAATCGTCGGAAGGCATTGTCTGATTCTGCGCATATACTTGTGATAAGTGTGCCGCTTGGCTTACGGTAGGCACCCATAGCCGCCTGCTGATGGCGGCACAGACAGCCTGGCACGGTTGTCTCTGGCGGTTTGAGCCACGTTCGTAGTTCATGGGAATAATGGCGGCAGCGTATGTCGGCAGTTGAAAATCTTTCCTTCGAAGTTTGCTATCCCCCCACGCTGGACTTCGGTCAGCAGCACACGCGTGAACAACTGTTGAGTTCGATGCAGATGACCATGTCGCGCCATCGAGGCGGGCCTGTGTGGTTGTTTGCTTATGGTTCGTTGATCTGGCGGCCTGAGTGCAACTCGGTCGAGCGCCAGCGGGCCCGTGTGCACGGTTATCACCGGGGGTTGTACCTGTGGTCGCACGAGCATCGCGGCACGCCGGAGACCCCTGGCCTGGTATTCGGCCTCGACCGCGGTGGTTCCTGCAGCGGCTTTGCCTACCGGCTCGATGACAGCGACCTCGAAGGGTCGTTGCTGGCATTGTGGCAGCGTGAGATGCCGTACCCGGCCTATCGGCCGCATTGGCTGAGTTGCAAGCTGGACGATGGCAGCCGTGTGCAGGCGCTGGGCTTCGTGCTGGAGCGCCACCTGCCGTGCTATGCCGGCAATCTGCCGGACCGGCTGCTCAGTCAGATCCTGGCCAGTGCCAAGGGCCGCTATGGCACTACACGCGATTACGTGGAACAGACCCTCAATGCCTTGCGCAGCCACCAGATGCCGGATCGCAACCTGGAGGCGCGCTTCAAACGCTGCCATAACCTGCGCGAGGTCTGAGCCATCGGTTGTGGCCTCTTCGCGGGCAAGCCCGCTCCCACAGGGTTTCTGCACCTCTTGATGACCGCAGAGTGCCCGCGAAGAGGTCGGAACAGCCGCGTTTATTTCACCAGCACCACCAACTTACCCACAGCCCGCCGTTGCCCCAGCGCCTCGATCGCCGCTCCGGCCTCGGCCAGTGGATACGTCTGCGATACCAATGGCTTGAGTTTCCCTTCGGCATGCCAGGCGAACAGTTGCTGGAAATTGGCCGCATTTTCCTGTGGCTGGCGCTGGGCAAATGCGCCCCAGAACACGCCCATCACTGCGGCGCCCTTGAGCAACACCAGGTTCGCTGCCATTTGCGGTATGTTGCCGCTGGCGAAGCCTACTACCAACAACCGGCCGTTCCAGGCCAGCCCGCGCACCGCCTGATCGAACAGTTCGCCACCGACCGGATCGAAGATCACGTCCACGCCTTGGCCATCGGTCAGGCGCTTGATCTCATCCTTGAGGCTCGCCTGACTGTAGTCGATGAGTTCGTCGGCCCCGGCGGCCTTGGCCACCGCCAGTTTGTCGGCATTGCTGGCCGCAGCGATCACCCGTGCGCCCATCGCCTTGCCGATTTCCACTGCCGCCAGGCCCACGCCACCAGAGGCGCCCAGTACCAGCAAGGTTTCCCCTGGCTGCAACTGGGCGCGTTGGCGCAGCGCATGCATTGAAGTGCCGTAGGTCATGGAGAAGGCGGCGGCGGTGGTGAAGTCCATGGTCGCGGGTATGGGCAGCACGTTGTAGCCAGGCACTGCCACCTGCTCGGCGAAAGCCCCCCAGCCGGTCAGGGCCATGACCCGGTCACCTACCTTGAATGACCCCGCCTTGTCGCCGACGGCTGCCACCACGCCGGCTGCCTCGCCGCCGGGCGAGAACGGCATGGGCGGCTTGAACTGGTACTTGCCTTCGATGATCAGGGTGTCGGGGAAGTTGACCCCTGCGGCGTGCACGTCGAGCAACAGTTCATTGATCTTCGGTACCGGACGGGTAACTTCGTCCAGCACCAGGTCGCGGGCCGGACCGAGGGTTTTGCACAACACAGCTTTCATCGGGGCTATTCCTTTGCGTGTAGTGGCCGATAAGTGTAGGAGGGTGGCCTGCCGGGTCAATCAGCATGGCCTGCCCTGATGGGGCGGCATAAGCCTGGGCTTGGGTTTGCACTACGCGCTGGTTAAGCTGGCGCCAATTCGTGTTGAGGAGTGAGTTCGTGAAAGCGTGGATCTTGATGGTGCTGGCCCTGATGTTGCCAGGCGTGGCGGCGGCCGAGGAAGGCAAGGAAGGCGAGCCGAAGGTGGCCTACATCAGCCTGAGCCCACCCTTCGTTGGCAACTACGCCCTCGACGGCAGCCCCAAGCTGCGCGTTTACAAGGCCGATGTGGCGCTGCGCGTGACCGGTGATGCTGCTGCCGCTGCGGTGAAGCACCACGAGCCGTTGATCCGCAACCAACTGGTGGCGCTCTTCGCTCAGCAGGGTGTGGATAACCTGAGCAACGTCGAGGCCAAGGAAAAGCTGCGCCAGGAAGCATTGAAGCAGGTACAGCAGGTGCTGGAAGCCGAAGAGGGAAAGCCGATCGTCGAGGATCTGCTGTTTAACAATCTGATTGTGCAGTGAGTCGAGCCCTTTCTACAGGCACGCATCGAGTCTGTAGAAAGGGCAACCGCCAATGCAGAGATATTGATGGACAAGCTCGTTCCCGCTCGCAAGTCTCCGTTGCACAATGATCCAGATGTAGGTTTTTTCTCTCTTTCAAGTAAGCCCGCCAAATAGCGAGTTTTTGATGTGTAGACCGGGTTAGATTCCCATGGTCTTCAAGCATCAAAGAGAGTTAGTAATGCCTTTGCGGTTTCAACCAAAGGAGGCGACGGTGCTAATGTGCGATTTCTCAGGTTTTCAGGTGCCTGAGATGGTCAAGGTTCGGCCTGTGGTCGTCATTCGCAAGCACAGTCACAATCATCAATTGGTAACGATAGTGCCGCTGAGCACGACGCGGCCGGAGCGATTGGCCGATCACCATGTTCAGTTGCCCAGCTATCTGCCAGGGTCGGCAGTATATTGCTGGGCTAAGTGCGACATGATCTATACCGTGGCAATATCCAGGCTCGACAGGTGTCGCATCAAATCGCGAGGCGTCGGTCGTGAATACTTGACGCTCACCATGGAGCCTCAACACTTTGCTGCGGTAAAGGGCGCAGTAGGTAGCTCTTTGGGCTTCAAACATCCTGCAACATAGCAGGAGGTTGCCACACGGAGGACCGATGTTAGATACTGACCCAGTTCCCGAAAGGGGCTTGTGAGACTCTGCAGATCCTGGTGCAACCAGCAATCACAGAGCTGGGCGGGTCGATAGCGATGACAAGCTGACCTGTCTGTGAGTGGGCGCCGCAAGGCGCCCTTTGTCATTATTGCGATAATTCCCCTGGATTTCTTGCCTCAGCGCACCAGCGCCACGATCGCCGTCCATTGCTCCGGCGTCACCGGCATCACCGACAACCGGCTGCCTTTCTGAACCAGCGGCAATTCCTCCAGGGCACTCTGCTGTTTCAACAAACCCAACCCCAGCACCTGGCCAAAGGTCTTCACATGGGCCACGTCCACCGCGCTCCAGGGATTTTTTTCGCTGCTGGCCTTGGCGTCGAAGTAATGGCTCTGCGGGTCCAGCGCAGTCGGGTCCGGATAGGCTGCTCGAATGATCTTCGCGACACCGGCAATGCCCGGTTGTGGGCAGCTGGAGTGGTAGAAAAAGAATTCGTCGCCTACGCTCATAGCCCTTAGGAAGTTACGCGCCTGATAATTGCGTACGCCATCCCAGCGGGCTTCGCCCAGCCGGTCCAATCCTTCGATCGAAAGCTCGTCTGGCTCGGATTTCATCAGCCAATAGGCCATGGAAAGGTGCTCCTGACAAAGTCTGAAATAACTAGTTGCATGAAACCGACATACGGCTGACGTCAACGTTTGCGTGTCGTCTCAGGTTGTCGGAAAATGCGCGCGTTTTGAAGCTTGATGCTCCGGCGACACCCTAAGAAGGTCACCGAGCCTGAACCATTGCCTAGGGGGGCAATCTTCGATGAATCAGCGCAAACCGGACCTGCTTTGGGTCCTGGTCTTCATCTTTGGTCTTGGCGTGGTCACCACCGGTTACGCCCAGGGTTTCTGGGAACGCAAGCTCGACACCGCTGCCTATCAGGCGCCGGTCGAGGCGAGCGCACAGCAGCGCTGATCCGTCTTCATTTCGGCGCCAGGTACCACCCGCGGTCCGAGACCGTACCTTGCAAGGGTACGTCCCAACTCGCCTGCGCCAGCCGCTCTACCTTCTGGCATTCATGGGCCAGTCCCAGCAGCAAAGGCTTCTTCCAAGCCTTGCGCCGCGCCTGATAGGCCAGGCTGCGATCATAGAAGCCGCCGCCCATGCCCAGCCGGCCACCGACTTCGTCGAACCCCACCAGCGGCAGCAGGATCAGGTCCAGGGCCCAGATCGGCCGTTGGCGCTTGCGTTCGATCAGCGGTTCAGGGATGCGAAAGCGATTGCGGCGCAGTTTTTCGCCTTGCTCGAAACGCTGGAACACCATGCGCGTGCGCGGCCACGCGTGCAGGACCGGCAGGTAAGTGCGTTTACCCCGGCGCTGGGCCTCGCGCAGCAGCAGGCGGGGATCTATCTCGCCATCATTGGGCAGGTACAGGGCTATGTGCCGGGCGCGACGGAACAGCGGATGCTGCGCCAGTTGCCGATACAGCCCCTGGGCGGCCCGGCGTTGCTGGGCAGGCGTGAGGGCGCGGCGGGCGTTGCGGAGCAGGCGGCGAAGCTGAGGGCGGGTGAGCGGCGCGGTGTCGGTCATGGCACGGGCGATCCCAGGTGTGCTGGCCGGTACTGCCGGCCAAACGAAATTGCCCGCCGGAAAGGCGGGCAAGAGCAATCAGGCTCCCCGATAAGACCGCTATCGGTGTAGCCCTTGAACCCGAAAGTTCAAGGTGGAGATTGCAGGGGGCGTTAAGGCTTTCCGTCGGGCGGACATGCACACCGGCCCCAGCGTGCAACCCCCGTGGTTGTGCGTATCGGCTCAGGGACATAACCGACTGGCGCATCCCCCAGGGAGTGGCGCCAGTATAACAACCTCAGCTGTTTTTGGTACCCGGATCGTCGGCCAATGCGCTATCGACTCTTTCCAGCAGGTCGCGGACCTGCTCACGGGTGGTGCCGGTGGCCGCAGTGGCCGGGGTTTCCTGGCGGTGCAGCATCTCGTGGGTGATGTTCAGCGCTGCCATCACGGCAATGCGGTCCGCGCCGATCACCTTGCCGCTGCTACGGATCTCGCGCATCTTGCCATCGAGGTAGCGCGCGGCGCTGACCAGGTTGTTGCGCTCTTCCGGCGGGCAGATGATCGAATACTCCTTGTCGAGGATCTGCACGGTGACGCTATTGCTTGAACTCATGAGTCTTGCTCCAGGGCCTTGAGGCGTAAAATCATCGACTCGACCTTGCGCCTCGCGATCTCGTTCTTTTCGATGAGGTGGGCGCGCTCCTCGCGCCAGGATTTTTCCTGAGCTACTAGGAGTGCATTTTGCCGTTTAAGTTGCTCGACGCGTTCGATCAGCAACTCGAATCGGCTCATCAGCGCTTGCAGGTCGTTCTCTTGCGTGGGTTGCACTCGATTCGCTCCGTCGTTGACTCACCCGGCAATGATGCCTGTCCCTGAACGGCAACGGCCAGTGCAGATGGTCTTGGCGCGCCTGCCGATGCTAGGATACAAGGTCTTCATTCTAGTCAAACGCGCCGTCTGGCGCCTAGCCGCCCATGCCCAATACCCAATCGCCTTACACCGCCTTCGCTGCGTTGCTCTCGAGCAATGGCCACCCTGTTTCCCCCGCCGAGCTGCATGGCCTGTTGATCGGCCGTAGCTGCGCCGGTGCCGGCTTCGATGCCGACGCCTGGCTGGCCGATGCCGCCGGGGTGCTGGAAAACGAGCCGCAGGACAACGTCCGCGCCGCCTTGGTCGGCCTGCAGGAAATGGTCAAGACCGAACTCACCGGTGAAGACATCGCCATCGTGCTGCTGCTGCCAAGCGACGACGCCCCGTTGGGCGAGCGCGCCACCGCCCTTGGCCAGTGGTGCCAGGGCTTCATCACCGGCTTCGGGCTGAACGCCGGGGGCAAGGACCTGTCCACCGAAGCGAAGGAAGTGCTGCAGGATCTGGTCGCCATCTCCCAGGTGCAAGACGCACTGGAAGAGTCCGAGGACGGCGAGAGCGACTACATGGAAGTCATGGAGTACCTGCGCGTCGCGCCGCTGTTGCTGTACACGGAGCTGGCCGCGCCGGTCGCGCCCGCGCCAAAACCATCGCTGCACTGATCAATCGGGGGTAAGTTCTGCCCATGAGCCACATACCCAAGGCCGAGTATGCCCGTCGGCGCAAGGCGCTGATGGCGCAGATGGTCCCCAACAGCATTGCCATCCTGCCGGCTGCCGCGGTTGCGATCCGCAACCGTGACGTCGAGCATGTCTATCGCCAGGACAGCGATTTCCAGTACCTCAGTGGCTTCCCCGAGCCTGAGGCTGTCATCGCGCTGATCCCGGGCCGTGAGCACGGCGAGTACGTACTGTTCTGCCGCGAACGCAATGCCGAACGCGAGCAGTGGGATGGCCTGCGTGCCGGTCAGGAAGGCGCGATCCGTGACTTCGGCGCCGACGATGCTTTTCCGATCACCGACATCGACGAGATACTGCCGGGTCTGATCGAAGGCCGCGAACGGGTCTACAGCGCCATGGGCAGCAATCCTGAGTTCGACCGGCGGCTGATGGACTGGATCAACCTGATCCGCTCCAAGGCGCGCCTGGGTGCCCAGCCGCCGAACGAATTCGTTGCCCTGGATCATCTGCTGCATGACATGCGGCTGTATAAATCGGCGGCAGAGGTCAAGGTGATGCGGGTGGCCGCGGAGATTTCCGCTCAGGCCCATGTGCGTGCCATGCAAGCCTGTCGAGCGGGGCTGCACGAGTACAGCCTGGAAGCCGAGTTGGACTATGTCTTTCGCAAAGGTGGGGCGAAGATGCCGGCCTACGGCTCGATCGTCGCGGCCGGGCGCAATGGCTGCATCCTGCACTACCAGCAGAACGACGCCGTGCTCAAGGACGGCGATCTGGTGCTGATCGACGCAGGCTGCGAGATCGACTGCTACGCCAGCGATATCACCCGCACCTTCCCGGTCAGCGGGCGTTTCTCGCCAGAGCAGAAGGCCATCTACGAACTGGTGCTCAAAGCCCAGGCCGCGGCCTTTGCCGAGATCGCACCGGGCAAGCACTGGAACCACGCCCACGAAGCGACCGTTCGGGTCATCACCGAGGGCCTGGTGGAGTTGGGGCTGCTCAAGGGCGAGGTGCAGGCGCTGATCGACAGCGAAGCCTATCGCGCTTTCTACATGCACCGTGCCGGGCACTGGCTGGGCATGGATGTGCACGATGTCGGCGAGTACAAGGTCGGCGGCCAGTGGCGGGTGCTTGAGCCGGGCATGGCGTTGACCGTGGAACCCGGCATCTACATTGCCGCCGACAACCAAGCCGTGGCCAAGAAGTGGCGCGGTATCGGCATCAGGATCGAGGACGATGTGGTGGTAACCAGGCAAGGCTGTGAAATTCTCACCTCGGGTGTGCCGCGGACCGTGGCCGAGATCGAGGCATTGATGCAGGCTGCGCGCCAGGACGCCGCATGAGTCGGGTCAACCTGGCGATCATCGGCGGCGGGCTGGTCGGTGCGAGCCTTGCCCTGGCCCTGCAGGCTGGCGCCAAGGCGCGCGGCTGGAAGATCCTGCTGATCGAACCGTTCGCACCCGGCGACAGCTTCCAGCCCAGCTACGATGCGCGTTCTTCGGCGTTGTCCTTCGGCACCCAGCAGATCTACCAGCAACTGGGTCTGTGGCAGGCCATTGGCCGCCGCGCCGAGCCTATTCGGCAGATCCACGTATCCGATCGCGGTCGTTTCGGCGCCACGCGCCTGGATGCTCTTGAAGAGGGCGTGCCGGCGCTCGGCTATGTGGTCGAGAACGCCTGGCTTGGCCAGTGCCTGTGGCAGGGCCTGGACAGCGAAGTGGTCAGCTGGCGCTGCCCGGCCGAAGTCGTGGCGATGCAGGCGATCGAAGGTGGCTACCGGCTGCAACTGGATGACGATACCCATGTGGAATGCGACCTGGCGGTGCTGGCCGACGGTGGTCGCTCGGGCCTGCGTGAGCAACTGGGCATTCACGTGCGCCGCACGCCGTACGAGCAAAGCGCGCTGATCGCCAACATCACTCCCGGCGAAGCCCACTGCGGGCAGGCCTTCGAGCGATTCACCGAACAGGGGCCGATGGCCTTGCTGCCGCTGCCTGACAATCGCTGCGCGCTGGTCTGGACCCGCCAGGGGATGGACGCCCAGCGCTTGGCGGAGATCGACGAGCGGGCCTTCCTGCGTGAGCTGCAAGCGGCCTTTGGCTATCGCCTCGGTGCGTTGCGCCAGGTCGGTGCGCGTCACCTGTACCCGCTGGCGCTGGTCGAGGCCGAAGAACAGATACGTCCGCACCTGGTGGTGCTGGGCAACGCGGCGCATAGCCTGCATCCGATTGCCGGCCAGGGTTTCAACCTGTCACTGCGGGACGTGCAGGTGCTGGCCGATGCCTTGCTTGCCGGCCCTCGGCATCCGGGCGACCTTGCGACCTTGCAGGCCTATCACCAGCGCCAGCGCCTGGACCAGGCCCTGACCATCGGCTTTTCCGACCAGGTCACCCGACTGTTCGGTAGCGCCCAACCGGTGCTGGCCGCGGGCCGCAACATCGGCCTGCTCGGGCTTGACCTGTTGCCGCCGGCAAAAAGCTGGTTCGCCCGCCAGGCCATGGGCCTGGGTACTCGCCCCGATGCGCGGGGCAGGGTATGAGCAACCCACGTCGGCTGGCACGCCGGGCCCGCATGCTGCGGTGGCTGCTGAACCTCTATCCGCCCTACCTCGGTGCCGGTATCCGCATCCAGCATATCGGCGCGGACATGCGCACTGCCCGGGTGCGGATGAAACTGACACGCTGGAACCGCAACTACGTTGGCACCCAGTTCGGTGGCAGCTTGTACTCGATGGTCGACCCGTTCTACATGCTGTTGCTGATGGAGCAGTTGGGCCGCGACTACATCGTCTGGGACAAGGCTGCGAGCATCGACTTCATCGCCCCGGGCAAGGGCCCGGTGTACGCCGAGTTCCAACTCGACGACGCCTTGCTGGACGACATCCGCCAGCAGACCGCCCATGGCAAGAAGCACTTGCCGCGATTGCAGGTCGATATCCGCGACGGCGCCGGCGAGCTGGTGGCGCGGGTCGACAAAACCCTATACGTGCGGCTCAAGCCGCAAGCGAGGCAGGCGTAAGGCATGGAAATGCGCGCAGATCTGTTGATTGTCGGTGCCGGTATGGTCGGCAGCGCCCTGGCCCTGGCCTTGCGCCACAGCGGCCTGGAAGTCCTCCTGCTCGACGGCGGCCCGCTGGCGGTCAAGCCGTTCGATGCCCAGGCACCTTTCGAGCCGCGGGTCAGCGCCTTGTCGGCGGCCAGCCAGCGCATCCTCGAGCGCCTCGGTGCCTGGGACGGCATTGCCCAGCGGCGTTGCACGCCCTATTCGGACATGCAGGTCTGGGATGGTAGCGGCACTGGGCAGATTCACTTCTCCGCCGCCAGCGTGCACGCTCAAGTGCTGGGGCATATCGTCGAAAACCGTGTGGTGCAGGACGGCTTGCTCGAGCGCTTGCACGACAGTGATGTCGGCTTGCTGGCCAATGCCCGCGTCGAGCACCTGCGTCGTTCGGGGGACGAGTGGCTGCTGACCTTGGCGGATGGCCGGCGCCTGCGTGCGCCGCTGGTGGTGGCTGCCGACGGCGCCAATTCGGCGATACGGCGCCTGGCCGGGTGCGCGACCCGCGAATGGGATTACCTGCACCACGCCATCGTCACCAGCGTGCGCTGCAGTGCGCCGCACCAGGGCACTGCCTGGCAGCGCTTCACCGACGAGGGGCCGCTGGCTTTCCTGCCGCTGTCGCGAGATGGCCGGCAGGATTGGTGCTCGATCGTCTGGTCGACCACACCGGAACACGCCGAACAGCTCATGGGCTTGGACGATGTGGCCTTCTGCACGGCCCTGGAGCGTGCCTTCGAGGGCCGCCTGGGGCAGGTACTGCAAGCCGATCCGCGGCTCAGCGTGCCGTTGCGCCAACGCCATGCCAAGCGCTACGTGGACGAAGGCCTGGCGCTGATCGGCGACGCAGCGCACACCATTCACCCATTGGCCGGGCAGGGCGTCAACCTGGGCTTTCTCGATGCCGCGGTGCTGGCCGAGGTACTGGTCAATGCCTGCGAGCGGGGAGAGCGTCTGGCCGATGTGAAGGTGCTCAGCCGATATGAGCGCAGGCGCATGCCGCATAACCTGGCATTGATGGCGGCGATGGAAGGCTTCGAGCGGTTGTTCCAGGCCAATCCGCTGCCGCTGCGTTGGTTGCGCAACAGTGGATTGAAGCTGGTGCAGCAGATGCCTGAGGCCAAGGCGTTGTTCGTACGTCAGGCGCTGGGGCTTTCCGGGGATCTGCCGGAGTTGGCCAAGGCTTGAGCTCGACGGGGCCGGTTTGCGGTCCGATCGCCGGATAAGCCGGCTCACACAGGTTCAGCGCGCGGCGTTGCAACATCCGGTAACGGCTCCGTGGGTGAGCCGGAAAATGGGATTCACTACCATTCGCACCTCTCTACGATCCCGAGGAGCGTTTCCGATGTTGCCACGCAAGCCCCTACTGGCCGCTTTGGCCCTGTCCCTGTTCGGCGGCGCTGCCCAGGCCGCTGACGAAGTGGTGGTGTATTCCTCGCGCATCGACGAGCTGATCAAGCCGGTGTTCGACGCCTACACGGCCAAGACTGGCGTCCAGATCAAGTTCATCACCGACAAAGAAGCGCCGCTGATGCAACGCATCAAGGCCGAGGGTGAAAACGGTGTGGCCGACCTGCTGCTCACCGTCGATGCCGGCAACCTCTGGCAGGCGGAGCAGATGGGCATCCTGCAACCGTTCCAGTCGAGTGTGATCGACCAGAACATTCCGCCACAGTATCGCGCCTCGTCCCACGCATGGACTGGCCTGAGCCTGCGCGCACGGACCATCATCTACGCCACCGACCGGGTCAAGCCAGAAGAACTGAGCACTTACGAAGCCCTGGCTGACAAGCAATGGGAAGGTCGTCTGTGCCTACGCACGGCGAAGAAGGTCTACAACCAGTCGCTGACCGCTACCCTGATCGAGACCCACGGCGAGGCCAAGGCCGAGCAGATCGTCAAGGGCTGGGTCAACAACCTGTCCACTGACGTGTTCTCTGACGACAACGCCGTGATCCAGGCGGTCGAGGCCGGCCAGTGCGACGTCGGGGTGGTCAACACCTATTACTATGGGCGCATGCACAAGGCCAACCCTGAACTCGCGGTGAAGCTCTTCTGGCCTAACCAGAACGACCGTGGCGTGCACGTCAATCTGTCGGGTATCGGCCTGACCAAGCATGCCCCGCACCCGGAGGCGGCCAAGGCTCTGGTCGAGTGGATGACTGGCGAGCAGGCGCAGAAGCTGTTCGCCGACATCAATCAGGAATTCCCGGCCAATCCGAAGGTAAAGCCCTCGGACGAGGTCGCGGCCTGGGGTAGCTTCAAGGCCGACAGCATCCCGGTGGAAATTGCCGGCAAGCGCCAGGCCGAGGCTATTCGCCTGATGGACCGGGCTGGCTGGAACTGAGTTAATCTTCGGGGCCTGTAAAGGCCCCATCGCCGGCGGTCGCATCCCATTACCGAGACCAAAGCATTGCCCCATACCCGCCAACGCCGCTGGTACCTCCCGGTCGGCTTGATCGCCGCCCTGGTGCTGCTGCCGCTGAGCGTATTGCTGCTGGCCTGGCAGTCGATCGATACGCAGATCTGGTCGCACCTGCTCGACACCCAGATGAGCCGTCTACTGGGCAACACCCTGGCCCTGGTGCTGGGCGTCGGCGTCGGCGTCACCGCGCTCGGAGTGAGCCTGGCTTGGCTCACCAGCCTCTGCCAGTTCCCTGGCCGGCGCTGGCTCGACTGGGCGCTCATGCTGCCGTTCGCCATCCCCGCCTATGTGCTGGCGTTCGTCTTCGTCGGGCTGCTGGATTTCGCCGGTCCCGTGCAGAGTGCCTTGCGCGAGGTGTTCGGCCCCATGCGCCTGCCGCGGGTGCGCTCCACGGGGGGCGTCATCGTGGTGCTGGTGCTGGTGTTCTACCCGTACGTCTACCTGTTGGCGCGTACCGCTTTCCTGGCCCAGGGCAAGGGTTTGATGGAAGCGGCGAGGGTGCTCGGTCTGTCACCGCTTCAGGCCTTCTGGCGGGTAGCCTTGCCCATGGCGCGCCCGGCCATCGGTGCCGGCATCGCCTTGGCGCTGATGGAAACCCTGGCCGACTTCGGCGCGGTAGCGGTGTTCAATTTCGATACCTTCACCACTGCCATCTACAAGACCTGGTATGGCTTCTTCAGCCTGTCCAGCGCGGCGCAGTTGGCGAGCCTGCTGCTGCTGGCCGTGATGCTGGTGCTGTATGGCGAGCGTCGCGCCCGTGGCGCCAGCCACAGCGGCAATGAACGCCCACGTGTCCAGGCGCTGTATCACCTGCGTGGCTACAAGGCCGTGCTGGCGAGCGGTTGGTGCTTGCTGGTGTTCGCCTGTGCGTTCGTCATCCCGCTGCTGCAACTGCTGGTGTGGTGTTGGCAGCGCGGTCGCCACGATCTGGACGAGCGCTACTTCGGATTGGTCATGCATACCCTGTATCTGGGCTGCCTGGCTGCACTGTTGACGGTGGGCGTGGCCCTGTTGCTGGCCTTTGCCAGGCGCCAGGCTCCCAGCGGGGCGATCCGCGCCGGTGTGGGCATCGCCAACCTGGGCTACGCCTTGCCCGGCTCGGTGCTGGCGGTGGCGATCATGCTGGCTTTCAGTTACCTCGACAATCATTGGGTAATCCCGCTGTCGAGCTGGCTGGGTGGTGCCGGCAAGCCGCTGTTGCTGGGCAGTATCGGCGCTTTGCTGTTGGCTTATCTGGTGCGTTTCATCGCCGTGGCCTACGGGCCGTTGGAAAGCAGCCTGGCGCGTATCCGCCCGTCACTGCCCGAGGCCTCGCGCAGCCTCGGCGTGGGCGGGACGAAGTTGTTCTTCAAGGTCTATCTGCCACTGCTGGTGCCCGGTGCGCTGAGCGCCGGGCTGCTGGTATTCGTCGATGTGCTCAAGGAAATGCCGGCCACCTTGCTGATGCGTCCGTTCGGCTGGGATACCCTGGCAGTGCGGGTGTTCGAGATGACCAGCGAGGGCGAATGGGCTCGCGCGTCGCTGCCGGCTCTGACCCTGGTGCTGGTAGGGCTGTTGCCGGTCATCGGCTTGATTCGCCGTTCCGCCAAGCAGCCCGGTCACAGTCACTAGAGGTGCCAGCCCGCGTCCTTGCGGCTACAATGCGCGGCATTCTCGCGGCGACACCTAACAACAACAGCTGATGACCACGGGTCATCACCCGCCGCCGCTTCGCCACGCCCGGAAGGAGAAACCCATGGGACAGCGCACGCTATTGTATGATCTGCACCTGGCACTTGGCGCCAAGACCGTCGATTTTGGCGGCTGGGACATGCCCTTGCACTATGGTTCGCAGGTCGAGGAGCACCACCAGGTGCGCAGCGATTGTGGCGTCTTCGATGTCTCCCACATGACCGTCATCGATATCACCGGCAGCGATGCGCGGCCCTGGCTGCAGTATCTGCTGGCCAACGATGTCGGCCGGCTCGACGACGTCGGTCAGGCGCTGTACAGCCCCTTGTTGAACGAACAAGGCGGAGTCATCGACGATCTCATCGCCTACAGTACTGAAACCGGCTATCGCCTGGTGACCAATGCCGCCACCCGGGCGAAAGTCCTGGCTTGGCTGGAGCAACAGCGCGCAGGTTTTGCCGTGGACGTCGAGGTGCGCCCGGACCTTGCCATCCTTGCCATCCAGGGCCCTCAAGCGCGTGACAAGGTGGCAGCATTGCTCAGTGCCTCGCGCGCTGCGCTGATTCGCGAGCTGCGCCCGTTCGAAGGTGTGCGCGAAGGTGACTGGTTCATCGCCCGCACCGGCTACACCGGTGAGGACGGTCTGGAGATCATCCTTCCTGGCGACGAGGCAGTGGGCTTCTTCAACGACCTGGTGGGCGCCGGTATCGCTCCCAGCGGCCTTGGCGCGCGCGACACGCTGCGTCTGGAGGCCGGTATGAATCTCTACGGCCAGGATATCGACGAGACCCACACCCCGCTCACCTCCAACCTGGGTTGGTGCATCGCCTGGGAACCCGCCGAGCGCGAGTTCATCGGTCGCGCTGCGCTGCTGGCGGAAATCGAGCAGGGAGTGCAGAGCAAACTGGTCGGTCTGGTGCTCGAAGAGCGTGGCGTGTTGCGTGCCCACCAGGTGGTGCGTGTCGCCGGGATTGGCGAAGGAGAGATCACCAGTGGTAGTTTCTCGCCTACGCTGAGCAAATCCATCGCCCTGGCGCGTGTGCCGATGGCCACCGGTGACCGTGCCGAGGTCGAAATACGCGGCAAGTGGTACCCGGTGCGGGTGGTCAAGCCGACCTTCGTGCGCCACGGCAAGATTTTGATCTGAACAACTAATCATTGGCGGGCCGACCGCTGACCCTATCGAGGAATTCAAGACATGAGCAATATCCCCGCCGATCTGCGTTTCGCCGAAAGCCACGAGTGGGCGCGCCTGGAGGCCGATGGCACGGTGACCGTGGGCATCAGCGACCACGCCCAGCAGGCTCTGGGTGACGTGGTGTTCGTCGAACTGGCAGAGGTTGGCAAGGTCTTCGCCGCTGGCGATGCCGCAGGTGTGGTCGAGTCGGTCAAGGCCGCTTCGGACATCTACGCGCCGGTTTCCGGTGAAGTGATCGCCGTCAACGATGAGCTGGCCGACAGCCCGGAGCTGCTCAACGACGAGCCCTACGATTCGTGGATCTTCAAACTGAAGCCGAGCGACAAGACTGAGCTGGAAAAACTGCTGGATGCCGCTGGCTACAAGGCTGCCATCGGCGAGTGAGACGGTGTCGCACTCTTCGCGGGCAAGCCCGCTCCCACAGGTACGGCGCAGGTTTTTGGCCTGTCGTTGATCTGTAGGAGCCGGCTTGCCGGCGATGGCATCGGGCCGGCAACAGCAAGTTTCCCCGCAGAATCGGCAATCCTTCCTAGACTTAAGAGTCTCCATGAGAGCTGGTCCAGGAAGAGATCGTCGCCATGTCCCAGTCGCCATCCCTGCATCAACTACAAGAGCCCACCCCATTTCTGCGCCGCCACCTGGGGCCCGACGCCCAGGAGCAGCAGGCCATGCTCGGTACGCTGGGTCTGTCCAGCCGCGATGAGCTGATCGAGCAAACCGTCCCCCCTGGCATTCGTTTCAATCGCGCCCTCGATCTGCCGCCGGCCCTGGACGAACAGGCTGCCCTGGCCAAGCTGGCTGGCTACGCCGAGCAGAACCAGGTGTGGACCAGCCTGATCGGCATGGGTTACCACGGTACCATCACCCCTACGGTCATCCTGCGCAACGTGTTGGAAAACCCAGGCTGGTACACCGCCTATACGCCCTATCAACCGGAAATCGCCCAAGGCCGCCTGGAGGCGTTGCTGAATTTCCAGCAAATGGTCATCGACCTGACTGGCCTGGCCCTGGCCAATGCCTCGTTGCTCGATGAAGCCACCGCCGCCGCCGAGGCCATGGCTCTGGCCAAGCGGGTGGCGCGCAACAAGAGCAACGCCTTCTTCGCCGATGAGCACTGCCATCCGCAGACCCTTTCCGTGCTCAAGACCCGCGCCGAGGGCTTTGGCTTCGAGCTGATCGTCGACAGTGTCGACAACCTGGCCAAGCATTCGGTCTTCGGCGCCTTGCTGCAGTATCCGGATACCCACGGCGAGGTACGCGACCTGAGGCCGCTGATCGACCAGTTGCACGCCCAGCAGGCCTTGGCCTGCGTCGCCGCCGATCTGCTCAGCCTGGTGGTTCTGGCGCCTCCGGGCGAGCTGGGGGCGGACGTGGTGCTGGGTTCATCCCAACGCTTCGGGGTGCCGATGGGCTATGGCGGGCCCCATGCGGCTTATTTCGCCTGTCGAGACGACTACAAGCGGGCGATGCCCGGACGGATCATCGGCGTGTCCCGTGATGCGCGCGGCAATACCGCCCTGCGCATGGCCCTGCAGACCCGCGAGCAACACATTCGCCGCGAGAAAGCCAACTCCAATATCTGCACAGCCCAGGTACTGCTTGCCAATATCGCCGGTTTCTACGCGGTCTATCACGGTCCCGAGGGGCTGCGGCGCATCGCCCAGCGTGTCCATCGGCTCACCTTCATCCTCGCCGCTGGCCTGCAAGCCAAGGGCATCAAAAGGCTCAACCAGCACTTCTTCGACACGCTCACCCTCGAGGTCGGCGGTGCTCAGGCGGCGATCATCGAGAGCGCCTCGGCAGCGCGGATCAACCTGCGGATTCTCGGCCGTGGCCACCTGGGCGTGAGCCTGGACGAAACCTGCACCGAACAGACCGTGCTGCGCTTGTTCGATATTTTCCTCGGCGTCGATCATGGACTGGACATCGCCGCTCTCGATCAGCAGGCCTTGCCAGAGGGCATACCGGCGGCGTTGGTCAGGCGCTCGGCGTTTCTCAGCCACCCTGTGTTCAACCTGCACCACAGCGAAACCGAAATGCTGCGCTACCTCAAGCAGCTGGAGAACAAGGACCTGGCGCTGAATCAGTCGATGATCCCGCTCGGCTCCTGCACCATGAAGCTCAACGCCACCAGCGAAATGATCCCCATCACCTGGCCCGGCTTCGCTTCATTGCATCCTTTCGCCCCGGCGTCCCAGGCGGTGGGGTACAAGGCGATGATCGACGAACTGGAGAGCTGGTTGTGCGCCATTACCGGATTCGACGCCATCTGCATGCAGCCCAACTCCGGTGCGCAGGGCGAGTATGCCGGGCTCATGGCGATCACCCGTTACCACCGTAGCCGGCATCAGTCCAAGCGCACGGTGTGCCTGATTCCAGCTTCGGCGCATGGCACCAATCCGGCCTCGGCGCAGATGGCCGGCATGGAGGTGGTCATCGTTGAATGCGATGAGGACGGCAACGTCGACCTCGACGATCTCAAGGCCAAGGCTCAGGCCGCCGGCGAGCGGCTGTCGTGCCTGATGGTGACCTATCCTTCGACCCATGGCGTGTATGAAGAGGGTATCCGGGAAATTTGCGAGGTGGTGCACCAGCACGGCGGGCAGGTGTACATGGACGGTGCCAACCTCAATGCCCAGGTCGGTCTGGCACGACCGGCGGACATCGGTGCCGATGTTTCGCACATGAATCTGCACAAGACCTTCTGCATTCCCCATGGCGGCGGCGGGCCGGGCATGGGGCCGATTGGCGTGCGCGCTCACCTCACGCCCTTCGTCGCCAGCCATCCGGTGGTTCCAGTGCCTGGTCTGGACCCGAACAACAGCGCGGTCAGCGCTGCGCCCTGGGGCAGTGCGAGCATTCTGCCGATCAGTTGGATGTACATCGCCATGATGGGACCGCAACTGGCCGATGCCAGCGAGGTGGCGATTCTCTCGGCGAACTACCTGGCCGGACAACTGGGCGGTGCCTTCCCGGTGTTGTACCGCGGGCGCAACCAACGCGTGGCCCATGAATGCATCCTCGATCTGCGCCCGCTCAAGGCGCAGACCGGGATCAGCGAAGAGGACGTGGCCAAGCGGCTGATGGACTATGGCTTCCATGCACCGACCATGTCGTTTCCGGTCCCCGGCACTTTGATGGTAGAGCCCACCGAAAGCGAGTCGAAAGCCGAGTTGGACCGTTTCATCGAGGCGATGCTGGCCATTCGCGAAGAGATCGGTCTGGTCCAGGACGGCACGTGGCCGGCCGAGGACAATCCGCTCAAGCACGCGCCACATACCCTGGCCGATGTGCTGGCGCCGTGGGACCGCCCGTATGGCTTGGAGCGCGGTATCGCGCCCAGTGCTCACGTGCGCCAGCATAAGTATTGGCCAGCGGTGAACCGGGTCGACAATGTCTATGGCGATCGTAATCTGTTCTGCGCGTGCGTGCCGCTGGAGGCGTATCGCTGAAGGCGATGGGGGCTTAGTCGGCCACCGCGTTCCTGGCCAGGATGGCGTTCGCCAGTTCCATGTCGGTGGCTTGCAGATCAGGTTGCTCGGCGCGCACCTGGCGCATTGCCGCCTCGAGGAACGGGCCGCGGATCTGACCGTCGCTGGCGACGAAGCTGCCGGCATCGTCCTGGGCGGCCATGACCAGCTTGTGATCACGGGAGGTGATGTAGGACGTGGCGGTGGTCGCGCCAGACGTCATGACATTGCGCCAGAAGGTGTCGGCCACGGCGGAGCCGAGAGGCAGGGAGACCAGGGCAGCGGCGGCGACGAGGGTGTTGAGACGCATGGTGAATTACCTCTGATGATGAGGGCGATTGGGTGCCGGTTAGTCATGTTGGTCCGGGCCAAGTTCCTCGTTCACAAGGATATTTTGTTCAGCCACAGACCCGCATGATTTCGCTTTCGCAGGTTGTCCCGCAGGCCACCTTGAGCTCCCCGCAGGCGCGCAGGTCCAGCATTCCCTCGGCCCGTGCCTGCTGGCGCAATCTGGTCAGGTCGGTGCCTGGCCCGATCAGGGTGCGTAGCCCGTCGCTCATCACCAATACCTCGTACAACCCGGTACGCCCCTGGAACCCCGTACCACGGCAATCGCGGCAGGCCTGGCCGTCGGTGGTGGCCCCGCAGCCCAGGCAATGGCTGCACAGTCTGCGCACCAGGCGCTGGGCCATGACGCCGATCAGCGTGGCCTTGATCAGGTAGTCGGCCACACCCAGTTCCTGCAGGCGGATGACCGCGCCACAAGCATCCTGGGTATGCAGCGTGGACAGCACCAGGTGCCCGGTCAGTGCCGCCTGCACCGCCACTTGGGCGGTTTCGCGGTCGCGAATCTCGCCGATCATGATGATGTCCGGGTCCTGGCGCAGCAGGGCGCGCACGCCGTTGGCGAAGCCAAGGTCAAGGCTCGGCTGGACCTGCATCTGGTTGAAGGCCGGCTCCAGGCGTTCGATGGGATCCTCGATGGTGCACAGGTTGACCTGCGGCGTGGCCAGTTGCCGGAGGCTGGTGTACAGCGTACTGGTCTTGCCAGAGCCGGTGGGCCCGGTGACCAGAACGATGCCTTGGCGCCGGGCCAGCAGGGCTTGCCACTGCGCCCGTTGCTCGCCTTCGAGCCCGAGTTGTGCAAAGCCTTGCTCAGGCTGTTGGCTGTCGAACAGGCGCAGCACCAGCTTTTCGCCAAAGGGGGTGGGCAGGCTGGACAGGCGCAGCTCGACCTCGCTACCGCCCGACAGCCGACGCTTGACGCGGCCATCCTGCGGCCTGCGTTTTTCCGCCACGTCCATGCGTGCCAGGTGCTTGAGGCGGCTGACCAGCGCCACGGTCACGCTCGGTGGGAACCGGTACACGGTGTGCAGCAGTCCGTCGATGCGGTAGCGCAGGTGGCCCTGGTCGCGGCGGGGCTCGAGGTGGATATCGCTGGCGCGTTGATCGAGGGCGTACTGCACTAACCAGTCGACGATGTGCACGATATGCGCATCGTCGGCGCTGGCATCGGTCTGGCGCCTGCCCAGTTCCAGCAGTTGCTCCAGCTCGCCCAGGCTGGCGGCTTGTTGGTGCTGGGCGCCCTGCACCGAGTGGGCCAGGCGCAGCAGGGACTGCGCCAGTTCGCGCAATTGCAGCGGGCTGGCCAGTACGCGGCGAATCGGTTTGCCGAGGCTACGCGACAGGTCGGCCTGCCAGTCGTCCTGATAAGGCTGGGCGCTGGCGATGGTCACGGCGTCCGCATCGGCGGCCACGGCAAGAATGCCGTGGCGTTGGGCGAAGGCGGGCGACATCAGGCCGCTGACCTGGGTCAGGTCGATGCGTAGCGGATCGATGCGCAGGTAAGGCTGGCCGACCTTCTCGGCCAACCATCGACACAGGCGCTCGAGATCCAGCGGCTGGCCGGGTCGCTGGCGGTCCGCCAGGCGGGCGGCGGCAATGGCTTCCAGGGGGTGGGCGGCGGGGCGGTTGTTGGCCTGTTGCAACACGTGCAGGATGTCGTTGGCATCGAGATGCTGGTCGGCCAGCAGGGCATCGAGCACGCGGTGTAGATCGAGGGCGTGGTTGTGGGGATCGTGCATATCGGCGTCCGTGCCAGGTAGCGGGTGACTGAAGGCTAGTCGGCGATGCTGGACGCGAGGTGTTGAAACCGTTTCTGGGCGTTGCCGGGCCTTCAGACAGCGGCCAGTTCCACACGGGCCAGGTTGTCCAGGCTGACCTCGCAGACGCAGATCAGGTTGCGCATTTTTTGCGCGATCACCTGTGCCCGATGCCAGCTCAGGCCCGCAACGCCAACCTCGATGTCGAGCAGGTCCTCTCGCTGGCTGACCTGCACCCTGTGGGGCGTCAGGAACTGCAGGGCGAAAAGGTTGAGCACGCGGCACAGGGTGTCGGGCTCGGCTTCGGCCTGCAGCCTGTAGTTGACTGTGCCGTGGTGGGCTGAGGCGGCCCAGACGTCGGTACGGGGCGAGGGGCGTTCGAGTGCGTTCATGCTGGTCTCCGCGAATGTGCGAGAAATTCTTGCACGCGGATCGGGGTATTTCTTCGCTATGATTCGATGAAAGTCCCTATTACGCGAATTGAACTAGTCGCCGAACATGATCCTGGAGAAAGAACGATGCAAAGCGTGTTGGATGCTTACGACCGGCGTATTCTCGAACTGCTGCAGGAGGATGCTTCGCTGTCCAGCGCACAGATTGCCGAGCGAGTAGGACTTTCCCAGTCACCGTGCTGGCGGCGCATCCAGCGGTTGAAGGAGGAGGGAGTGATTCGGGGTCAGGTGACCTTGCTCGACCGCAAGAAGGTTGGGCTGAACACGCAGATTTTCGCTGAAGTGAAGCTCAACGCCCATGGGCGCTCCAACTTTACCGAGTTCACCGAGGCGATCCGTGGCTTTCCCGAGGTATTGGAGTGCTATGTGCTGATGGGATCGGTGGATTTCCTGTTGCGTATCGTCACGTCGGATATCGAAGCGTATGAAAGGTTCTTCTTCGAAAAATTGTCGAACGTGCCGGGAATACAGGAGGTGAACTCGATCGTGGCATTATCCGAGATCAAGTCCACCACCACTTTGCCGCTATCGCGCTGAACCCATCAGCCTTTGAGCAGGTGCTTCCAGCCGCGGCTCTGGTCGACTGCTCGAGCCTGCTCGACACGCGCTTCCAGCAGCTCGTCGCTCAGTGGTTGTTCGGCCAGTTCGTGCAGTTTTTTCAGGTCGCCATACAGGCGGTCCATCTGCGGCGCGTCGAGCACCTGGCGGGCATGGTGCAGCCAGGCCAGCAGTTGTTCGATGCGTGGCAGTTGCTCGGCCAGGTCTTCGGGGCGCTGGGTGTACAGCGGCAGTTTCAGTGCACGGCCTTCCTCGCCCAGCAGGTGCGCCAGCCAGCCGGCCAGTTGCGCCTTACCCTGGCGTTCGCCACGGCCCTTGCGCTCGGCGGTCCAGGCGCGGGCCAGCAGCCAGCGCGAGGTGTTCAGGGAGAACTGGCCCCAGCGCACGTCTTCGAGCTCTTCGCTGAACTGCTCGGGCGCGACGCGGCGGACATCTTCGTCGTCATTGCCGGCCTGGACCAACGGACGCCAGTCTTCGAGCAAGGTATCCAGGCTGCTGCGCAGCTCGCGGGTGGTCGCCCGCGGCGCCGCCTGGCCCAGGCTGGCGACCAGCGCGCGCAGTTCGCTCAGGCACTGCACCCAGTCCTGCAGCAGGCGCCAGTGGCCGTTGTGGCGATACTGCTCGGCCAGGCGCTGGCTGCTGCCCAGCAACTGCCAGGCGAGCGCGGCAAAAGCATCGTCCAGGGCCATTTCCGCGTCCAGTTCGGTAGTGGGCAGGCTCAGGTCGTAGCTGTTGGGCTCGAGCAGGCGGTAGCCGCGTTCGGCCTTGCTGATATCGCAAGGCATCAGCGGCAGGCTGGCAGCAAGCTCCGAAGCCAGCTCCAGCAGGGCCTCCGGTGCGCCTTCACGGAGCTCCAGTTCCAGCTCGCAGATTTCTTCCTTGCGCTTGCCGGCAATCACGAAACCTTGGTCCAGCGCGGCTTCGATCACGACTTTGCTCTTGCCACGGCCCCAGGCGATCTCGGCGTATTCGCGGGTGAAGTCGGTGGTGAACAGTGGCTTGATGGTTTTCTTGTCGAGGCCGGCCAGTTGTTCTGGCCAGCAGGTGGCATCGAGCTTTTTCAGGTCCAGCTTGACTTTATCCAGCTGCCATTCGAATTCGTTGCGCTCGGACAGGCCGGCGACGCTCTGGCCGCGACACTTGAGGGTCTGGATGATGACTTCGCCGTCGCGGCGCAGGCGCAGGGCGACACGGGCGGCGCTGAGGTCGCGCGCGGGAGTGTCGAAGTACTGGTTGAGCAGTTCGCGGGTCTGCCAGCCTGACTTGTTGCGCTTCTTCAGCAGGGGGTGCTCGCGCAAGGCGGCGAGGGTCTCGCGGCTGGCGCGGAGCTTGAGTTCGGTTTCTTTGTGCATCGCAGGCTCGAAGGAGGGGCGTGATGCTGCAGAGTCTACAGGAGTCGGCAGTGGGCTGCCGGATTGCGCTGCTTTCTTCATCGGCTTGCCCTGCCAGAGCACGGCATTGTTATGATGGGCAACGCATCAGAGGAGTACGCGCATGCCGTTGCCGACACTGAAAGAGCAGTTCGCCGCACTGATCGCCGCGCCCTCGGTCAGTTGCACGCAGCCTTCGCTGGACCAGTCCAACCGCCAGGTGATCGACCTGCTGGCCGGCTGGCTGGAGGACCTGGGCTTCAGCTGCGACATCCAGCAGGTCAGCCCAGGCAAGTTCAACCTGCTCGCCAGCCGTGGTACCGGCCCTGGCGGTCTGGTACTGGCCGGCCATAGCGATACCGTGCCCTACGATGAGCAACTGTGGAGCAGCGACCCGCTGAAGCTGACCGAGACCGATGGTCGCTGGGTTGGCCTGGGAAGCTGCGACATGAAAGGCTTCTTCCCGCTGATCATCGAGGCCGTGCTGCCGTTGCTGGCGCAGGATTTCAAGCAGCCGCTGTTGATTCTCGCGACCTGCGATGAAGAAAGCTCCATGTCCGGCGCCCGTGCCCTGGCGGCGGCCGGCCAGCCACTCGGCCGGGCGGCGGTGATCGGTGAGCCCACTAGCCTGCGGCCGATCCGCATGCACAAGGGCATCCTCATGGACCGCATCGATATCCTTGGGCGCAGCGGTCATTCCTCCGACCCGAGTCTGGGCCACAGTGCCCTCGAGGCCATGCACACGGTGATGGGCGAGCTGATGGGTCTGCGTCGCCTGTGGCAGGAAACCTACCGCAATCCGCAATTCACCGTCCCCACGCCGACCATGAATTTCGGTTGCATCCACGGCGGCGACAACCCCAACCGCATCTGTGGCCAGTGCGCCCTGGAGTTCGATCTCCGCCCGCTGCCGGGCATGGATGTCGAGCAACTGCGCGCCGCCATCGGTGAGAAGCTCCGACCAGTGGCCGAGCGCCATGAAGTGCGCATCGACTATGCGCCGCTGTTCCCCGCGGTACCGCCGTTCGAGCAGGTGGCCGACGCCGAGCTGGTGCGCGTGGCCGAGCGGCTGACCGGACATCGCGCCGAGGCGGTGGCATTCGGCACCGAAGCGCCTTATCTTCAGCAACTGGGTTGCGAGACCATCGTGCTCGGCCCCGGCGACATCGCCTGCGCCCACCAACCGGGCGAATACCTTGAAATGTCACGTATCGAGCCTACCGTGCGTCTATTGCGTGACCTGATCAGGCACTATTGCCTGCAGTAAACGTCCATCGAGTTGTTTCGTATTTGCCTAGAGGAGACCACGCGTGACCGCAAGCCTGTTCCGACGATGATCCTGAACGCCGTGTGACTCACCGTTCTCCGTCCACTTTATCCACAGGCCCTGTCATGCCCGAATACGTCAACTGGTTGCGTCATGCCTCCCCCTACATCAATGCCCATCGCGACTGCACCTTCGTGGTCATGCTTCCCGGCGATGGGGTGGAACATCCCAATTTCGGCAATATCGTCCACGATCTGGTACTGCTGCACAGCCTCGGTGTGCGGCTGGTACTGGTGCATGGCTCGCGCCCACAGATCGAAAGCCGCCTGGCTGCCCGTGGCCTGACCCCGCACTACCACCGGGGGCTGCGCATCACCGACGCGTCCACGCTGGACTGCGTGATCGACGCGGTCGGTGCGCTGCGCCTGGCCATCGAGGCGCGACTGTCGATGGACATCGCCGCCTCGCCGATGCAGGGCTCGCGCCTGCGCGTGGCCTGCGGCAACCTCGTCACCGCGCGGCCGATCGGCGTGGTCGAGGGAGTCGATTACCACCACACCGGCGAAGTTCGTCGGATCGACCGCAAGGGCATCGGCCGTCTGCTCGATGAGCGTTCGATCGTGCTGCTTTCGCCGCTGGGCTATTCGCCGACCGGCGAGATCTTCAACCTGGCCTGCGAAGATGTCGCCACCCGCGCGGCGATCGAGCTGGGGGCCGACAAGCTGCTGCTGTTCGGTGCCGAGTCGGGGCTGCTCGACGACAAAGGCAATCTGGTCCGCGAGCTGCGCCCGCAACAGGTGCCTCAGCATCTGGCGCGTCTGGGCAGCGATTACCAGGGCGAGCTGCTCGATGCCGCCGCCGAGGCGTGCAAGGGTGGGGTGCCGCGTAGCCATATCGTCAGCTACGCCGAAGATGGTGCGCTGCTGACCGAGCTGTTCACCCGCGGCGGTGGCGGTACCCTGGTGTCCCAGGAGCAATTCGAAGTGGTGCGCGAGGCGACCATCGACGATGTCGGCGGCCTGCTGGAGCTGATCAGCCCGCTGGAAGAGCAGGGCATCCTGGTTCGCCGCTCACGGGAGGTGCTGGAGCGTGAGATCGAACAGTTCAGCGTGGTCGAGCGCGAAGGGATGATCATCGCCTGTGCGGCGCTGTATCCGATCGCCGATTCCGAAGCCGGCGAACTGGCCTGCCTGGCGGTGAATCCGGAGTACCGTCATGGCGGGCGCGGCGATGAGTTGCTCGAGCGCATCGAGAGCCGGGCGCGGCAGTTGGGCCTCACGACCCTGTTCGTGCTCACCACGCGCACCGCTCATTGGTTCCGCGAACGCGGCTTCGTGCCCAGCGGTGTCGAGCGGCTGCCGTCGGCACGGGCCTCGCTGTACAACTATCAGCGTAATTCGAAGATTTTCGAGAAGTCTCTGTAAGCCTGTACCGACCTCTTCGCGGGGCAAGCCCGCTCCCACTGAGAACTCACCGGATTGAAATCCCGTGCAGTGACTGTGTGAGCGGGCTTGTCCGGCGAAAAGGCCGGTGCGGTCGCGAACGAAAAACGCCGCCCTTGTGGGCGGCGTTCTTGCTTACACGGTATGCAGGTACCAGTTGTACTCGAGGTCGGAGATCGAGTGTTCGAACTCCTCCAGCTCGCTCTCCTTGCACGCGACGAAGATGTCGATGTACTTCGGATCGATGTACTTGTTGAGGATCTCGCTGTCGTCCAGCTCGCGCAGGGCATCGCGCAGGTTGTTCGGCAGACTCTGCTCCAACTGCTCGTACGAGTTGCCTTCGATCGGTTCGCCCGGTTCGATCTTGTTGGTCAAACCGTGGTGCACGCCCGCAAGCACCGCTGCCATCATCAGGTACGGGTTGGCGTCGGCACCGGCCACGCGGTGTTCGATGCGCACGGCGTCCGGCGAGCCGGTCGGCACGCGCAGGGCCACGGTGCGGTTGTCCAGACCCCAGCTCGGTGCGTTCGGCACGTAGAACTGGGCGCCGAAGCGGCGATACGAGTTGACGTTCGGGCAGAGGAACGCCATGGACGCGGGCAGGGTCTCGAGCACACCGCCGACAGCGTGACGTAGCGCGGCGTTCTGCTCGGGATCCTCGCTGGTGAAGATGTTGTTGCCATCTTTGTCCAGCACGGAGATGTGAACGTGCAGGCCGTTGCCTGCTTGCCCTGGGTAGGGCTTGGCCATGAACGTGGTGTCCATTTCATGGTCGTAGGCGATGTTCTTGATCAGGCGCTTGAGCAGCACTGCGTAGTCACAGGCCTTGAGCGGGTCGGCGACGTGGTGCAGGTTGACTTCGAATTGGGCCGGGGCGCTTTCCTTGACGATGGCGTCTGCCGGAATGCCCTGCTCCTTGGCACCTTCGAGGATGTCCTGGAGGCAGTCGGCGTATTCGTCGAGGTCGTCGATCAGGTAGACCTGGGTCGATTGCGGACGCTTGCCGGAAATCGGCGAGCGTGGCGGCTGCGGGCGACCATTCACGTTCTCCTGGTCGATCAGGTAGAACTCCAGTTCGAATGCGGCGCAGATGGTCAGGCCCATGTCGGTGAACTTGCTCACCACCTGACGCAGCACTTCGCGCGGGTCGGCGAAGAACGGCTCGCCTTCGAGCTCGTGCATGGTCATCAGCAGCTGAGCGGTGGGGCGCTTCTGCCAGGGCTCGTTGGAGAGTGTGTCGGGGATCGGATAGCAGATGCGGTCGGCATCGCCGATATCCAGGCCCAACCCGGTACTTTCGACGGTGGAACCGTTGATGTCCAGGGCAAACAGGGAGGCAGGCAGGTTGATGCCTTTCTCGTAAACCTTGTGGAGGCTGGTGCGCTCTATGCGCTTGCCACGCACCACACCATTCATATCTGCAATCAGAAGGTCAACGTAGAGAACCTCAGGATGTTCCTTAAGGAACGCGTTCGCTTCGTTAAGCTGAACGGCACGCGGGGGTACCGACATGATGCAACACCTTTGTTGTTAAAAATATCAATCAAGGGGGGCTTGCAGGTCCAGTCAATCGAAAAGACATACTGATGTCAAGCCAACCCCATGATGCCCTGAAATGGCACATCGACGGCAGATTTGCTGCATATCGGGGCGTACCATTATCCGCTATTTCGCCTGTGTAGGGCTATCTCCGACAGTCCGTGTTTTATTTTTTACGGAGGTGTTGTGTAAAAAAATGAACAAGGCTAAGCTCGGTCACAACCCAGAACACAATAATACGAGGGTCACATGGTCCGCTTCTCGCGACCTGAAAGCGCTGCCTGCGCAGTGCAGTCGGGTGAATTCGCCGTACTTGCCCGCCTTCGAGGCGCGCTACCTACGCTGGCCGCAATAATTGACGGAAATGGCCATCAGGCCTCACGTCGACGTGACCCTTCGCACGCTCCAACCTCTTTCTGCCCAATCTGCTCATCCGAGGTACTCTGTTTTTCAGTGTATCCACTGTGCTCCTGCGCGGGGGTTTTTGCTTTAGCAATGTACTCCATCCAGAATCAACGCGCGGACCACCTTACCTCCTGAGGTATTTATGAGTAACAACCTCGACCAGCTCACCGATTGGTTGAAAGAGCACAAGATCACCGAAGTCGAATGCCTGATTAGCGACCTGACCGGCATCACCCGCGGCAAGATCTCGCCCACCAACAAGTTCATCGCCGAAAAAGGCATGCGCCTGCCTGAGAGCGTGCTGCTGCAGACCGTGACCGGCGACTATGTCGACGACGACATCTACTACGAACTGCTCGATCCGGCCGACATCGACATGATCTGCCGGCCCGACGAGGATGCGGTGTTCCTGGTGCCTTGGGCCATCGAGCCGACCGCCCAGGTGATCCACGACACCTACGACAAGAAGGGCAACCCGGTCGAACTGTCGCCGCGCAACGTCCTGAAGAAGGTGCTCAAGCTGTATGCCGACAAAGGCTGGCAGCCCATCGTCGCGCCGGAGATGGAGTTCTACCTGACCAAGCGCAGCGAAGACCCGGACTTCCCTCTTCAGCCGCCGGTAGGCCGCTCCGGGCGCCCGGAAACCGGTCGTCAGTCGTTCTCGATCGAGGCGGCCAACGAATTCGATCCGCTCTTCGAAGATGTCTACGACTGGTGCGAACTGCAGCAGTTGGACCTCGACACGTTGATCCATGAGGACGGCACCGCGCAGATGGAAATCAACTTCCGTCACGGCGACGCCCTGCACCTGGCCGACCAGATCCTGGTGTTCAAACGCACCATGCGCGAGGCCGCGCTCAAGCACAACGTGGCCGCGACCTTCATGGCCAAGCCCATGACCGGCGAGCCCGGCAGCGCCATGCACCTGCACCAGAGCGTGGTCGACGTGGCCACCGGCAAGAACATCTTCTCCAATGAAGATGGCAGCATGAGCGAGCTGTTCCTGCACCACATCGGCGGTCTGCAGAAGTTCATCCCCGAGGCGCTGCCGCTGTTCGCGCCCAACGTCAACTCATTTCGCCGCTTCCTGCCCGACACCTCGGCACCGGTGAACGTCGAGTGGGGCGAGGAAAACCGCACCGTCGGCCTGCGTGTGCCGGATGCCGGGCCGCAGAGCCGCCGGGTCGAGAACCGTCTGCCGGGTGCCGACGCAAACCCCTACCTGGCCATCGCCGCCAGCCTGTTGTGTGGCTACATCGGCATGGTCGAAGGCATTGCCGCCAGCGCGCCGGTACAGGGTCGGGGCTACGAGCGACGCAACCTGCGCTTGCCGTTGACCATCGAGGACGCCCTTGAGCGCATGGAAAACAGCCGTGCGCTGGTGCAGTACCTGGGCAAGAAATTCATCACCGGCTACGTCGCCACCAAGCGCGCCGAGCACGAGAACTTCAAACGCGTCATCAGCTCCTGGGAGCGAGAGTTCCTGCTGTTCGCCGTCTGATCAACCCTGAGGCCGCCCGGCGGTGGCCGCTGGAAACTGGAGAGGCACATGAGCGTCAACAACCCGCAAACCCGTGAATGGCAAACCCTGAGCGGCGAGCATCACCTTGCACCTTTCTCTGACTACAAGCAGTTGAAGGAGAAGGGCCCGCGCATTATCACCAAGGCGCAGGGTGTGCATTTGTGGGACAGCGAAGGGCACAAGATCCTCGATGGCATGGCTGGCCTGTGGTGCGTGGCGGTGGGCTATGGTCGTGAAGAGCTGGTGCAGGCGGCCGAGAAGCAGATGCGCGAATTGCCGTACTACAACCTGTTCTTCCAGACCGCCCACCCGCCAGCGTTGGAGCTGGCCAAGGCGATCACCGAGGTGGCGCCCGAAGGCATGACCCATGTGTTCTTCACCGGCTCCGGCTCAGAAGGCAACGACACCGTACTGCGTATGGTCCGCCATTACTGGGCGCTCAAGGGCAAGCCGCACAAGCAGACGATCATTGGCCGCATCAACGGCTATCACGGCTCGACCGTCGCCGGCGCCAGCCTGGGCGGGATGAGTGGCATGCATGAACAGGGCGGCCTGCCGATCCCGGGCATCGTGCACATCCCGCAACCTTACTGGTTCGGCGAAGGTGGCGACATGACCCCGGACGCGTTCGGCATCTGGGCGGCCGAGCAGTTGGAGAGGAAGATTCTCGAAGTGGGCGAAGACAACGTCGCCGCCTTCATTGCCGAACCGATCCAAGGCGCCGGTGGCGTGATCATTCCGCCCGATAGCTACTGGCCGAAGATCAAGGAAATCCTCGCCAAGTACGACATCCTGTTCGTCGCCGACGAGGTGATCTGCGGATTCGGTCGCACCGGCGAGTGGTTTGGCTCGGACTACTACGATCTCAAGCCCGACCTGATGACCATCGCCAAGGGTCTTACCTCCGGTTACATCCCCATGGGCGGTGTGATCGTGCGTGACAAGGTGGCCCAGGTACTCAGCGAAGGCGGCGACTTCAATCACGGCTTCACCTATTCCGGCCATCCGGTTGCAGCTGCGGTGGGCCTGGAAAACCTGCGCATCCTGCGCGATGAAGGGATCGTCGAGCGCGCTCGCACGGAAGTGGCACCCTACTTGCAAAAACGACTGCGTGAGCTGCAGGACCACCCACTGGTGGGCGAGGTGCGCGGCCTGGGCCTGCTCGGTGCGATCGAACTGGTCAAGGACAAGGCGACTCGAAGCCGTTACGAAGGCAAAGGCGTGGGCATGGTCTGCCGCAACTTCTGCTTCGACAACGGCCTGATCATGCGCGCGGTAGGCGACACCATGATCATCGCGCCGCCTCTGGTGATCAGCCGCGAGGAAGTCGATGAGTTGGTGGAAAAGGCACGCAAGTGCCTGGATCTGACGCTAGAAGCGATCAAATGATCAGCTGCTAGGCTAGCAAAGTGACATTAAGTCGTTACAGGGGGCTGCTTTCCTTGAAACAGCGCCTTGTAACTTGCCAGACTAACGGCTGTTTCAGTCGCCCAGCGCTTGCACCATGGGACCTGGCTGCTGAACAGATGGCTAAATAAAAATTCTGGAGCATTACGCATGAAGAAAATGGGCAAGACGTTGCTGGCCGCCGCCCTGATGGGTGCCATGGCGACCGCTGTGCAGGCTGAGGACAAAGTGCTGAACGTCTACAACTGGTCGGACTACATCGCACCGGACACCATCGCCAAGTTCGAGAAGCAGACCGGTATCAAGGTCAAGTACGACGTTTTCGACAGCAACGAAACCCTGGAAGCCAAGCTGCTGGCCGGCAAGTCCGGTTACGACATCGTGGTGCCGTCCAACAACTTCCTGGCCAAGCAGATCAAGGCCGGTGTGTATCAGGAACTGGACCGTTCCAAGCTGCCGAACTGGAAGAACCTGGACGAGGACCTGCTCAAGGCCGTGGGTGATGCCAGCGACCCAGGCAACAAGCACGCCTTCCCGTACATGTGGGGCTCCATCGGCATCGGCTACAACCCTGAGAAGGTCAAGGCCGCGCTGGGCGTGGACAAGATCGACTCGTGGGATGTCGTGTTCAAGCCGGAGAACATCGCCAAGCTCAAGAGCTGCGGCGTGAGCTTCCTCGATGCCCCGACCGAGATGCTGCCCGCTGCGCTGCATTACCTGGGCCTGCCGACCGACAGCACCAAGAAGGCAGACCTGAAGGCCGCCGAGGACCTGTTCCTGAAAATTCGTCCTTCGATCACCTACTTCCACTCGTCCAAGTACATCGGCGACATGGCCAACGGCAACATCTGCGTAGCGGTGGGCTACTCGGGTGACCTGGAGCAGTCCAAGGCCCGTGCCCACGAAGCCGGCGACAAGGTCAAGGTCGACTACGTCATTCCGAAAGAAGGCGCCGGTACCTTCTACGACATGGTCGCCATGCCCAAGGATGCCGAGCACAAGGAAGCCGCCTACAAGTTCATGGACTTCCTGATGCAGCCGGAAATCATGGCCGAAATCACCAACGCCGTGCGCTTCCCTAACGGTAACAAGGCCGCTACCGAGTTCGTCGACAAGGAAATCACCAGCGACCCAAGCATCTATCCGCCAGCTGAGGTGAAGAAACAGCTGTATGCGATCGCTGCCCCTGAAGCAGCGGCCCAGCGTCTGATCACCCGCAGCTGGACCAAGATCAAATCGGGCAAGTAAGCCCGATGCGGTGCCCTCTGGGCCGGGTTTTCCCGCCCAGAGGCAGTTAAAGGCAATTCATGATTGCGGCATCGAAGCTGCGAAGGTAAGTTGCGCGCCGGTTTTGCGTGAGCGGTCGCGCCCAGGCCTGTAAACATGCCGCCACCGAAGGCACTGATTGTGAGGACCACCCACTTGTCTATTTCTGTATTTCGCAAGGCCTTGATGGCTGGAGCGGGCCTGACGCTGGCATGCAGCGTCCAAGCGGCGCCTACGGTGCACCTGTACAATTGGTCCGACTACATTGGGCCGAACACCCTCGAAGACTTCCAGAAGGCCACTGGCATCACGCCCGTGCAGGATGTGTTCGACTCCAACGAGACGCTCGAAGGCAAACTGCTGGCCGGCAACACCGGCTACGACGTGGTCGTGCCGTCCAACCATTTCCTCGGCAAGCAGATCAAGGCGGGCGCGTTCCAGAAGCTCGACAAGAACCTGCTGCCCAATTATTCCAACCTGGATCCGGCGTTGATGAAGCGCCTCGAGAAGAACGATCCGGGCAACCAGTATGCCGTTCCCTATCTGTGGGGCACCAACGGCATCGGTTACAACGTCGACAAGGTCAAGGCCGTGCTGGGCGTCGATCACATCGACTCCTGGGCGGTGCTGTTCGAGCCTGAGAACATGAAGAAGCTGTCCACCTGTGGCGTGGCCTTCCTCGACTCGGCCGATGAAATGCTTCCCGCGGTGCTGCAGTACATGGGTCTGGATCCCAACAGCCGCGATCCCAAGGACTACAAGAAGGCTGAGAAGAAGCTGCTGGCGGTCCGTCCCTACGTGACCTACTTCCACTCATCCAAGTACATCTCCGACCTGGCCAACGGCGATATCTGCGTCGCGGCAGGTTTCTCCGGCGATGTGTTCCAGGCCAAGTCCCGCGCTGAAGAGGCGAACAAGGGCGTGAACCTGGCCTACGCGATTCCCAAGGAAGGCGGCAACCTCTGGTTCGACGTACTGGCGATCCCCAAGGATGCCAAGAACGTCAAGGAAGCCCATGCACTGATCGACTACCTGCTCAAACCTGAGGTGATCGCCCAGGTCAGCGACTATGTCGGTTATGCCAACCCCAACCCCAAGGCTGGCGACCTGATGGATCAGGATGTGAGAACCGACCCTGCGGTCTATCCAGCGAAGGAAGTGCTGGACAGGATGTTCGTCAATGCTGAGTTGCCCCCCAAGGTGCAACGTCTGATGACCCGTAGCTGGACCCGAATCAAGTCGGGCAAGTAACAACTATCCAGGCCCGCCGCCTGCCTTGCGAAACAGGCGCGGGCACACAAATCTTGTTGGGAGTTTCACTCATGGCAGTTGCCTCCGGTGCCTATAAGAAAGCCCTCGAGGGTGACCAGCAACCCAAGCAGGTGCTGGTCAAGATCGATCGGGTCACGAAAAAATTCGACGAAACGGTCGCCGTGGACGATGTTTCCCTGGAAATCCGCAAGGGTGAAATCTTCGCCCTGCTGGGCGGGTCCGGTTCCGGTAAGTCGACGCTGCTGCGCATGCTGGCCGGCTTCGAGCGCCCGACCGAGGGGCGTATTTTCCTCGATGGCGTGGACATCACCGACATGCCGCCCTACGAGCGGCCGATCAACATGATGTTCCAGTCCTACGCGCTGTTCCCGCACATGACCGTGGCGCAGAACATCGCCTTCGGCCTGCAGCAGGACAGGATGCCCAAGGCCGAGATCGACGCGCGCGTCGCCGAGATGCTCAAGCTGGTGCACATGACCCAGTATGCCAAGCGCAAGCCGCACCAGCTGTCCGGTGGCCAGCGCCAGCGGGTGGCCCTGGCGCGCTCGCTGGCCAAGCGGCCCAAGTTGCTGCTGCTCGATGAGCCGATGGGCGCGCTGGACAAGAAGCTGCGCTCGCAGATGCAACTGGAGTTGGTGGAGATCATCGAGCGCGTTGGCGTGACCTGTGTGATGGTGACCCACGACCAGGAAGAGGCCATGACCATGGCCCAGCGCATCGCCATCATGCACCTGGGCTGGATTGCCCAGATCGGCTCGCCGGTGGACATCTACGAGACCCCCACCAGCCGCCTGGTGTGCGAGTTCATCGGCAACGTCAACCTGTTCGAGGCCGAAGTCATCGACGATGCCGAGGGGCACGCGATCATCGCCTCGCCCGAGCTCGAGCGTAAGATCTACGTCGGTCACGGCGTCTCGACCTCGGTCGAGGACAAGCACATCACCTATGCACTGCGCCCGGAGAAGATGCTGGTGACCACCCAGCAACCGGACTTCGAGTACAACTGGTCGCGCGGCAAGGTTCACGACATCGCCTACCTGGGTGGCCACTCGGTGTTCTACGTCGAGCTGCCGAGCGGCAAGATCGTCCAATCCTTCGTCGCCAACGCCGAACGCCAGGGCGCCCGCCCGACCTGGGGCGATGAAGTGTACGTGTGGTGGGAAGACGACAGCGGCGTGGTACTGCGGTCATGAAACTGCGCAAGCTCAAGCGAGCCTTCCAGCGCATTACCCCGCAGGGGCGGCACCTGGTGATCGGTGTGCCGTTCATCTGGCTGTTCCTGTTCTTCATGCTGCCGTTCTTCATCGTGCTGAAGATCAGCTTCGCCGAAGCCGACGTGGCCATCCCGCCATATACCGAGATTTACAGCTACGTCGAGGACAAGGTCCAGTTGGTGCTGAACCTGGCCAACTACGGGTTGCTGACCGACGATGAGCTGTACATCTCGGCCTACCTCGGTTCGTTGAAGATGGCGTTCTTCAGCACCTTGCTGTGTCTGCTGATCGGCTACCCGATGGCCTATGCCATCGCCAATGCCAAGAAGGAGACCCAGACGGTCCTGCTGTTGCTGATCATGATGCCGACCTGGACCGCGATCCTGATCCGCGTCTATGCCTGGATGGGTATTCTCAGCAACAACGGCTTGCTCAACGGCTTCCTGATGTGGCTCGGATTGATCGACCAGCCGCTGCAGATCCTCAACACCAACCTGGCGGTGTACATCGGCGTGGTCTATTCGTACCTGCCGTTCATGATCCTGCCGCTGTTCGCCAACCTGGTTAAGCACGACCCGAGCTTGCTCGAGGCTGCGTCCGACCTGGGCTCGAGCACCTTCAACAGCTTCTGGAAAATCACCGTACCGCTGTCGAAGAACGGCATCATCGCCGGCTGCATGCTGGTGTTCATCCCGGTGGTGGGCGAGTTCGTGATTCCTGAGCTGCTGGGCGGCCCGGAAACCCTGATGATCGGTAAAGTGCTGTGGCAGGAATTCTTCAATAACCGTGACTGGCCGGTGGCCTCGGCCTTGGCAGTGGTGATGCTGTTGATCCTGATCGTGCCGATCCTGCTGTTCAACCGTAGCCAGGCCAAAGAGATGGAGGGCAGGGCATGAAGCGCTTCAGTTTCTCCAAGCTGATGCTGGTGCTCGGCTTGCTGTTCATTTACCTGCCGATGCTGATCCTGGTGATCTATTCGTTCAACGCCTCGAAGCTTGTGACGGTGTGGGGTGGCTGGTCGGTGAAGTGGTACGTCGGCCTGCTCGACAACACCCAGCTGATGGGTTCGGTGATGCGTTCGCTGGAAATCGCCTGCTACACCGCGGTAGCTGCGGTGGCGTTGGGCACCCTGGCGGCGTTCGTGCTGACAAGGGTCACCCGCTTCAAGGGGCGCACGCTGTTCGGTGGCTTGGTCACCGCGCCGCTGGTGATGCCCGAGGTGATCACCGGCCTGTCGCTGTTGCTGCTGTTCGTGGCCATGGCGCAGATGATCGGCTGGCCCGAGGAGCGAGGCATCGTCACCATCTGGATCGCCCACACCACGTTCTGCGCGGCCTATGTGGCGGTGGTGGTATCGGCACGCCTGCGTGAGTTGGACCTGTCGATCGAGGAAGCGGCCATGGACCTGGGTGCCAAGCCGTGGAAGGTATTCTTCCTGATCACCATCCCGATGATCGCGCCGTCCCTGGCGGCTGGTGGGATGATGTCCTTCGCCCTGTCGTTGGACGACCTGGTACTGGCAAGCTTCGTGTCCGGGCCGGGCTCGACCACGCTGCCGATGGAGGTGTTCTCGGCTGTGCGCCTGGGCGTGAAGCCGGAGATCAACGCCGTGGCCAGTCTGATCCTGCTGTCGGTATCGATAGTGACCTTCCTGGTCTGGTACTTCAGCCGCCAGGCCGAGGAACGCCGTCGTAAAGCCATTCAGCAAGCCATCGAGGAGGGCGCTGCGGCCAACGCTTCGCAGCCGCAGGTCAAGCGCCCGGTCCAGGCAGCAGCTTCGGCCTGATCGGCCTGTTCGCGGGTAAACCCGCTCCTACAGGGTCATGTGCAGTTTTCAAGACCTGCGCAGTACCTGTGGGAGCGGGTTCACCCGCGAAGGCCCCACCACCGATTCAGAGCCATACAGCATCCCAGTGTGGATAGTCCCTGACACTTCTGACGAGCCCAGCCCGCAATGGGTCGGCAACGATGTACCTGGCTACGTGCCGGATACTCTCCTCGCGCCGCAGAGCGCGGTCCTGGTAGCCGGGTTGCCAGATGGGATTGTGCTTCACACCTGCCCGGCGTAATGCGATGCCGGTACGAGACTTGAACCTGCGCATCAAGGTAGCCAAAGTCACCTCCTTCAACTCAATCAACCAATGCAGATGGTCGGGCATGAGTACCCATGCTAGCGTCAGGCAATCCTGGGTTTCATGGGACAGGCGTAGCTGATTGATGACCAGACGAGCATGGTGCAAGTCATGGAACAGAGGCTCGCGCTGATGGGTCACGGTCGTGAGTAGGTAGAGTCTGCCGGGCTCCGAAAAGCGACCTTGGCGTAGCAGGTAGGATTCAGCTAGCGACATCGCGTTCGTCCTTGAAAGCAAATGGTTTGCGAACACTAGCGCTTCTGACAAGGGACTACAGGGGCTGATGGTTACTGGATATGGCTGGAGTGCGGCATGGGCCCCTTCGCGGGCAAGCCCGCTCCCACACGCGCTGCACTGGCCTTGAGACAGCGCGGTACCTGTGGGAGCGGGCTTGCCCGCGAAGGGGCCGGCAGCGCCAACCCATTCTTAGCCTGCGCCACACCACTGCTTCGCGCCCCGGCAATGATGTTTATCGAACCCTGATCTACGCTAAGAGTCGCATCTCACAAATCATTTGTGCGCAAGCTAGGAGCCTGCATGACGGTGACTCGTCCGCTGTTGGTCGTTGCCCTGGGGCTGTTGTCTGTGCTCGTCGGGTGTAGCAAGGAAGAGACTCCCGAGGTGTTGCCCCGGGTTGGAGTGCTGCAAGTCAAACCCACCGATTTCGCCGCGCGGGTGACGCTCACCGGTGACGTGCAGGCTCGCGTACAGACCGACTTGTCGTTCCTCGTCGGCGGCAAGATCATTTCGCGTAGCGTCGATGTCGGCGACCACGTCAAGGCCAATCAGGTGCTGGCGCGGCTCGACCCCAAGGACCTGCAGAACAATGTCGATTCGGCCAAGGCCGAGGTGTTCGCTGCCCAGGCCCGCGTGACCCAAACCAGCGCCGCCTTCGTCCGCCAGCAAAAACTGCTGCCCAAGGGCTATACCAGCCAGAGCGAGTACGACGCAGCCGAAGCCTCGTTGCGCAGCAACCAGAGCGCGCTCAAGGCCGCCCAGGCGCAACTGGCCAATGCCAAGGAGCAACTGGGCTACACCGCACTGGTGTCGGAAGCCGATGGGGTGATCACCGAACGCCAGGCCGAGGTCGGCCAAGTGGTGCAGGCGACCATGCCGATCTTCAGCCTAGCCCGCGATGGCGAACGCGACGCCGTGTTCAACGTCTACGAGTCGCTGCTGGTGGCGCCGCCCAGCGATGCCGGGGTGATCGTGAGCCTGCTCGACGATCCCAAGGTCAAGGCCCATGGCTATGTCCGTGAAGTCACCCCGACCGTATCGGCACAGAGCGGTACGGTCGAGGTCAAGGTGGCGCTCAAGGATGTACCACCGCAGATGCAACTGGGCGCGCCGGTGACTGCCAGCACCAACGCCCAGGGCCGGCCGAGCATCGAACTGCCCTGGTCGGCGCTGACCAAGGCCTTGCATGAACCGGCGGTGTGGGTGGTCGGGGAGGGCGACAAGGTCGAACTGCGCAAGGTCGAGGTCACCCGCTACCTCACGGGCAAGATCGTCGTCGCCAGCGGGCTCAAGAGCGGCGAGACCGTGGTGGTCAACGGCGGCCAGTTGCTGCACCCGGGCATGCAGGTGGAAAAAGTCGACGGCAACGCCCCGGGAGGTGAGCTATGAGGCATTTGCCGTTGATGCTGGCCGCCAGCCTGCTGGCTGCCTGCGGTAGCGAAGAGCAAGCGCCGGAGCCGATCCGTCCGGTGCTGTCGATCAAGGTCGAGCCCCAGGTGCAGACGCAACTGGGCCGTTTCGCCGGCACCATCCAGGCCCGTTTCGAGAGCACCCTGGGCTTTCGCGTGTCCGGACGCATCGCCCGGCGGTGGCTGGATGTCGGCGCCCAGGTCAAGGCAGGGGATACCCTGGCCACCCTCGACCCGACCGATCAGCAGAACCAGTTGCGCGCTGCCGAAGGCGACCTGGCGCGGGTCCAGGCGCAATGGATCAACGCCCAGGCCGATGCGCGCCGCCAGCAACAGCTCTACGACCGGGGCGTAGGCGCCCAGGCCCAACTGGACATCGCCCAGACCAACCTCAAGACCACCGCTGCGTCGCTGGAGCAAGCTCGCTCGGCGCTCAGCCAGGCCCGCGACCAGCTCGACTACACCACCTTGCGCAGCGACCATGCCGCAGTGATCACCGACTGGAGGGCCGAAGCCGGGCAGACGGTCAGCGCCGGCGAGGCAGTGGTCACCCTGGCCCGCCCGGATGTGAAAGAGGCGGTGATCGATCTGCCCATCGGCCTCGCCGAGCAGTTGAGCAAGGGGCTGACTTTCACCGTCGCCTCGCAGCTGGAACCAAGCATCAACACCACCGCCAGCCTGCGTGAACTGGAGCCCCAGGCGGATGCCACCACCCGCACCCGACGGGCCCGGCTGACCCTGGCCAGCACCCCGGCGGCCTTCCACCTCGGCACCGCGATCAGCGTGACGCTCACGTCGCAGGTCACGCCGCGCAGCGAACTGCCTCTCAGCGCCTTGCTCGAGCGCGACGGCAAGCAGCAAGTGTGGGTAATCGACCCCGCCAGCAAGACCGTGACCACTCGCGATGTCGCCGTGATCGATCGTACCGATCAGACCTTCATCCTCGACGCTGGGGTTCAACCCGGGGAGCGAGTGGTGACGGCCGGAGTGAACAGCCTCAAGCCTGGCCAGAAGGTCGCCTTCGAAGAGGATGCACAATGAAAGGAAGCTTCAACCTCTCCGATTGGGCGCTCAAGCACCAGTCCTTCGTCTGGTACCTGATGTTCGTCGGCCTGTTGATGGGGATCTTTTCGTACTTCAACCTGGGCCGCGAGGAAGACCCTTCCTTCACCATCAAGACCATGGTCATCCAGACCCGCTGGCCGGGCGCGACCCAGGACGAAACCCTCTACCAGGTCACCGATCGCATCGAGAAGAAGCTCGAGGAGCTCGATTCGCTGGACTACACCAAGAGCTACACCCGACCTGGCGAGTCCACGGTTTACGTCTACCTGCGCGACACCACCAAGGCCGCCGACATCCCGCAGATCTGGTATCAGGTCCGCAAGAAGATCAACGATATCCGTGGGCAGTTCCCCGAAGGCATCCAGGGTCCAGGCTTCAACGATGAGTTCGGCGACGTGTTCGGCTCGATCTACGCCTTCACCGCCGACGGCCTGACGTTCCGTCAGTTGCGCGACTACGTGGAGCAGGCTCGGGCGGAGGTGCGCGATGTGCCCAACATCGGCAAGATAGAGCTGGTCGGCACCCAGGACGAGGTGCTCTATCTGAACTTCTCGACCCGCAAGCTGGCGGCCCTCGGCATCGATCAACGTCAGGTGATGCAGGCCTTGCAGGCGCAGAACGCGGTGACCCCGGCAGGGGTGATCGAGGCCGGGCCGGAGCGTATCTCGGTGCGTACCACCGGTCAGTTCGCCTCGGAAAAAGACCTGCAGAACGTCAACCTGAGGATCAACGACCGCTTCTTCCGTCTGGCAGATATCGCCGACATCGAACGCGGCTACGTCGACCCACCCTCGCCGATGTTCCGCTACAACGGCCAGCCCGCCATCGGACTTGCCATTGGCATGAAGGCTGGCGGTAATATCCAGGTGTTCGGTGCCGCGCTGAAGAAGAAAATGGACAGCGTGGTGGAGGACTTGCCGGTGGGCGTGGGCGTGCACACCGTGTCCGACCAGGCCGTGGTGGTCAAGCAAGCCGTAGGCGGTTTCACCAGCGCGTTGTTCGAGGCGGTGGTGATCGTGTTGGCGGTGAGTTTCGTCAGCCTGGGCATGCGTGCCGGGCTGGTGGTGGCCTGCTCGATTCCATTGGTGCTGGCCATGGTGTTCGTGTTCATGGAGTACAGCGGCATCACTATGCAGCGGATCTCGCTGGGGGCGCTGATCATTGCTCTGGGCCTGCTGGTGGACGATGCGATGATCACCGTGGAGGTCATGGTCACGCGCCTGGAAATGGGCGAGAGCAAAGAACAGGCGGCGACCTTCGCCTACACGTCCACGGCGTTTCCCATGCTCACCGGAACCCTGGTGACCGTGGCCGGTTTCGTGCCCATCGGGCTCAACGCGAGTTCGGCCGGCGAATATACCTATACGTTGTTCGCGGTGATCGCCGTGGCCTTGCTGGTGTCATGGGTGGTAGCCGTGTTCTTCGCCCCAGTGCTTGGCGTGCACATCCTCAGCGCCAGCAAGATCAAGTCTCACGAGGCCGAGCCAGGGCGCGTGGGCCGGGCCTTCGAGCACGGTCTGCTGTGGTGCATGCGCCATCGCTGGTTGACCATCATCGGTACGGTGCTGCTGTTCGTGCTGGCGATTTTCTGCGAACGCTTCGTGCAGAACCAGTTCTTCCCCTCATCCGACCGCCCGGAGATCCTGGTCGACCTCAACCTGCCGCAGAACGCTTCCATCGAGGAAACCCGCAAGGTGGTCGATCGGCTGGAGGCCAGGATCAAGGACGATCCGGACATGTTGCATTGGAGCACCTACATCGGACAGGGCGCGATTCGTTTCTACCTGCCTCTGGATCAGCAACTGCAAAACCCTTACTACGCCCAGTTGGTCATCGTCAGCAAGGGCTTGGAGGAGCGCGCGGGCATGATGGAGCGCCTGCAGAAGCTGCTGCGCGAGGAGTTCGTCGGCATCGGCACCAATGTCCAGTCGCTGGAGATGGGACCGCCGGTTGGCCGGCCGATCCAGTACCGGGTCAGTGGCAAGGACATCGACCAGGTGCGCAAGCACGCCATCGAGCTGGCCACCTTGCTCGACCATAACGAACATATCGGCGAGATGATCTACGACTGGAACGAGCCGGGAAAAGTGCTGCGCGTGGAGATCGCCCAGGACAAGGCCCGTCAGCTCGGGCTATCGTCCGAGGACGTGGCCAATGTGATGAACAGCATCGTCAGCGGTGTACCGATCACCCAGGTCAACGACAACATCTACCTGATCGACGTGGTCGCCCGCGCCGAGGACAGCGAACGTGGCTCGCCCGATACCTTGCAGAACCTGCAGATCCTCACCCCCAACGGCACCTCGATTCCGCTGCTTTCATTCGCCACCGTGCGCTACGAACTGGAGCAACCGCTGGTGTGGCGGCGTGATCGCAAGCCCACCATCACCATCAAGTCGTCGGTGACCGGCGATATCCAGCCCACCGACCTGGTGGCCCAGCTCAAGCCGGAGATCGACAAGTTCGCAAGCGAACTGCCGCCCGGATACGAAGTGGCCACCGGCGGTACGGTGGAGGAAAGCGCCAAGGCTCAGGGGCCGATCCGCAAGGTCATCCCGCTGATGCTATTCCTCATGGCGACGTTCCTGATGATCCAGCTGCACAGCGTGCAGAAGCTGTTCCTGGTGATCAGCGTGGCGCCGCTGGGTCTGATCGGCGTGGTGCTGGCGCTGGTGCCCACGGGCACGCCGATGGGCTTCGTGGCGATCCTCGGGATCCTGGCGCTGGCAGGCATCATCATTCGAAACTCGGTGATCCTGGTGACCCAGATCGACGAGTTCGAGGCTCAGGGCCTGGCGCCCTGGGATGCCGTTGTCGAAGCCACCAATCACCGCCGCCGTCCCATCCTGCTGACGGCTGCAGCGGCGAGCCTGGGCATGATTCCGATTGCCAGGGAGGTGTTCTGGGGGCCGATGGCCTACGCCATGATCGGCGGGATCATCGTCGCCACGTTGCTGACGCTGTTGTTCCTGCCGGCGTTGTATGTGGCCTGGTACAAGATCCGTGAGCCGCAAAAACAGGGCTGAAGCCCGGCGCAATCCCCTGTAGGAGCGGGTAAACCCGCTCCTACAGAGTCCGGTTTATTTTTGGTTATATAAAAATTCTTAATCAGTATTTTTAAGAATAACTCAGCCTCACTACTATCGCCCTCAAGCCAGGCGCAAATCCTCCTTCGAACCTCTGCCCGGCCCCCTTATTCACAGGAGAACGAGCATGAGCGCATCGCTGCGTAGCATCGACGGCCAGGACGAAGCCACCATTCTGCGAGAGATCCAGAGCGCACTGCGCGATCTGCGTTTCGGTGCGGTGGAGATCACCGTGCACAACGCTCAGGTGGTTCAGATCGAGCGCAAGGAGAAGTTCCGCCTGCAACAGCCCGGCAACAAGTCCGGCTGATTTCGCGCCACCTCCAAAACTAGAAAAATGCCAATCGGGAGCTTCACCATGTCCATCCGCCGTTATGCGCTCGCTGCCCTGGCCAGCGCTGTTTTTGCCGGTTCCGCCATCGCCAAGGACTACGAACTGCTCAACGTGTCCTATGATCCGACCCGTGAGCTGTATCAGCAGTACAACGCAGAGTTCATCAAGCATTGGCAGCAGTCTCATCCCGACGACAAGGTCAAGATCCAGCAATCCCATGGTGGTTCCGGCAAGCAGGCGCGTGCCGTGATCGATGGCCTGCGGGCCGACGTGGTGACTTTGGCCCTGGCCGGCGACATCGACGAGATCGCCAAGCTCGGCAAGACCCTGCCGCAGGATTGGCAGACCCGGCTGCCGGACGCGAGCACGCCCTATACCTCGACCATCGTGTTCCTGGTGCGTAAAGGCAACCCCAAGGGCATCAAGGACTGGGGCGACCTGATCAAGAAAGACGTTTCGGTCATCACTCCCAACCCGAAGACCTCCGGTGGTGCCCGCTGGAACTTCCTCGCCGCCTGGGCCTACGGCCTGAAAGCCGGTGGCAGTGAGGCCAAGGCCAAGGAATACGTGCAGGAACTGTTCAAGCACGTGCCGGTGCTCGACACTGGCGCCCGTGGCTCGACCATCACCTTCGTCAACAATGGCCAGGGCGACGTGTTGCTGGCCTGGGAAAACGAAGCCTTCCTGGCATTGAAGGAAGAGGGCGGCGCCGACAAGTTCGACATCGTCGTACCGTCGTTGTCGATCCTCGCCGAGCCGCCAGTGGCCGTGGTCGACAAGAACGCCGAGCGCAAGGGCAACACCGAGATCGCCACCGAGTACCTCAATCATTTGTACAGCCCGGCTGGCCAGAAGATCGCTGCCGAGAACTTCTATCGACCACGGGACGAGAAGGTCGCTGCCGAGTTCGGCAAGCAATTCCCGAAACTGGACCTGGTGACCATCGACAAGGACTTCGGAGGCTGGAAAACCGCGCAACCCAAGTTCTTCAATGATGGTGGTGTGTTCGACCAGATCTATCAGGCACAGTAAGGGCTGCCAAGCAGCGCCAGGATTTGAAAGCCTGCACCGGCCCGGGATTGCCTCCGGGCTTCGTGCGTTCAACCAGGGATACTTATGTCACGTCGCATTTCCCCCGTCATACCCGGCTTCGGGCTGACGCTGGGCTACACCTTGGTGTACCTCAGCCTGATCGTGCTGATACCGCTGGCCGCCATGTTCGTGCATGCCGCCCAGCTGACCTGGGAGCAGTTCTGGAACATCGTCAGTGCGCCGCGTGTAATCGCGGCGCTCAAGCTGAGTTTCGGCACCGCTCTGTTTGCCGCCCTCATCAATGGTGTGATCGGCACCCTGCTGGCTTGGGTGCTGGTGCGCTACACCTTTGCTGGGCGCAAGATCATCGATGCGATGATCGACCTGCCGTTTGCCTTGCCCACGGCCGTGGCCGGTATCGCGCTGACTGCCCTGTACGCGCCGGCTGGCTGGGTCGGGCAGTTCGCCACCGACCTGGGCTTCAAGATCGCCTATACCCCGCTGGGTATCACCCTGGCGCTGACCTTCGTCACCCTGCCGTTCGTGGTCCGCACGGTGCAGCCGGTGCTGGCGGACATCCCGCGTGAAGTGGAAGAGGCCGCCGCCTGTCTGGGCGCCAAACCCTGGCAGGTATTCCGCCACGTGTTGGCGCCGGCATTGCTGCCAGCCTGGCTGACCGGCTTCGCCTTGGCCTTCGCCCGGGGTGTCGGCGAGTACGGGTCGGTGATCTTCATCGCCGGCAACATGCCGATGAAGACCGAGATCCTGCCGCTGCTGATCATGGTCAAGCTCGACCAGTACGACTACACCGGCGCCACTGCCATCGGCGTCCTGATGCTGGTGGTTTCCTTCATCCTGCTGCTGCTGATCAACCTGCTGCAGCGCCGCATCGAAACCCCTTGAAGGAGGCCGGCATGTCCAGTTCGTCCCTGAGCGCAAGCGCCGCCGCCAATGCCGCCCGCCGCGGCAGCGCCACGTCGCGGCGGATCCTGATCGGCCTTGGCTGGCTGGTGTTCGCGCTGTTCCTGTTGCTGCCGCTGGTGATCGTGGTGTCGCAGGCGTTGAAGAACGGTTTCGGTACCTTCTTCGAGGCCATTCTCGAGCCCGATGCCTTGGCCGCTCTCAGGTTGACCCTGCTCGCCGTGGTCATCTCGGTGCCGCTGAACCTGGTATTCGGCGTCAGTGCGGCGTGGTGCGTGAGCAAGTACACCTTCCGAGGCAAGAGTGTGCTGGTCACGCTGATCGACCTGCCGTTCTCGGTATCGCCGGTGATCGCCGGTCTGGTCTATGTGCTGATGTTCGGTGCCCAGGGCCTGTTGGGGCCTTGGTTGCAGGACCGCGACATACAGATCGTGTTCGCCCTGCCCGGCATTGTCCTGGCGACCATCTTCGTCACCGTGCCCTTCGTGGCCCGCGAGCTGATCCCGCTGATGCAGGAGCAGGGTACCCAGGAGGAAGAGGCCGCTCGCCTGCTGGGTGCCAATGGCTGGCAGATGTTCTGGCATGTGACCCTGCCGAACATCAAGTGGGGCCTGATCTACGGCGTGGTGCTGTGCACTGCGCGGGCCATGGGTGAGTTCGGCGCGGTGTCGGTGGTTTCGGGCCACATCCGCGGTGTGACCAACACCCTGCCGCTGCATGTGGAGATCCTCTACAACGAGTACAACCATGTCGCGGCCTTCAGTGTGGCCAGCCTGTTGCTGATCCTGGCGCTCTTCATCCTGCTGCTCAAGCAGTGGAGCGAGAACCGTATTAACCGCCTGCGCCACAGCGCAGCGGAGGAATAATTCATGTCGATCGAAGTTCGTAACGTCAGCAAGCGATTCAACAGCTTCCAGGCCCTGGACAACATCAACCTGGATATCAACAGCGGTGAGCTGGTGGCCCTGCTGGGTCCGTCCGGTTGCGGCAAGACCACCTTGCTGCGCATCATCGCCGGCCTGGAGACCCCCGATACCGGCAATATCGTCTTCCATGGTGAGGATGTATCCGGCCACGACGTGCGAGATCGCAACGTCGGATTCGTGTTCCAGCACTATGCGTTGTTCCGCCACATGAGCGTGTTCGACAACGTCGCCTTCGGCCTGCGCATGAAGCCTAAAGGCGAGCGCCCGAGTGAGAGCAAGATCGCTGAAAAGGTGCACGAGCTGCTGAACATGGTTCAGCTCGACTGGCTGTCGAATCGCTACCCCGAGCAGCTGTCCGGTGGCCAGCGCCAGCGCATCGCCTTGGCCCGGGCCCTGGCGGTGGAGCCCAAAGTGCTGTTGCTCGACGAGCCGTTCGGTGCCCTCGACGCCAAAGTGCGCAAAGAGCTGCGCCGTTGGCTGGCGCGCCTGCACGAAGACATCAACCTGACCTCGGTATTCGTTACCCATGACCAGGAAGAAGCCATGGAAGTGGCCGACCGCATCGTGGTGATGAACAAGGGTGTGATCGAGCAGATCGGCTCACCGGGCGAGGTCTACGAGCAGCCTGCCAACGACTTCGTCTATCACTTCCTCGGCGATTCCAACCGCCTGGCCTTGAGCGAGGGACATCATGTGCTGTTCCGTCCGCACGAGGTGTCGCTGTCGCGTCACGAAACCGAAGGGCACCACGCTGCGCAGGTGCGTGACATCCGACCGCTGGGCGCGACCACGCGGGTCACCCTGAAGGTGGAAGGGCAGAGCGAGCTGATCGAGGCCGAAGTGGTCAAGGACCATGACAGCCTGGCCGGTCTGGCCCGTGGCGAGACACTGTTCTTCCGACCCAAGGTTTGGCAGAAAGTGGCGGATATCTGAGGCGAAGTCGTTGCATGAGAACCCAGGGGCCGCTTTGCGGCCCTTCGCGGGCAAGCCCGCTCCCACAGGTTTGGCGCAAAGTTCAGCAACTGCGCGATCCTGTGGAGCTAACCGGGGCCGTTCTGTTTCTGCGGTTAAAACATAAAGTTATTAATAAATATCTTCTTATTCCTTTACTGATATATTCGCCGCCGTGATACTGGAGGCCAAGCACGCAAACTTCACGGAGGCGTCCCCATGCGCAATGAGTCGATACGCTACCTGATCTTGCCGGGCTGGCAAGGGTCGCCAGACAACCATTGGCAAAGTCACTGGCAGCGCACCCTGCCCAACAGCTTCCGGGTCGAGCAGGAGGATTGGCTGACCCCACAGCGTGGCGACTGGGTGCAAGCGCTGGAGCAGGCGATTGTCGCCGACCGCTCGCCGGTGATCTTGATCGCCCATAGCTTGGGCTGCATCACCGTCGCCCACTGGGCCGCACGCGCCAATCCGGCTCTCCTGCGGCGGGTTCGTGGTGCTTTGCTGGTGGCCCCTGCGGATGTAGAGCGGCCCACTTGCGCACCGGCCCTGCGCAATTTCGCGCCGATCCCTCAGCAGCCGCTGCCCTTCCCCAGCCAGGTGGTCAGTTCGGACAACGACCCGGCGGTAAGCGTGCCTCGGGCGCTGCACTTGGCCCAAGCTTGGGGGGCGGAGGCGGGCTTGTTGACCAATGCCGGGCACATCAACGTCAAGTCAGGTCACGAGCGTTGGGAGCAGGGCTTCGCCTACCTCTATCGCCTGCAAAGCCGCATCGAGCAGCGGGCGCTGCGTCGCGCCTGATCGTCCCTACCGCTCACCGATTGCCTGACACCCGGCCCCGCAAGGTCTGGGGTGGGAGTTTTTCATGACGCTGCATAATCCATTCGGCCAGCCCCTGCTGACCTTTCCTGAGCTGGACAAGAGCCCATTGAGCATCCGTGCCAAGGCGCTGGTGTTCATCGACCCGCGCTCACGGCAGTTGCGCCAAGCCCTCGAACGCCTTGCCCCCCAATCGCTGCCTGTACTGGTGCGGGGTGAAACCGGCACCGGCAAGGAATTGCTGGCCCGGCAGATCCACCGGGCCAGCGATCGCGGCGGGCTGTTCGTATCGGTCAATTGCGCCGCCATCAGCCCCACCTATGCCGACGCCGAGCTGTTCGGTTACACCGCAGGCGCTCACGGAGGTACGGCGGGTAGCCGCGCCGGCTGGTTCGGCTCGGCCAACGGTGGCACGTTGTACCTCGACGAAATTGCCGACTTGCCGCTGGCGATCCAAGGCAAGTTGCTGGCTGCCCTGGAAAACCGCGAGGTGACCCGCGTCGGTGCGCACCAACCGCAGCCGGTGGACGTGCGTCTGGTAGCGGCGACCAGCATCGACCTGGCGCGAGTTGTTCGCGCCGGGCGTTTCAATGAGCGCCTGTACCTCTACCTGCGCGAAGGCACCTTGGAGCTGCCGCCGCTGCGCGAGCGTCAAGGGGACATTCTGGCGCTGGCCGAGTACTTCGTGGGTATCTACAGCGCACGTCTGCAACGTGAGGTGCCTTTGATCAGCGAGGCGGCCCAGTACGCGCTGGAGGCCCACGCCTGGCCCGGCAATACCCGTGAGCTGGAGAACGTCGTGCATTTCGCCTTGCTGGTCAGCGATGGCCCGGAGCTCCTGCCGGAACACCTCGACCTGCCGAATGCCGCGAGTTAGACGCAGCCGCAGCGGTTCATAAGCAATTGTCAGGATGGCAGGTTGTTTTTGTTATAAGAGCTTAAAAAAAAGATATTGTTGCGGAATAAAAAATCTCGGTATCGTCCGCTTCACGCCCGCAGGCCTGGCCGCGGGCACCCAGACATCGCCATTGAACATGGCGCCTCGCTCGAATAAGGAAAACCATGAAGAAGACCCTGTTGACCACGGCCCTGGCCGCCGCCCTGTCGTTCGCCGGCCTGGCCAGCGCTGCCGAGAAACTGGTGGTTGCCGCGACCCCGGTACCGCACGCCGAGATCCTCGAACTGATCAAGCCGACCCTGGCCAAGGAAGGCGTGGACCTGGAGATCAAGGTCTTCACCGACTACGTGCAACCGAACGTGCAGGTCGACCAGAAACGCCTGGACGCCAACTACTTCCAGACCCTGCCATACCTGCAGAACTTCAACGAAGGCAAAGGCACTCACCTGGAAACCGTGATCGGTGTGCATGTCGAGCCGTTCGGTGGCTACTCGAAGAAGGTCAAGAGCCTGGACGAGCTCAAGGAAGGCGCCACCGTCGCCATCCCTAACGAGGGCAGCAACAGCGGCCGTGCCTTGCTGCTGCTACAGAAGGCCGGGATCATCACCCTGAAAGATCCGAAGAACGCCCTGGCGACCCCCAAGGACATCGCCGAGAACCCGAAGAAGCTGAAGTTCCGCGAGCTGGAGTCGGCCATGCTGCCGCGCGTGCTGGACCAGGTCGATCTGGACATGATCAACACCAACTACGCGCTTGAAGCCGGCCTGAACCCGGCCAAGGATGCCTTGGTCATCGAAGGTAGCGACTCGCCTTACGTGAACTTCCTGGTTGCCCGTCCGGACAACAAGAACAGCGAAGCCATCCAGAAGCTGGCCAAGGCCCTGACCAGCCCGGAAGTGAAGGCCTTCATCGACCAGAAGTACCACGGTGCGGTGCTGCCTGCGTTCTGATCGGCTGCTGGACCCTTAACGAAAACGCCGACGCATTTGCGTCGGCGTTTTCGTTTGTGGCTGGCCTAGCGCGACCCGCCCAGGGCCCGGCGTAACGCGATCAGCCACAGCAGTTGTTCGTTCGGATCATCCAGGCAGGCGTTGTTCATCAATTATCGTCCTTGTTGGTTTGATGGGCGTGCGATGACGTGGAGCGCAATCTTTTGAGACGAGACGGGAACGAAAGTTTCAATCGAGGCCGCCGCGTGCGCTCTTTTCCTTACCGAGCGCAGCGACTTCAGCCGGGGAGCGTCACGCAGACCGTTGCGGTAGCCAGTTCAGCAGAAAATCATTCACCACCTTGGGATTCTCCAGGCTCGAGATATGACCTGCATACGGAATCTGCGCAGCCAGGCAGCCGATGATGCGTGCCATCTCGTTGGATTCCTCGGGGGGACGCGGAATGTCCTGGTCGCCACACAGCACGATCGTTCGTTCGCCGTGCAGCTCGCCCAACCGTGCCAGGAAGTCGGGCCGTCCAAAGATCACCCGGCCCATCGGGTCGAGGCTTTGCCGGATCACTTCTGCACTGCTCGACTTGAGCGCTGCGCGGAACGCCTCGCGCACGTGCGGCACCGTCTCGCCACCGGCGTGGAAGAAGATCGGCACGATGATGTCCAGCAACGGATCGGAGAAGCAGCCAGCGGCGCTGGCCGCATCCAGCAGCCCGAAGTACTTGAGCCGGGTAGCTTCGGGCTCGGCGCCGAGGAAGGTGTCCATCAGGACCAGGCGATCGACCCTGTGCGGATGTTCGATGGCCAGTTGTGCGCCCCACATGCCGCCTACCGAGAGGCCGACCAGGTGGCACTGATCGATGTCCAGCGCATCGAGCAGGGCCAGATGCTGGCGAGTCAGAGCGCTCATGTCGGTGGTGCTCGCGGGCGGGGCATCGGAGTCGCCATGGCCCCAGAGTTCGGGCACGATCACCCGAAAGTGTCGGGACAGCGCGTCGATCTGCGGCTGCCACATCGCTGCCGACCAGAGGTAGCTGTGGCCGAGCAACACTGGGAAGCCCTGGCCTTGGTCGACATAGCTCATGCGTGCGCCGTCGATCTCGATGAAGTGTTGTTGCATGCGAAAGCCTCGATCTGCAAGGGTTAGCGACTGGGAACCAGGCGCAGAGTACTCTCGGCAGGGATCACCGCCATCAGCGCCTTCTGATACTTGCCTTGTATATAGCCTTCGGCCTGGTCGGAATAGTGCTTGTCGAACGGTACGCCGCTTTGCCCGACCGGATTGGCGGTCAGTGCCTGGCTGGCATCGGCGAAGTCGATCAGGCGCCGGGTGGAAGGGCCGTAATTCACTGCCCATGGCGCCGGACCGATTTTCGCCGACAGGTTGTTCGGCACCTCGTGAGTGCCGGGGGCGGCGAACGGGCCGACGTTGAACAACAGGTTCAATGGCTTCTGGCTACCCAGCGGGTGGTTATGGGTCAAGGTGTGCGCCTTGCCCCACTGCCAACTGGCGGGGTCCCTGCCCAGGGCGGTGCGTAGGTGCTCCAGGCTGTTGCGCCAAGCCATGCGCACGATGGCGGTGCGATCGGTACGCTCGCTGGCGCCCCGCAGATTCCACCAGGGCGATTGGGTATCGGCGGCCAGGCGCGGCAGGGCCGTATCGATGGCGCGGGTGCTGATCAGCACCGGGAACCAGGTGTCGCCGAGTTCGTCATGCAGGGCCGCGTAGGCGAGCTCATAAAGGAACTGGTTGAACAGCGTGGCGCTGGTGGAGTCCAGCGGGTAGTCGCCGCGCCAGGCTGCCAATTGCTCGACCAGTTCCTTTTCCTCGTCGCCTTCGGCGATGCCGCGCAGGGTCGACAGCAAGGGTGCCAGAGTGCGCGGGCCATAGTCGTTGCTGGTGTCCAACTGCAGCGCCTGACTGTTCTGGGTATCCCATTTGACGTCGGGGTTGGCCAGTTGCCGGTCCAGTTGGCGACCCCGGTCCGGCAGGTTGTAGTAGCCAGGGATCGGCACCACCGCAGGTGGTTGGAAGTTGGCCGAAACGATGTAGCCGCTGGTGGGATTTTCCTGCTGTGGATTGACGCTGAAGGGGTAGAAGCCGAGTTTGTCGGCTTGCGCGCTGCTGCCGTCGAGGATGAACATCGGCTCGGCCCCTTCGGCGCGAATCGGCAGTTTCGCCGCCGCCCACCAACCTATATCGCCACGGGCGTTGGCCCAGACCAGGTTGAGCCCCGGGGCCTGAATCTTCTCGGCAGCCTCGCGCATCTTCGCCAGGGTGTCGGCGCGGTTAATCTGATAGAAGCCTTCGAGCAACGGATTCTCGGTTTCCAGGAATGCCCACCACATGGCGATCGGGACGCTGCCGGCGGTAGCGCCCAGCACCGAGTTGACGATCGGGCCGTGGGGCGAGCGGCTCAGGGTGAGGGTAACCGGCGCTTCGCCTTTGACGGCGATGGTCTGCTCGGTCTTTTGCAGGTTTTGCCACTGGCCGTGGACCAGCACCTGGTCGGGGTTGTCGGGGTTGGCCTTCTCTGCGATCAGATCGACGTCGTCATTCTGGAACATCGTCAAGCTCCAGCCGAAGTCACGGTTGTGGCCGAGCAAGGCGAACGGATTGAGCGCCTGAAAATAGCCGTACAGGTTGAAGTCCGGCGCCGACAGTTCGGCTTCGTACCACACCGCCGGTACGGCGAAACCGATATGAGGGTCGCCAGCCAGCAGGGGCTTGCCGCTGCGTGTGCGGCTGCCGGCAACGGCCCAGGCATTACTGCCCTCGAATGCCGGGATGCCGGCGGCCTGCAGCGCGTCATGGCTGACCCGCGCCAGGGCCTCGAGGCTGCGCCAGTCGGCAGCGGCCAGAGGGGCGGCGAGCTGGCCTTGTGGCTGCCAGGCCAGGTCGAAGATCTTCAGGTAATCGGGGCCGAGTTGGTCGCGCACATAGGTCAGTGCAGGCTCGGTACGGAAAGCGGCAGCGAAGCTATAGGCCAGGTAGCCGGCAACGCTCAAGGTGTCCTCGGCGGTGAATGGCCGGGGAGGGATGCCGATCAGGTCGAACTCGACGGGACTGGGGTGGCTGTCCTGCCACGCGTTGATCCCCTCCAGGTAGGCCTGCAGGGCTTGCCAGGCGGGGCTCTGATGATCCAGGCGGGCGACCATGGCGGCGGCCTGTTCGCGGATGCGCAGGCTGCGGAACAAGGTATCGCTGGGCACCAGTTTGCTCCCCAGCACCTCGGCCAGTTCGCCGCGGGCCAGGCGACGCACGATCTCCATCTGGAACAGACGGTCTTGGGCATGCACGTAGCCGAGGGCGCGGTACAGGTCCTGCTGGTTGCGCGCCTGCAGGTGCGGCACGCCGCGGGCGTCGTAGCGCACGCTGACCGGGGCTTGCAAGCCGGCGATGGCGACCTCGCCCTGGCGTTGCGGCAGCTTGCCCTGCATGTACCAGTAACCGCCCGCGCCGACGGCGACCGCCACCAGCACGGCCAATAGGATGAAGCTGCGTTTCATCGAATCTCCTTGGATACGCGAGGGTAAGGCCGGAACCAGTCTTCGCCTGGCCCGCGCACAGAGCTTAGTCGTTCCAGGGGCAGTAGCAGCCTACGGCCAACGTGTTGGAGGCGTTGACCGGACGGCCCTGCTGCAATGCCTGGATGATCGGTTCGACGAAGCTGTTGCTGGCATTGCACACCGCACCTTCGCTGTAGGGGCCGAAGTAGGCGAGTTTGCCTTGGCGGTCCCAGATCGCCACGGCGGGCGAGGCGGGCAGGTGTTCGCTGCCGGGTAAGCTGGCGATGGCCTGCAGGCGTTTCAGGTTGGCGGGTAGTTGGCCATGGCTGCCGGGCTTTTGCAGCACGTGGAAGCTCACCCCCCGATCGGCGAAATGCTCGATCAGTTCGCCCAGGTGCTGCTGGTTGCCGACATTGCACGGGCAGGCCGGGTCCCAGAAGTGCACCACGCGGATCGATCCAGGGCCGACCAGTTCTGCGGGCAGGCGCAGTTGGCTGCCGTCGAACAGGGTGGCCTGTGTTGCGAACGGGCGCAGGTAGCGAGCTTGAAAGCTGCTGTACGCCAGCCAGAGGACGACGGCACAGAGCACGAGCACGAGGGCCACGCTTAGTTGTCTGATTCGAGTGGGCATGGGATCCCTGATGCGGGTGGAAAGCGCCCAAGCTTGCCACGATGCCAGCCAGAGCTGAATATCGCAGGTCAATACTTGCTGCGTTGTGGATGTACCCGATGCCCGCTGCTTTTCACCCTGACCTTCTGCGTGCCAGCCTGGCGCCCCTTTTCGAGCGACGACCGTTGACCGAGCAGGCCCGCGACTACCAGCGCTTTTATGGCCTCGATCTGCCCGCGCAGAGCTGGTTGGGCCGCTTTCAGGTGGCCGGGTTCGATGTGGTCGGGCAGGCCTGGTTGCCCGAGCGCCCGAGCGCGACGCTGTTCTTGCTGCATGGCTATTACGACCACATGGGGCTCTATCGGCATGTGATCGCGTGGGCGCTGGCGCGCGGCTTTGCGGTGATCAGCTGCGATCTGCCAGGCCACGGCCTGTCCAGTGGCGAGCGCGCCAGCATCGTTGACTTCGGCCAGTACCAGCAGGTGCTCGATGCCTTGTTCGAACAGGCCCAGGCCTTGAACTTGCCGCGCCCGTGGCATCTCTGCGGGCAGAGCACCGGTGGCGCCATCGCGGTGGACCATCTGCTGCACAAGGGTGCCCAGAGTCCGATCGATGGCCAGGTGATTCTGCTTGCGCCGCTGGTCCGCCCGCGCGCCTGGAGGTGGTCGAAGTTCAGTTACCGGGTGCTTCGCCACTTCGTCAACGGCATCGAGCGCCGCTTCAGCGAGAACACCAACGATCCTGCATTTCTGCCGTTTCTCGAAGCCGACCCGCTGCAACCACGACGTCTGCCTACTGCCTGGGTCGGTGCGCTGATCGCCTGGGTCAAACGTATCCAGGCGGCGCCGCACAGCACGCGGCAGCCGTTGATCGTGCAGGGGGAGGCCGATGGTACGGTGGACTGGCCGTACAACCTGCAGGTGCTCAGGGCCAAGTTCAGCGAGCCGCAGATTCTCATGCTGCCCGAGGCACGCCATCACCTGGCCAACGAGCTGCCGGGGATTCGCCAGCGCTACTTCGACTTTCTCGATCAGCGGCTGGGCTGACCTACTTTAGGTCCGCCGCGCTCTGACCCACGGCAAGGCCGGCACGTACCGCAGCCACTGCCGCCTGGTAGTAGGCCTTGCCTTCCGGCGATTCGGCGAAGGTGGCGAACTCTTCGAGCTCGGCGTCGGACAGGTCGCGGTAAACGTACAGCAGGGTGTTATTGAGGTCTTCGCCGATCTGCTGCATCAGGCGCTGGCGCTGGCCGTCGAGCAGCCCCTGGGCCTGGCCGCCACCGAACAGCCCGGGGAGCATCGAACTGAGGCTGTCGGCGGCCACGCCGGCAATGGCCAGGCTGACCTCGGCACCGGCCTCGCGCGCGGGCAGGGCTTGGGCCAGATGGCCGATGATCAGCAGGCGATCGTCGCTGGCCTGGATCTTGGGCAGGCCCTTGGCGTTCTTGGCCAGTTGGTCCTTGCGCGTGGCCAGCAGCTCGGCGGCGACCACCTTGCGGCCCAGCGGCGACTGGAAGAAGGCCAGGGCCGGCGCAGGATTGGCCAGGGTGGCGCGCAACTGGGCCTGGGCGCGGCGGTCCATGGCCTGGGCCTGGAAGCGCTGGTTGCTGTTGTTGACCAGTGCCTGGTAGACCGCTGGCGGCAAGCTGTTGCGATAGCGCTGCTGGGCCGCGCTCAGCGCATCGCTGAAGTGGGCGCGCTGATCGGGCCAGCCGGCGGCCTTGTACAGCTGATCGAGGCTATCTGCCCAGACAGGCATGGTGCAGATCATCAGCAGAAGCAGGGAAAACAGACGGCGCATTCAGGACTCCTGTCGGCAGGAGGCTATTGTCCTTGGCTCGGCGCAGGTTTGTCGAGATACCGCAACGCTTCTCGGCCAAGTGGCGCTGTGCGAGTGCAGGGCGAATGGATATGATGCGCGCCATGCAAACCTCCCTCGAATATCCGATGCTATCGGCCGTCGTCGATGACCTGGCCACCCGTGGCTGGTCCCAGCAGGCCCTCTTTCTGCCTGCGGCCCTGGCGCGCGCGCTGGCGGCCGAATGCCGCCGGCGTTATGCCGATGGCGAGCTCAACCCCGCCGGGGTCGGGCGCGGTGCCGCCCAGGAGGTCCGTGAAACGATCCGCGGCGACCAGATCCAGTGGATCGACCCTGGTCAGGCCGAAGCCTGTGACCAGTATCTGGCGGCGATGGATGAGCTGCGCCAGGCCATCAACCAAGGACTGTTCCTGGGACTCGAGGATTTCGAGTGCCATTTCGCCTTGTATCCGCCAGGGGCCTTCTATCGTCGCCATCTGGACCGTTTCCGCGACGACGACCGGCGTATGGTTTCGGCGGTGTTCTACCTCAATGAAGACTGGCAGCCCGAGGACGGCGGCCAGTTGCGTATGTTCCTTGCCGGTGATGTCGTCCATGACGTGCAGCCACAGGCCGGTTGCCTGGCGGTGTTCTTGTCCGGCGATGTGCCCCACGAGGTACTGCCCGCCGGTCGTGAGCGTCTGTCGTTGACCGGTTGGTTCCGGCGCCGTGGCAATGACCCGTTCTGAGCTGCCCAAGGTGCTGGTCAGCGCCTGTCTGCTGGGCCAACCGGTGCGCTATGACGGGCGCAGCAGTGGACACCCCGATCTGTTGCAACGCTGGCAGGGCGAAGGCCGGGTGGTGCCGTTGTGCCCCGAGGTGGCCGGCGGCTTGCCGACGCCGCGCCCGCCTGCGGAGATTCCCGGCGGGCAGGGCGGTGAGGTGCTCGATGGAACAGCGGTCGTGGTGACGGTGATCGGTGAAGATGTCAGCGCCGCCTTTCTTGCTGGGGCGCGGCAGGCCCTGGCGCTGGCGCGCAAGCATGGGATCCGCGTGGCGGTGCTCAAGGCGGGTAGCCCTTCGTGTGGCAACCGCTTGACCTATGACGGCACGTTCAGTGGTGTGAAGGTGCCGGGGGAGGGTGTGACCGCCGCATTGTTGCGGCGCGAGGGGGTGCTGGTGTTCAGCGAGTTGGAGCTAGAACAGGCGGAGGTGGCGCTGGCTGGCCTCACGGAGTAGGTCTGTGCCGGCCTCCTCGCGGCACAGACCTACACCGAAGTTACTGCCCAGCCGCCGACTGCTGCGCGCCCTTCAACCACTTCTGCTCCAGCGCCGCCATGCGCCCGTCATCCTGTATCCGCTGCAGAGCATTGTTGACCGCACTTTCGAACGCCGGGTTATCCTTCTGGAACGGAATCACCAATTGCTGGCTGCTGTAGGGTTGGCTCACGTCCAACTGCTCGCCTTGCTTACTCTTGGCTTGGTTCAGGCTGATGTCGTACTTGCCGTTCTCGACGCCTGCGATGGCTTCGTCCGCGGGCGCTTCGATGAACTCGGCGCGCAAATCCAGCTCCTGGGCCAGCGCTTGGCCAACCTCTATTTCGAACCCAGTCAGGCGGTCGTTCTCCCTGAAGGCATACGGCGCGTTGTCGGCTTGCACGACGATGCGCAGCTCCCCTCGGTCGGCGATTTCGTCTATCAGCTCGGCGTGCGCCAGCGGCGTGATCAATGCTGCCAGCAGTAGGCCTAAGGTCAAGCGCATGGATGCCCCTTGTCTTGTGAAAATGAATACTGTTCGCCCCGACTTTCTTCCTCGTCGCGGTCGAGCGCAGCCTATGACTGCGAAGCTTGGACGTTGTTTAACCCTAACTGAAATATTTGTCTTTGTGGGCTATGGTGAACTACCGCTGTCGTTCGTCCATAGATGGCGGTCAATGTATGAATCACAGGAGAAGTGAATGAACAGCCTATTTTCGCGTGCTGCCGTCGCCGGTCTGCTCATGGGGGCCTCGGTATTGGCCAGCGCCGCGGACGCCCTGAAGAGCCAGGAGCCGCCCAAGGATGCCAAGGTCGTCATCGTTTCCCCCGCCGATGGCGCCACGGTCGACAAGACCTTCACGGTCAAGTTCGGCATCGAGGGCATGGAGCTCAAGCCCGCCGGCGATCAGACCCCGCATACCGGCCACCATCACCTGCTGGTGGATGTGGACAAAGAACCGGTGGCCGACATGCCACTGCCCGCCAGCCTGATGCCGGAGAGCGGCACCCCATTGCCAGCCGGTCCGCAGGTCCTGCACTTCGGCAAGGCACAGACCGAGGCGACTATCACCCTCACGCCAGGCAAGCACACCCTGCAACTGGTGCTGGGCGATCAGTACCACGTGCCGTTCAAACCGAGCGTCGAGTCGAAGAAGATCACCGTCGAGGTGAAATAGTCCCAGGCGCATGAACGAAGAAGGGAGGCCACTAGGGCCTCCCTTCTTCATGCCGCGATCAAGCTCAGAACAGTACGCGCGAGCGGATGGTGCCCTTGACGTGCTGCAGCTTCTCTTGCGCCAGGTCCGAATACTCGGCGTCGACGTCGATCACCACGTAGCCGACTTTCTCGTTGGTCTGCAGGAACTGACCGGAGATGTTGATGCCGTTCTCGGCGAAGACCTGGTTGATCTCGCTGAGCACGCCCGGAATGTTCTCGTGGATGTGCAGCAGGCGGTGCTTGCCAGGGTGTGCTGGCAGAGCCACTTCAGGGAAGTTGACCGACGACACCGAGGTACCGTTGTCGCTGTACTTGACCAGTTTTTCAGCCACTTCCAGGCCGATGTTGGCCTGGGCCTCGGCGGTGGAGCCGCCGATGTGTGGGGTCAGGATCACGTTATCCAGGCCACGTAGCGGGCTTTCGAACTCTTCGTCGTTCGAGCGCGGCTCGACCGGGAAGACGTCGATGGCAGCGCCGATCAGGTGCTTGTCCTTGATGGCTGCCGCCAGGTGATCGAGTTCGACCACGGTACCGCGGGCGGCGTTGATCAGGATCGCGCCCTTCTTCATGGCGCGGATTTCCTTCTCGCCGATCATCCACTGGGTGGATGGCAGCTCAGGTACGTGCAGCGAGACGATGTCGGCCAGGCCCAGCAGCTCGTTGAGGCTGGTGACCTGTACGGCGTTGCCCAGCGGCAGCTTGGTCAGCGGGTCGTAGAAGTACACCTGCATGCCCAGGTTTTCGGCCAGGACCGACAGCTGGGTACCGATCGAGCCGTAGCCGACGATGCCCAGCTTCTTGCCACGGATCTCGAAGGAGTTGGCCGCGCTCTTGATCCAGCCACCGCGGTGGCAGGAGGCGTTTTTCTCGGGGATACCGCGCAGCAGCAGGATGGCCTCGGCCAGCACCAGTTCGGCCACCGAGCGAGTGTTCGAGTAGGGAGCGTTGAACACGGCGATGCCGCGCTCGCGGGCCGCTTCCAGGTCGACCTGGTTGGTGCCGATGCAGAAGCAACCGACGGCGACCAGTTTCTTCGCACAATCGAAGATCTCTTCGGTCAGCTGGGTGCGCGAGCGGATACCGATGAAGTGGGCATCGGCGATCTTTTCCTTGAGCTCGGCTTCGGGCAACGAACCAGTGAGGTACTCGATGTTGGTGTACCCGGCGGCCTTGAGGGTATCCACTGCGTTCTGGTGGACACCTTCAAGAAGAAGGAACCTGATCTTGCTCTTGTCGAGAGAAGTCTTGCTCATCTGCGTAAACCTGTATCCCGGAGAAAAAATGGCGAGGGGTGAAACGGCGTCGGCCTTAGCACGAACAGCGGGAGCGCTATGCTAGCATACGCGACACAATCTGAGCTTATCCCGACAGGTGAAGTGTGCTCAGGGTGACTATGAATAAGTCGAGAGTTCCCGCGATGACCCACCCTGCGGTAATTGACGAGCTGATGACCCTTGTAGACCCTGGCAAGGTCCTGACCGACGCCGCGTCCCTGGAGGCCTACGGCAAGGATTGGACCAAGCACTTTCCGCCAGCGCCGTCGGCCATCGTCCTGCCGCGCAGCATCGAACAGGTGCAGGCGATTGTCGCCTGGGCCAATCGCCATCAAGTGGCCCTGGTGCCCTCGGGGGGGCGTACCGGCCTCTCGGCTGGCGCCGTAGCGGCCAATGGCGAGGTGGTGGTGGCCTTCGACCTGATGAACCGCATCCTCGACTTCGATGCCTTCGACCGCACCGTGGTCTGCCAGCCGGGCGTCGTCACCCGCCAGTTGCAGGCATTCGCCGAAGAGCAGGGCCTGTATTACCCGGTTGACTTCGCCTCGAGTGGTTCCAGCCAGATCGGCGGTAACATCGGCACCAATGCCGGCGGGATCAAGGTGATCCGCTATGGCATGACCCGTAATTGGGTAGCCGGCCTGAAGGTGGTCACCGGCAAGGGCGAGTTGCTGGAATTGAACAAGGACCTGATCAAGAACGCCACTGGCTATGACCTGCGCCAGCTGTTTATCGGCGCCGAAGGCACCCTGGGCTTCGTCGTCGAAGCGACCATGCGCCTGGATCGGGCCCCGCGCAACCTGACTGCGATGGTCCTCGGTACGCCGGATTTCGACTCGATCATGCCGGTGCTGCACGCGTTTCAGGGGCGTCTGGACCTGACCGCTTTCGAGTTCTTTTCCGACAAGGGGCTGGCCAAGATCATGGCGCGCGGCGATGTGCCCGCGCCGTTCGCAACCGATTGCCCGTTCTATGCCCTGCTCGAGTTCGAGGCCAGCAACGAAGATGTGGCGAATCAGGCCCTGGCCACTTTCGAGCACTGCGTCGAGCAAGGTTGGGTACTCGATGGGGTGATGAGCCAGAGCGAGACCCAACTGAGGAACCTGTGGAAGCTGCGCGAGTATCTGTCCGAGACCATCTCCCACTGGACCCCGTACAAGAACGACATCTCTGTCACCGTTTCCAAGGTGCCGGCGTTCCTGCGCGACATCGACGCCATCGTCAGCGAGCATTACCCGGACTACGAAGTGGTCTGGTACGGCCATATCGGTGACGGCAACCTGCACCTGAACATCCTCAAGCCCGAGCACATGAGCAAGGACGCGTTCTTTGCCTCCTGCACCAAGGTCAACAAGTGGGTGTTCGAGATCGTCGAGCGCTACAACGGCTCCATTTCTGCCGAGCACGGCGTGGGCATGACCAAGCGCGACTACCTGCACTACAGCCGTTCGGCCGAGGAAATCGCCTGCATGAAGGCAATAAAGGCCGTGTTCGACCCTAACGGCATCATGAATACGGGTAAGATCTTCGCTCCCGTATAAAAGCAGTAGCAAAGGAGTCGGCCATGAGTTACCAGCACCAGTACGTAGACGGCACGCGCATCCACTTTCCGCTGGGCAAGGTGGTGTGCATCGGCCGCAACTATGCCGAGCATGCCAAGGAGCTGAACAACCCCATCCCCAGCGAGCCGCTGCTGTTTATCAAACCCGGCAGTTGCGTGGTGCCGCTGGAAGGCGGATTCAAGATCCCGACCGACCGTGGGTCGGTACACTACGAGGCGGAAATCGCCGTGCTGCTGGGCAAGCCGCTGTCTTCCAAGGCCACCGAGGAAGAAGTGCTGGACGCCATTTCCGGCTATGCCCCGGCCCTGGACCTGACCCTGCGCGACCTGCAGTCCAAGCTCAAGGAAAAGGGCCTGCCGTGGGAGCTGGCCAAGAGCTTCGACGGTGCCTGCGTACTGCCGCCATTCGTCAGCGCCGCGAGCTTCGAAGATGTCACCGACATTCCGGTGCGCCTGACCATCAACGGTGAGGTTCGCCAGGATGGCAACAGCGCCATGATGCTCAACCCCATCGTGCCGATCATCCAGTACATGGCTGCGCACTTCTCGCTGCAGGCCGGCGATGTGATCCTCACCGGCACCCCGGCCGGTGTCGGTGCATTCAACGTCGGCGACAAGCTGGTGCTGGAGTTGCCAGGGGTTTCGCGCTTCGAAAGCCAGGTGCTCTGAAGCGTTACCTTTTCGAGAGTGTTCTTGCCGTGGCTCCGGCAAGGGCGCTCGCGACCAAAAGCCCATTGCTGATGTTTGCGTTTTTTTCACAACCTATCCGGATAATGCGCGGATCTACGCACATTTCTCCAGGAACTCCGCATGCCCACACCCTCCAGCGCTCAGCCAACCCCCAAGCGCCGTTTCTTTCTGCGTTGGCCGTTTGCCCTGGTGGTCTTGGCTGTCATCGCCTACGGCGTGGCAGCCGCGATGCACTGGGACGACCGTGGCGTGTTGTGGATCAAGGAGGGTTTCGAGAGCAAGGTCGAACAGCGCGAAAGCGTCTGGTTGCCGGCCTATCGTGTGGATATCGACGGCAAGGCCTTCGGCGATGAAGACGATGAGGCCTCTGACCTGGCCTTCAATCCCAAGACCCGCACGCTGTTTGCCGTGATGGGCAAGAACCCGTTCCTGATCGAGCTCAGCCTTGAAGGCGATGTGCTGCGCAAGATGCCCCTTCAGGGTTGGGAAAACCCCGAGGGGGTGGCGGTGCTGGAGAACGGGCAGTTGGCCATTGTCGATGAGCGGCGCCACGACCTGACCCTGGTCCAGATCGACGCCAGCACCACTGCGTTGAACCGCACTGACTTCCAGAGCTATGACCTGGGCAAGTCGGTCAAGAGCAACAAAGGCTTCGAGGCCGTAGCCTGGGATGCCGTGCGCAAGCGTCTGGTGATCGGCGAGGAGCGACCGCCGCGCCTGTTCACCTGGAACACCGATGGCCGCAGCGCGCTTGCTGGCGATAAAAAGCCCCTGGCCAACGACGAGCTCGACCTGCGCAACCTTTCGGCGTTGAACGTCGACCCCCGCACCGGCCACCTGCTGCTGCTGTCGGCCGACTCGAACATGCTGCTGGAGCTGGACGAGCAAGGCCAGCAGGTCAGTTTCATGACCCTTCTCGGTGGCTTCAACGGCTTGGCCGATACCGTTCCGCGCGCCGAAGGCGTGGCCCTGGATGACCAGGGCAACCTGTACATGGTCAGCGAACCCAATCTGTTCTATCGGTTCAAGAAAACCCAATAGGCCCTTCGGATTTTTCCGACGCGGTTATTAAGATTGTTTTCAGTTGCGCATGGTTGAATGGGCCTTCCCTACGTTGAGCCTTCTACCATGCGTCGTCCCGTTCGTTTGTTGTTCGTTTCTGGCCTGGCCGTGCTGCTGTTGCTCGGCGGTGTGGTCGCCCAGGAGTTTCGCCTGTTCGAACGGGGCTGGTTCAACCTCAAGACCTGGTGGCAGCCTGCGGAGCAGGGCATCAGGCTGGACCGCTACCAGGTGGTGGTCGAGGCACGCCCCATCGAGGGGCTGGACGCCGACATTTCGGCGCTCACCTATGACCCCGACCGAAAGACGCTTTTCACCGTCACCAACAAGCGGCCCGAGCTGATCGAGTTATCACTCGATGGGCACATTCTGCGACGTGTGCCGCTGATCGGTTTCGGTGACCCCGAGGCAGTGGAATACGTTGGTACCGACAGCTACGTGATCACCGACGAGCGCCAGCAGCGATTGATCCGGGTGCGGTTGGAGGAAGACACCGGATATCTCGATGCCGCTGACGGCGAGCAATTGACCTTGGGCATCGGCCTCAATGGCAACAAGGGTTTCGAGGGCCTGGCCTACGACTCGCAGGGCAAGCGCCTGTTCGTGGCCAAGGAGCGTGATCCGATGCTGATCTACGAAGTGCATGGTTTCCCCCACGACAATCCCGAACAGCCCTACGCGGTGCATGTGGTGCAGGACCGCAAGCGTGATGCGCGGCTGTTCGTGCGGGACCTGTCGAGCCTGCAGTTCGACGAGCGCAGTGGTCACCTGGTGGCGCTATCGGATGAGTCTCGGTTGGTCCTGGAGCTGGATGTGAAAGGCAGGCCCTTGAGCACCCTGTCGCTGCGCAAGGGGTCTCAGGGCTTGAAGCGGACGGTGCCGCAGGCGGAAGGGATCGCGATGGACGAGGCGGGGACCATCTATCTGGTCAGTGAGCCAAACCTTTTCTATGTCTTCAGGTTGCCGGCCGATTGATGGGTCGTGGGCGTCTTCTTCGCGGGGCAAGCCCGCTCCCACAGAAACCCGCTGCCGGAGTACCTGTGGGAGCGGGCTTGTCCCGCGAAGGGCATCACTCGGCCTTGAGGCTCTTGACGCCTTCGGCAGTGCCCAGCAACAGCAGGTCAGCCGGCCGCGCGGCGAACAGGCCGTTGGTGACCACACCGACGATGGCGTTGATCTGTGCCTCGAGCTCCACCGGGTTGGTGATTTGCAGGTTGTGCACGTCGAGGATGACGTTGCCGTTGTCGGTCACCACGCCTTCGCGGTAGACCGGGTCGCCGCCCAGCTTGACCAGCTGGCGCGCCACATGGCTGCGGGCCATCGGAATCACCTCGACCGGCAGGGGGAAGGCGCCCAGAACCGGGACCAGCTTGCTGCCGTCGGCGATGCAGATGAAGGTCTTGGCCACGGCCGCGACAATCTTCTCGCGGGTCAGCGCCGCGCCACCGCCTTTGATCAGGTTCAGATGGGCGTCGCTCTCGTCGGCGCCGTCGACGTAGAACTCCAGTTCGCTCACGCTGTTCAGCTCATAGACCGGGATGCCATGGCCCTTCAGGCGCGCAGCGGTGGCTTCGGAGCTGGCGACCGCGCCGTCGAAGGCGGTCTTGTGCTGGGCCAGGGCGTCGATGAAGAAGTTGGCGGTCGAACCGGTGCCGACGCCTACGACGCTCTTTTCATCCAGCTTGGGCAGAATGAAGTCGACAGCGGCCTGGGCGACGGCCTGTTTGAGTTGGTCCTGGGTCATGCGGGCTCCGAAAGGGGCGGGGGAGGTTTTCGAGGGGGCTAGTATAACGGCTCGCGCGGCTTTGCTGTGGTCGCCCGACGTAGCGCTGGGGTAGACTCCCAGGCCTTGTCCCGCGGCCCAGTGATGCTTTCCCGATGCTCGAACAGTACGTCAAGAAGATCCTCACCTCGCGCGTTTACGACGTCGCGGTAGAAACCCCGTTGCACAGCGCCGGGCAACTGAGCAAGCGGCTGGGCAACCAGGTGCTGCTCAAGCGCGAGGACCTGCAGCCGGTGTTCTCGTTCAAGATCCGCGGCGCGTACAACAAGCTCGCTCAGTTGAGCCCCGAGGAGCTGGCCCGTGGCGTGGTCACGGCGTCCGCTGGTAACCATGCCCAAGGCGTGGCCTTGGCAGCTCGTGAGATGGGAATCAAGGCCACCATCGTGATGCCCAGGACCACCCCTGAGATCAAGGTCGAGGGTGTGCGTTCGCGGGGTGGTAGGGTGGTGCTGCATGGTGATTCGTTCCCAGAGGCACTGGCCTATTCGCTGAAACTTGTGGACGAAAAAGGCTACGTCTACATCCACCCCTACGACGATCCGCATACCATCGCCGGGCAAGGCACGGTGGCCATGGAAATCCTTCGCCAGCACCCCGGGCAGCTGGACGCGATTTTCGTGCCGGTCGGCGGTGGTGGCCTGATTGCCGGTATTGCGGCGTACGTGAAGTACCTGCGCCCCGAAGTGAAGGTGATCGGCGTCGAGCCGGACGATTCCAACTGCCTGCAGGCAGCGATGGCCGCCGGCGAGCGGGTGATCCTGCCGCAGGTCGGGCTGTTCGCCGATGGGGTGGCGGTGGCGCAGATCGGCCAGCACACCTTCGACATCTGCCGTCGCTACGTGGACGAGGTGATCACCGTCAGTACTGATGAGATCTGTGCGGCAATCAAGGATATCTACGACGATACCCGCTCGATCACCGAACCTGCCGGCGCGTTGGGGGTTGCGGGCATCAAGAAGTACGTCGAGCTCAAAGGCGTCAGCGGACAGACCCTGGTCGCCATCGATTCGGGCGCCAACGTGAACTTCGATCGCCTGCGCCATGTGGCAGAGCGTGCCGAACTGGGCGAAAAGCGCGAAGCGATCATCGCCGTGACCATTCCCGAACGCCCGGGCAGCTTCAAAGCATTCTGCGAGGCCATCGGCAAGCGACAGATCACTGAGTTCAACTACCGCAAGCACACCTCCGACGAGGCGCACATCTTCGTCGGCGTGCAGACCCATCCGGAGAACGACCCGCGTGCGGCTCTGGTCCAGCAATTGATCGACCAAGGCTTCCCGGTCACCGACCTGACCGACAACGAACTGGCCAAGCTGCACATCCGCCACATGGTCGGCGGTCATTCGGCCGGGGCCAGCGATGAGATCGTACTGCGCTTCGAGTTCCCCGAGCGGCCTGGTGCGCTGTTCAACTTCCTGGCCAAGCTGGGCGGGCGCTGGAACATCTCGATGTTCCACTACCGTAACCACGGCGCCGCCGACGGGCGTGTGGTGGCTGGCCTGCAAGTGCCGGAGGACGAGCGCCACCTGGTGCCCGCAGCCCTGGCCAAGATCGGCTACCCCTACTGGGACGAGACGGAAAACCCGGCTTACCGGCTGTTCCTGGGTTAAGCGGCTAAGCTTGGCCTGACGATCGCCTGTACAAGGACATGCTGACATGGAACACCTGACGACCCTGAAAGCCTTGCACATCGCCGCCACCGCAGTCTTGCTGCTGGGCGCGCTGGGGCTGGTGGTGTGGACCGTGCTCGCCCGCCGCCGGGGCGACGCCGAGGCTTATGCCAAACTGCTGCGCAGGCCGCTGGTGTTCGTCTGGCTGGTGATGGGGCTGTGCCTGCTGAGCATGCCGTTCAGCGGCTGGTGGCTGGTGCATCTGGTCGGTTGGCCGCTGGGGCAGACCTGGGTGCTGGCTTCCAGTGTCATCTATACCGTTGGCGCGCTTGCCGTGTGGTGGCTGCTGGTGCGCTTGAACCGGCTGCGCAAGGCCGAGGTGGTGGGATTGCGTTTCACCTTGGCATTGGCGGTATTCAGCGGGGTGTGTTTCCTGTCCATTGCCGGGTTGATGGGCGCCAAGCCGGTCTAACGGATCGTTGCTGTGCATAAGCTTGGCCGGCGCGTTGCTGCGCTCGCAGGCTTTGTGGAACAATGCGGTGACATGCGTTTGCGAGGTTGCTGCCGTGATCGACCCGGATGGTTTTCGCCCCAATGTAGGGATCATTCTCACGAATGATGCCGGGCAGGTGCTATGGGCTCGACGGATCAACCAGGATGCCTGGCAATTCCCTCAGGGTGGCATAAACCCTGACGAGACGCCGGAAGATGCCCTGTACCGTGAGCTGAACGAAGAAGTCGGCCTTGAACGCGACGATGTGGAAATTCTTGCCTGCACCCGAGGCTGGTTGCGTTATCGTTTACCCCAGCGCCTGGTGCGTACCCACAGCCAACCGCTGTGCATCGGGCAGAAGCAGAAGTGGTTCCTGTTGCGCCTGGTGAGCAACGAGCAGCGGGTGCGGATGGACCTGACCGGCAAGCCCGAGTTCGACGGCTGGCGCTGGGTCAGTTATTGGTACCCGCTGGGCCAGGTGGTGACATTCAAGCGTGAAGTCTACCGCCGTGCCTTGAAAGAGCTTGCACCGCGTCTGCTGACGCGCGACTGACGACGGAGTTCGACCCCGAGCCATGCTCAATACGCTGCGCAAGATCGTCCAGGAAGTGAACTCCGCCAAAGATCTCAAGACGGCGTTGGGGATCATCGTCTTGCGTGTGAAAGAGGCCATGGGCAGCCAGGTCTGCTCGGTCTATCTGCTCGATCCGGAGTCCAACCGCTTCGTGCTGATGGCCACCGAAGGCCTGAACAAGCGTTCCATCGGCAAGGTCAGCATGGCCCCCAACGAAGGCCTGGTCGGCCTGGTCGGCACCCGGGAAGAGCCGCTGAACCTGGAAAACGCCGCGGCCCACCCGCGTTACCGCTACTTCGCCGAAACCGGTGAAGAACGCTTCGCCTCCTTCCTCGGGGCACCGATCATCCACCACCGACGAGTGGTCGGAGTTCTGGTCATCCAGCAGAAAGAGCGCCGCCAGTTCGACGAAGGCGAGGAAGCCTTCCTCGTCACAATGAGCGCTCAGCTCGCCGGGGTCATCGCCCACGCCGAGGCCACCGGTTCCATCCGTGGTCTGGGGCGCCAGGGCAAGGGTATCCAGGAAGCGCGTTTCGTCGGTGTACCGGGATCGCCCGGTGCCGCAGTGGGTCGCGCGGTGGTCATGCTGCCGCCGGCTGACCTTGAAGTGGTACCGGACAAGACCGTCGAAGACATCGACGCCGAACTTGCACTGTTCCAGAACGCCCTCGAAGGCGTGCGTGCCGACATGCGCAAACTGTCGGCCAAGCTCGCCACCCAGTTGCGACCCGAAGAGCGTGCGCTGTTCGACGTGTACCTGATGATGCTCGAGGACGCCGCCCTCGGCGGAGAGGTGACCGAGGTCATCAAGACCGGCCAGTGGGCCCAGGGCGCCCTGCGCCAGGTGGTCGGCGAGCACGTCAACCGCTTCGAGCTGATGGACGACGACTACCTGCGCGAGCGTGCCTCCGACGTCAAGGACCTCGGTCGGCGCCTGCTCGCCTACCTGCAGGAAGCCCGTTCGCAGTCGCTGGTGTACGCCGACAACACCATTCTGGTCAGCGAGGAGCTGACCCCGGCCATGCTCGGCGAAGTGCCCGAGGGCAAACTTGCCGGCCTGGTGTCGGTATTGGGGTCGGGCAACTCCCACGTTGCCATTCTCGCCCGGGCCATGGGTATTCCCACGGTGATGGGCCTGGTCGACCTGCCGTATTCCAAGGTCGACGGCATCGAGCTGATCGTCGATGGTTACAAGGGCGAGGTCTTCACCAACCCCAGCGAGGTGCTGCGCAAACAGTACAGCGATGTGGTCGAGGAAGAGCGCCAGCTGGCCCAGGGTCTGGATGCATTGCGCGAGCTGCCCTGCGTGACGCCCGATGGCCAGCGCATGCCGCTGTGGGTCAACACCGGCCTGCTGGCCGACGTCGCCCGCGCCCAGCAGCGTGGCGCCGAAGGGGTGGGTCTGTACCGCACCGAAGTGCCGTTCATGATCAACCAGCGCTTCCCCAGCGAGAAGGAACAGCTGGCGATCTACCGCGAACAGCTGGCAGCGTTCCACCCGTTGCCGGTGACCATGCGCACCCTCGACATCGGCGGTGACAAGGCGCTGTCATATTTCCCGATCAAGGAAGACAATCCGTTCCTGGGCTGGCGCGGCATTCGCGTCACCCTCGACCACCCGGAAATCTTCCTGGTGCAGACCCGCGCCATGCTCAAGGCCAGCGAGGGCCTGAACAACCTGCGCATCCTGTTGCCGATGATCTCCGGCATCCACGAGCTCGAGGAAGCGCTGCACCTGATTCACCGTGCCTGGGGCGAGGTGCGGGACGAAGGGACCGATGTACCGATGCCTCCGGTGGGGGTGATGGTGGAGATCCCGGCGGCCGTTTATCAGACCAAGGAACTCGCCCGTCAGGTGGACTTCCTCTCGGTCGGATCCAACGACCTGACCCAATACCTGCTGGCCGTCGATCGCAACAACCCGCGGGTCGCCGACCTTTACGACTACCTGCATCCGGCCGTCCTGCAAGCGCTCTACACCGTGGTGCGCGATGCCCACGGCGAAGGCAAGCCGGTGAGTATCTGCGGCGAGATGGCTGGTGATCCGGCGGCGGCGATCCTGTTGATGGCGATGGGTTTCGACAGCCTGTCGATGAACGCCACCAACCTGCCGAAGGTGAAATGGATGCTGCGCCAGATCAACATGAGCAAGGCCAAGGAGCTGCTGGCCGAGGCCATGAGCCATGACAACCCGCAGGTTATCCACAGCTCCCTGCAGCTGGCATTGAAGAATCTCGGCCTGGCACGAATGATAGGGCCGGGGGCCGACAAGCCGCTCTGAGGTCTGCGCCGGCCCTTTCGCGGGACAGGCCCGCTCCCACAGGCACCGCACTGTTCTCAAGGGCAGCGCGGCACCTGTGGGAGATTCTATGGTTTTCAGCAAGCCAATTTCCCGCCTTTGGTGACGCTTTCGCGGGATAAGCCCGGTCCCATAGGCACCGTACTGTTCTCAAGGGCAGCGCGGCACCTGTGGGAGATTCTATGGTTTTCAGCAAGCCAATTTCCCGCCTTTGGTGACG
>NZ_JAHWIW010000010.1:0-159871 GCF_025377065.1 Pseudomonas sp. HD6422 | reverse complement strand
GCACTGGTCGATGCTGCGCAGGAGGTGTTGAGCCGGGACGTGATCTTCTAGGTTGAACGAGTAGAACAGGCGCTGCTATCCTCCCGGTAACTGCCCCATCATGCTGTTCGCCCCCACGCTCGCTGACAGAGCAATTTTGCCAACGGTATGGAGAGGCCGCTACTTTTTCAACAGAATCGGCCAAAAACGGACACCGCCAACCCGAAAAAAACTGAGCGTTGCTTTCCGTTAAGTTTGGTAGTTGCAAGCCCCGTTCAGGAAGAATTGCTCGATCAACGCCGCCATACCTGCGCGTGCGATACGGCCGCGGCGCTCGGCGTCTACCAGGCCGAAGATCAAGGAGGAGAAGATTTCGGTAAGCGCCGGGGCACCGATATCGATACGGAATACGCCCAGTTTTTGCCCGCGTAGAAAGAACTCGTCCAGCGTTTCTGAGTAAGGCAGCCATCGGCAGCCGCCTGCATCTAAATCAAACGTGTCCGGGCGCCACTGAAATGAGAGGAAAACCAACAACTCCCTGTGAGTCAAATGGCCTTCGATCAGGCGATGCAATGCGTCCAAGGGCGCCGACTCAAGATCGGCATCGGCAATGACCCGATAAATAACCACCGAACCATGATCCAGAAGCATCTCGATCAGGTTGTCGCGGGTGCCGCAAAACCTGTTTAGCGTCGCCTTGCTGACTCCCGCTGCCTGGGCTATTTCTTTGAACGTGGCTCGCGGGTGGTCAACGATGGCGATCGCCAGGGCCTTCAGCAATTTCTCATCGGCAGCAGTTAAATCCATCGGTCACTCTTTATCTATCGCAGGCAGATGCGGGTATTTTGCCTAGAACACTCATTTTTCTCAAAGAGGATACTAGCTTTGTTCACATCAAAATCAAATGAGTCAATATTGACTCATTTGATTTTGGTGTGCATCATGCGCGGCTTCGACTACGTACTGGCTTCGTGCTTGGGTGAGATATGAACAAATTTCGCGAGTGGATCACTTTTTCCGTGATCTCCTGTTTGGTCGCCGTGACCCTGGTTGGCTGCGACAAGCCCGAAGAGCAAGGGGAGGAGGCGCCGGCGCGTGAAGTCGATGTGCTCAGCGTGCAGACCGAGCCCTTCACCGTGGTTGCCGAGCTACCAGGACGCATCGAGCCGGTGCGTGTCGCCGAGGTGCGCGCGCGGGTGGCGGGGATCGTGCTCAAGCGCACCTTTGAGGAAGGGGCCGACGTGAAGGCCGGCGACGTGCTGTTCCAGATCGACCCTGCGCCGTTCAAAGCGGCCCTGTCGCGGGCGCAGGGTGAACTGGCCCGCGCCGAGGCGCAGTTGTTCCAGGCCCAGGCGATGGTTCGCCGATACGAGCCGCTGGTGAAGATCAACGCCGTCAGCCAGCAGGATTTCGACAACGCCAAGGCCGCTCTGCAGAGTGCCCAGGCCGACAAGCGATCGGCCCAGGCCAATGTCGAAACCGCCCGCCTGGACCTGGGCTATGCCGAGGTTCGCGCACCCATTGCCGGACGCATCGGCCGAGCCCAGGTCACCGAAGGGGCGCTGGTAGGCCAGGGTGAGGCGACTCTGCTAGCGCGTATCCAGCAACTTGATCCGGTGTACGCCGACTTCACCCAGCCGGCTGCCGACGCCCTGCGCCTGCGCGCGGCCATCGCCGAGGGCAAGGTTACCGGCGCTAGCGACCAGCCGTTGTCGCTGCGCGTCGATGGTACCGATATCGAGAGCAAGGGCACGCTGCTGTTCACTGATATCTCGGTGGATCGCAGCACCGGGCAAATCGCCCTGCGAGGGCAGTTCGACAACCCCGAGGGCGTGTTGCTGCCGGGTATGTACGTGCGTGTGCGCACGCCGCAGGGGCTCAACCAGAACGCCATCCTGGTGCCGCAACGTGCCGTGCAGCGTTCGGCTGACGGCCAGGCCAGCGTGATGCTGCTGGGCGAGGGCGATACCGTCGAGGTGCGCCAGGTCACTACTGGCGCCATGCAAGGCTCGCGCTGGCAGATCAGCGAGGGCCTGCAGGCCGGCGACAAGGTGATCACCAGCTCGCTGGCGGCTATCCGTCCGGGCGCCAAGGTCATCCCACGCGAGCAAGGCGCCGCCGAAAAAGCTCCACAGTCCCAGGCCCAGTAAGCCGGAGAACCATTCATGCCCCTGTTTTTCATCCGACGCCCCAATTTTGCCTGGGTAGTCGCCCTGTTCATCTCGCTAGGTGGCCTGCTGGTCATTCCGTTCCTGCCGGTGGCACAGTACCCCAACGTGGCGCCGCCGCAGATTACCGTGACCGCCACCTATCCCGGCGCCTCGGCGCAGGTGCTGACCGACTCGGTGACCAGCGTCATCGAGGAAGAACTCAACGGCGCCAAGAACCTGCTGTACTTCGAGTCCACCAGCAACGCCAACGGCATAGCCGAGATCACCGTCACCTTCCAGCCGGGGACCGACCCCGAACTGGCCCAGGTCGACGTGCAGAACCGTCTGAAGAAGGCCGAGGCGCGCATGCCGCAGGCCGTGCTGACCCTCGGCATCCAGACCGAGCAGGCCACCGCCGGCTTCCTGCTGATCTATGCGCTGAGCTACACCGATGGCGACAAGGACTCCGATGTCACGGCGCTGGCCGACTACGCGGCGCGCAGTATCAACAACGAAATCCGCCGGGTACCCGGTGTCGGCAAACTGCAGTTCTTCGCCTCCGAGGCGGCCATGCGCGTGTGGATCGATCCGCAGAAGCTGGTTGGCTACGGCCTGTCCATTGATGACGTGAACAACGCCATCCGCGCGCAGAACGTGCAGGTGCCGGCCGGTGCCTTCGGCAGCACGCCGGGTTCCAGCGAGCAGGAGCTGACGGCGACCCTGGCGGTCAAGGGCACCCTGGACAACCCGCAGGAATTCGCCGCCATCGTGCTGCGTGCCAACCAGGACGGCTCGCGCCTGACCCTGGGCGACGTGGCACGCATCGAGGTCGGCAGCCAGGACTACAACTTCGGCTCGCGCCAGGACGGCAAGCCCGCCGTTGCCGCCGCCGTGCAGCTGTCGCCCGGTGCCAACGCGATCCAGACCGCCGAGGCGGTCAAGCAGCGTCTGACCGAGCTGTCGGCCAACTTCCCGGACAACGTCGAGTTCTCCGTGCCGTACGACACCTCGCGCTTCGTCGACGTGGCCATCGACAAGGTCATCATGACCCTCATCGAGGCCATGGTGCTGGTGTTCCTGGTGATGTTCCTGTTCCTGCAGAACGTGCGCTACACCCTGATCCCGTCCATCGTCGTGCCGGTGTGTCTGCTTGGTACCCTGACCTTCATGTACCTGCTGGGCTTCTCGGTGAACATGATGACCATGTTCGGCATGGTGCTGGCCATCGGCATCTTGGTGGACGACGCCATCGTGGTGGTGGAGAACGTCGAGCGGATCATGGCCGAGGAAGGCCTGGCGCCGGTGCCGGCGACCATCAAGGCGATGGGGCAGGTGTCCGGGGCGATCATCGGTATCACCCTGGTTCTGTCGGCGGTGTTCCTGCCGCTGGCCTTCATGGCGGGTTCGGTGGGGGTGATCTACCAGCAGTTCTCGCTGTCGCTGGCGGTGTCGATTCTGTTCTCGGGCTTTCTCGCGCTGACCTTCACCCCGGCGCTGTGCGCCACGCTGCTCAAGCCGATTCCTGTAGGCCATCACGAGAAGACTGGCTTCTTCGGCTGGTTCAACCGCAAGTTCACCAGCCTGACCAGCCGCTACACGAAGCTCAACGACAAGCTGGTGCCGCGAGCCGGGAGGGTGATGTTCATCTACCTGGGCGTGGTGGTGCTGATGGGCTTTCTCTACATGCGCCTGCCGGAATCCTTCGTGCCGGTGGAAGACCAGGGTTACATGATCGTCGACATCCAGCTGCCGCCCGGCGCCACCCGTGAGCGTACCTCGGCCGCTGGTGGAGAGCTGGAGTCATTTCTGATGGCCCGCGAGGCCGTGCAGACGACCTTCCTGGTGCTTGGCTTCAGCTTCTCCGGCATGGGCGAGAACGCGGCCATTGCCTTCCCGCTGCTCAAGGACTGGTCTGAGCGTGATTCTTCGCAGTCGCCGGAAGCCGAGTCGGTTGCGGTCAACGAGCACTTCGCCAACCTCGATGACGGCGCAATCATGTCGGTACCACCACCGCCGATTGAAGGCCTTGGTAACTCCGGTGGCTTCGCCCTGCGCCTGCAGGACCGCGCCGGTCTCGGCCGCGATGCCCTGTTGGCAGCGCGCGATGAAGTGCTGGGCAAGGTCAACGGCAATCCGAAGTTCCTCTACGCCATGATGGAAGGTCTGGCCGAGGCGCCGCAGCTGCGCCTGGTGATCGACCGTGAGCAGGCCCGCACGCTGGGTGTCAGCTTCGAAGCGATCAGCAGCGCGCTGTCCACTGCGTTCGGCTCGTCGGTGATCAACGACTTCGCCAACGCCGGCCGCCAGCAGCGCGTGGTGGTACAGGCCGAACAGGCCGAGCGCATGACGCCGGAAAGCGTCCTGCGCCTGCATGTGCCCAACGACAGCGGCAGCCTGGTACCGCTGAGTGCTTTCGTCACCACGAGCTGGGAGGAAGGCCCGGTGCAGGTCGCGCGTTACAACGGTTACCCGTCGATCCGCATTGCCGGTGACGCCGCGCCCGGCGTGAGCACTGGCGAGGCGATGCTCGAACTGGAGCGCATCGCTGCCGAGCTGCCCGAAGGTATCGGCTACGAGTGGACCGGGCTTTCGTATCAGGAGCGGGTCGCCAGCGGCCAGGCGACGATGCTGTTCGCGCTGGCCATCACCGTGGTGTTCCTGCTGCTGGTGGCGCTCTACGAGAGCTGGGCGATCCCGCTGACGGTGATGCTGATCGTGCCGGTCGGCGCACTCGGCGCGGTACTGGCGGTGACTGCCATCGGCCTGCCCAACGACGTGTACTTCAAGGTCGGCCTGATCACCGTGATCGGCCTGGCGGCGAAGAACGCCATTCTCATCGTCGAGTTCGCCAAGGACCTGTGGGAAGACGGCTACTCGCTGCGCGATGCCGCTGTCGAAGCCGCGCGCCTGCGTTTCCGCCCGATCATCATGACCTCCATGGCGTTCATGCTCGGCGTGGTGCCGCTGGCCATCGCCACTGGCGCCGGCGCTGCGAGCCAGCGCGCACTGGGCACCGGGGTGCTGGGCGGGATGCTCAGCGCGACCATGCTCGGGGTGATCTTCGTGCCGATCTTCTTCGTCTGGGTGCTGTCGCTGCTGCGCACCAAACCTCAGCAAACCGACAACCATCCCCTGCATAAAGCGGAGTAATGCGATGACCTCTCACTTCATGCTCCGTCGCGCTCTGCTGCCCCTGGCCATCGCCGCCCTGGCGGGGTGTTCGCTGGCCCCGACCTACGAGCGCCCGCAGGCACCGGTCGCGTCGCACTGGCAAGCCGCCGACGCGGAGGGCGCCCGTGCCCAGGCGCTGGACTGGCAGACCTTCATCGTCGATGCCGACTTGCGCCGCGCGGTGGATACGGCGCTGAGCAACAACCGCAGCCTGCGCCAGGCGCTGCTGGATATCGAAGCTGCGCGTGCCCAGTACCGCATCCAGCGTGCTGATCGCCTGCCTTCGATCAACGCCAATGCCAGCGGCAACCGCCAGCGCCTGCCTGCCGATCGCTCGGAAGTGACCAGCAACTATCAGGTCGGCCTCGGCCTCGCGGAGTACGAAGTCGACCTGTTCGGCCGCGTGCGCAACCTCTCCGAGGCCGCGCTGGAGACCTACCTGGCGACCGAGGAGGCGACCCGTGCCACGCAGATCAGCCTGGTTGCCGAGGTCATCCAGGCCTACCTGACCCGCGATGGTGCGCTACGCCGCATGGCCCTGGTCGAACAAACCCTGGACAGCCGCATGGCCTCGCTGGAGCTGGTCAGCCAGCGCCGTGCAGCGGGGGCCGCCACCGCCCTGGATTACCAGGAAGCGGTCGGCCTTGCCGAACAGGCTAGGGCCGAGCGCGAGAGCACCGAACGCCAGTTACGCCAGGCGGACAACGCCCTGGTCCTGTTGCTCGGCACGCCAGATGCCGCTCGCCTGCTGCCCGCGACGCCCCGCGACGACCTGATGGTGCTGCAGGACATCGCCCCCGGCACCAGCTCGGAACTGATCGAACGGCGCCCGGACATTCTCGCCAGCGAGCACCGCCTCAAGGCGCGCAATGCCGATATCGGTGCAGCTCGCGCCGCGTTCTTTCCCCGGATCAGCCTGACCGGTTCGGTGGGCAGCTCCAGTGCCGAGTTGTCCGGATTGTTCGATGGCGGCTCGCGGGCCTGGAGCTTTGCCCCGACGCTGTCGCTGCCGATCTTCGCCGGTGGCCGCAACCGCGCCAACCTGGACCTCGCCGAAGTGCGCCAGGACGCGGCGGTGGCCGACTACGAAGGCACCATCCAGACCGCCTTCCGCGAAGTGGCCGATGCCCTGGCCGCCACCGACACCCTGCGCCGCGAGGAGGCTGCCCGCCAGGCTCTGGCCGGTTCCAGCGAGGCTGCGATGGCCCTGGCTAAGGCGCGTTACGAGGGCGGCGTGGACGACTACCTGCGTTATCTTGACGCCCAGCGCAGCACCTTTAGCAACCAGACCACACTAATTCAAATCAGCACGGAACGGCAGATTGCGCTGGTTGACCTGTTCAGGTCTCTGGGCGGTGGCTGGGGCCAAACTGAACCGATGGCCGGGATCGGCGCTGAGTGAGCAAAGCCAGGAGTCCTGCATCCGAAGACCGGACTCTGGCTCCATCACCGGTGAGCTACTGGTCATCGACGGGGCAATCGTCTGATCGAGAATAAGACTGTCTGACGACTGGCAGGCCTATGGATTATTGGTGGCAGCAGCTAACGGCTCTATAAAGAGCTGCAAAAAATCACTGTAACGCATGATTGACTGACTGCTTCTGGCCGGTTTCTGCCTGTTGCGTCTCTGCTGCCCACTGGCCAAGTCGGATGCACGCGGTGGTCAGTACCAATGCAATTGACTGGTCAAATGGGTGCAATTGCGCAGGTATGGACTTCAAGCCCCAATTTCCTGGAAAAGAGGTTCTTTCTATGGACATCCGACATCAGAGATTGAGTAGCGGAATGTCTGAGCTGAAGTCATGTCCATGGCTGTTCTTCTTTCCTTTACATCGATGAAAGTTTCGCAGACTTGACTGGAATCCGAGAACCGCTCGGCGACTTTGCACGGACAATACAATCTAGAGTTCTCCAATGGACCGGCATGCCAGTAGGTATCGGAATCGGTCATACAAAGACTTTAGCGAAGGCAGCTCAGCACGCGAGCAAAGTTTACCGACAGCAAACTGGTGGCGTTGTCGACCTACGAGCTGAGAAAGCTGTGAAATGGCTACTGGAGCGGATGCCCTGCCAGGAAGTATGGGGCGTCGGGCGGCGGCTCACCGAGCATTTGGCCTCCGACGGGATTACTACAGCATGGCAGCTTGCGAACGCAAACAGCACAATCATTAGGCGTAAGTATGGCGTTGTACTTGAAAGGACAGTTCGCGAATTGCAAGGTCAGTCATGTTTAGACCTTCAAGAGGCCGAGCCGGACCGCCAGACAATATGTACTAGCCGGATGTTTGGCTCTCGCATAACGACAAAGCCTGCTATGCAGGAAGCCATTGCATCCTACATGCACAGGGCAGCGCAAAAACTTCGCAGTCAACGATCCCTTACCTCTGTTTTCCGCTTGGGAATTCGAACCTCGCCATTTGGTGACGAGCCGAGGTACTCAAATGGTACCACCGTTGTCCCCCCCTACCCAACCGACGACGTTTTGTTGCTTACCCGGCTTGCTAGTAAAGCCCTGGATGATATCTGGAAGGAAGGATTCCGATATAGCAAAGCTGAAATTCTTTTGATGGACCTAAGAAAGCGAGGGGAGTACACACAGGATCTCTTCACGCCCTCTCAACCAGCGAAGTCCGATGTGCTGATGCGCACCATGGACATGGTAAACAGTCGATTCGGTAAGAATGCACTGCGTTCAGCCAGAATGCCTGTAGAGGCCGACTGGGAAATGCGCAGAGAGCTAATGAGTCCATCATACACAACATCCATTAACCAACTTATGCGTTGCTCAGCAAATTAACAGCATGGCAGACTCTGACTCGCGTCCTATTTGCTTGACTACGTAAAGCGATGGTGTCTGCCGTTATAATGACCACTGGCACGCAGCATCAAGCGGCGGGTCGATTTCGAGGGTGAATGGGTATGATTTGGGCTGAAAAAGCGGCGCCAATCGTCGCGGAGGTCATCCGCACGGTCGGCCGCAGCGACATGAAGGTTCTGCGTAAAGCACTGGTCGATGCGTACCCATGGGGGATGCGGAAATATACACCCTACAAGGCCTGGCTAGGGGAAATCCGTCGCCAGCTGGGGCATCCGTAGAATGCCCCGAGACATGATCTGGCCAATACGCAGGTCGACATGTTCACCCAGCTTTGAAAAGCCGAACGCCGCATGCGCAGACGCCATCGCAGTTAAGCGGTCAATCCCTCAACTAGCCGCCGAGGTCCGGGCTCTCCAGCAACAAGATCTGCAAGAACTCTAGCAAGAGTAGGCAGTTCGTGAGGATACGCTTCGTCGTTGCGTCCAGGCGTCCAGGCGTCCAGGCGTCCAGGCGTCCAGGCGTCCAGGCGTCCAGGCGTCCAGGCGTCCACCTTGCAGCGATCAAGCAGGCTCACGCAATGGCTAACGCGAACTGGAGGGCAGTGCTGTGAAAGAAACGCCTGCTGGCCACCACGATCACCTTTCCGCGATGCTTCCGCATGCGAAAACTTTCCTCCCTTCGGAGGTATTTTACAGGGGGTGGTTTGAGAGGATGTCAGCAGAACCGCTGTAAAATCTTAGCCACACCGCATGCCCTTCCCACCATACGTTTCGGGGAGTAGGTGCATGACTACGCGCATCCTTGGAATCAGGACCAGTCAATTGAAGGCTACCTACAAGCAGATTGTACTTCGCGCCGCCCTATCCGCTGCACTAGCGTGCTTTGCTTCGACCGTTACCGCTGAAGAGCAAACAGACATGGCCATCCACACGCCTGAACCGACCGCCATTGATTACCAAGCCTGCGATGGGCTAGCTGAGGGGGATTTGGTTGAGTACTCGATGGCTGGCGGAAAGTCATTCATTGGCACATGCGAAGTCATAGAGGGGCGCCTGGCTGCTGTGCCTTTGAAAGGAACCCGTTCGGCAAAGTGACTGGACATCTGCCCCAGGTGCTATAGAACCGATGAAAAAGCCGCCCTGAGGTTATTCCCCAGGGCGGCTTTTTTCAGGGTGACAGATAAGAGGACACCTCCCACACTCCCGGGACCTATACAGCAGCCACTCGATGATGCTTGCCGATGGTCTCGAGACGGTTTTGCGCTTCAGTAGTGCGCAGGGCGGTTGGGTTGTTCAACAGCCGACGGAGGCCGATTTCCTCACCTGTGTCAGCACACCAGCCGTACTCATCATCAGCAATGCGGTCAAGGGCATCTTTGATTGCCAGAGCCTCAGCGCGCTCCCCTGTGAGGAGACGCATCATGAGCGTGCGGTTCTCTTCAATGGTTCCGGCGTCGGATGAGTCAGCAACCCGTTCGGTGACTGAGAGGGATCGCTCATGCTCACCGATTCGCTCGAAAAGCTCGCGCTGTTTCGCCAGTAGCAAATCCTTGAAAAACTGGCGCTGGTGTACGTCCATGTAGTTCTCGCTAGGCTGTGACAGCAACGAGGATGCATCTGAAATCATGACCACTCCAACCAAACATTTCTATTCAGGAATGACATCAGGTTAACGGCAGTGCATCGGAATGCAATCCGAAACACAACCCCCAAATCCACCTCTTGCAGCCGAGGCCCGGCCCGTTATGTTGGGTTGTGACATCACAGGAGATCCGTCATGCAATTTGAAAATCGGTCGTCCGGGCAGGACAAATTCAACGCCACCTACGGGGCTGCAGCAAATACCATCCTGGACCACCTTCAGATCCTCTACCGCAGCCGTGCAGGAGTTGAGGCACAAGGTTGGGACACAGCCGAGCACCAAAACGGACTGGTAGTTTTGATCCCGACCTCTAGCGATGAAAGTGACCAAGCAGCCCTCGGCGCGGTTGATGCTGCCGGGACCTTTGCTGTAGCGGCCATGCGCACATACGAAGCATACGCGGCAGAGTCTGACATGGACGACCCCGAGCAAGCAGAGCTCCCAACCCTCTTGCTCAAGGCAGCTCAAGATGCCCACCAGTTGGCAGCGCCGGCCTAATCTGCTTTCCTTAAGTGAAATGGGAGGATCTATGCAAACAGACCTTAAACCCGTATCGCGTGACATACGCATCGGTAAGTACAGCTTCACTCACAATCGCTTCCTGCTGATGCTGGCGCTCTGTGCCTTGTTGGCATACCTCGCTGCCGGTGCGGTGGGGATCCCTAGCGCGTCGGCGATGACTATTGCCGAGCGGCTAAGTACAGCGCAGATGGTTTGGGCCCTGCTTTTGGTACCGATCTGTGGGATTGGCAGCTATTTGCTGAAGCGCGCCGGTCATTCCGACACCGCCCTGTCGTGTGCCGTACTTGCGATGGGCTTTCTCATCGGCGCCGCGATGAAGACCTTCTGGATGTAATGAAATCCGAGGCCCCATTTTGGGTTCGAATGGCCGCAGACCACAGTTATAATCGGCGCTTCCACAGTCGTTCCCCTACGCAGGAGAGTCATTTTGAACAAAGGTGAACTAGTAGCAGCCGTTGCTGAAAAGGCGGGCATGACCAAGTCCAGTGCAGAACTAGCTGTCAATGCAGTCTTGGAGACCATCACCGATACCCTTCGCCAGGGCGATTCCGTTGCACTGGTTGGATTCGGCAGTTTTGCAGTCAAAGCGACCGCCGAACGTAAAGGACGCAACCCTTCGACCGGCCAAGAGATCACCATCGCCGCATCGAAGAAGCCTACCTTCACCGCCGGCAAATCGCTGAAGGATGCAGTCGCTTAAAGCCCTGCCTCTCCCAGGTCAAAGCCTCGCACATGCGAGGCTTTTTTGTGTGCTGCTGGCAGCCATTCCACAACACTCGCTAGGGCATCCAAAAGCGATACTCGCTTCCCTTCCCCTCTCCTCTACACACGGCCGCCAGGCGTTAACCGAGCCGCCTGGCTACCTCAACATAAGCACAGGCGCTCACTGACTCACGTTCACGAGCCGCAGGCCCGAAATGACTATTAAGTTTTTTTCCGCGGATCGCCGAAAATGGGGCTGTCGATAGCCACTATTGAGTTAAGACCCCGAGGCCTTCAATGCAACCAATCCATACACCCGAAGCGAAATCCCTGATTTCTGAGTCCTTCCCGACCATCTACGGAACGCTCAAGCGCGGGACACTCCGAAAATTCCTGCACGACGGCTCGAGCGCAGTATTCGCTTGCAAGTCCATTCGTGAGAGGAAATCTGCCTCGACGTTATTCACAAGCGGTGTGGACGCTGCGATACGAAAAATCCAAGCCCAGGTAGATCGCTATGCCGGCCTGCCTATCGATGGGCTCTTTGATGGTTACGACGCGGCTCCTGCACACCCCGAGGGGATGATTTACTGGGACGACCTGCTAAGAGCAGTCACCTTGGTGACACTCTTCGATCAGCTGGTCGCCCTCACCTACAAATACCCAAGCCATCTCGACGAGTCGCCTGAAAGCATCCGCAAAGCCGCCCTAATCGTCACCATGCGCCCACTTTTCCGGGTACGGCGTGCGTCGCGGATCGTCAACAGCGGCCGGGCTTTTCAACAGGGATGAATATGGCAAGTGTGACCGATGCAGTCGATGGACTGCTGAGAGAACAGGCTATCCTGAGCTCAATTCAGTATCGCGACCCATCCGGCCCCTGGGGGATTGGCACCTTCCGACGTGAGGACGGTTCCACCTTCACTGCAACAGGTAGTTTCGGTCAACCCATTCTCTATGAGGAGTTCATCCTCTATGGGAAGTGGAGTCCAGATATCCCGGGCGGGGATTTCGATACGGCATCGTTTTCGTCGATGCCACCAAAGGCCCTGGAAACCCTCCCGCGTTACCTAACCAGTCTGACCCAGAACCGAGTCGCCATCGCTTCAACCATCAAGGCAGTCCAGCACTTCGGTGAGAACCTGATCGACATTCTCGAGCGGGCACCAGTACGCCTTGTAGAAGCGGGTGTTTCTGAGCACGACGCTGCAATACTGGGGTCGACCTGGGAAACCGAACGCTCTCACCAGCTCGCTCTGGCCCAGATCGACCTTGAAGGAATACCGCCGGCAAAACTCGCTACGCTGCAGCGCCGCCTTGGCTACACGACCGACTTGAACGCTGTCCTTCGTGAAGACCCGTACCTCCTCTATGTGCATTTCGACGACATGCTGTTCAGCACTGCTCAGTCGCTAGCAAAGCGCTTCAGGGTAACCAATGACACGGTCTCAGCCGTGAAGGGTGCGATCGTCGCAGTGCTGCGCCGGGAAGCATGGCTAGGCCACAGCTATGTTGAAGGCGTTCCGCTCATCGAGGCAGTGGCGAAGCTTCTCAACCTCGACCGCCAAACGCTGCACCCTCTGATCAGGGAGGGCGTCACTGAATTGAGTCGGGCGAAAGTGGCACGCGCCGAGGACCGCAAGTTACAACTGTTCAACTTGTATGAGATCGAAAAGTCTCTCGTTGAGAAAGCGCGCGGCTGGACAAGATTGAATGCTGACGAGCTCGAGGATCTCGTTCCTTCTGACGAGATGGCCATCAAGCTCCTTCGCCCCCTCAAGCTGGGTGCAGCGGCAACCAAGAGCCTTGCTGCAGGCCTAAGCAGTCTCATGTGCGAACGCCTGGCGCTAGTTCAGTGTGAGACCTTGGATGATCAGCTGACAATCGTTGATGGCATCCAACTGTATCTGAATGGGTTCGGCACAGACGCACTTATCACGGCCGCATCCCGTGAAATGATCACTGAGCTCACCACCAGGTTGGGAGATGAGGCACAAGTCCTGAGTTACGCAGAGCTGATAGGTCTCGACCCTATTACAGGCGTTCCCCAACAGCATAAAGCCAACCCCATTCCAGCTGATGTCGTCGTGGTGGTAGGCACGGACGCTATGGGCATTGAGGAGATCGATGCCCTACTTGAGGCGATGCCGGCAACAGGTCGGATCTTCATGCTTGGTGCACCAAAGGACCTCCCGTCCCAAAACGTTGGCCAACCCTTCGATGATATGGCCAAGGTTCGCGAGATCCGTACGTTCATTGCAAGCTTCTGGTTGCCGGCGAGATCAGAGAAGCGCCAGGCTGCAAAGAATGTTTGGTCCGGGGCGATCAAGCCAGATGACAGCTTTGTACCCGAGAGACCAATCTGCTGGCTCAAAACACCTCGCGAGAGCATCCAGGACGTTGTAAATGTCCTACTGCAACAGCTATCCGACGCATGCGAGATCTCACCTCTGCATGACATCAAAACAGTAGTCGCTCGGCAGCACGCGGAAGTACCAGGCTCCGATGCAGTTACCTGGCTTACACGCTCAATTGCCAGTGAGTTCATCGGCCCGGATGAACCTGTGGAGTTCCAAGGGAAGGCCCTATTCAAAGGTATGCCGGCCCTAGTGCGCCAGGCCCTTTCGCTTGAGCACCCTGCCTTCTCGATCTTTGAAGCCACTGAGCTATCAGCCGAGCGCATGGTCGCAACGCCGAGGTCAGGAAACCCGGTGGTGCTGGATCACAAGCGAAGCCTGAACCTTTTCCATGGGGCAGTCCTGACACCGAAATTCATCCGCGGCCGAGTGTATGAGTTCGTGATCCTAATCGTGCTCAAGGAGCACATGGGCCTGTTCAATGCTGAGCTCCTCTCCACCCTACTGAACAGCGCTAAGCGCTCGCTCATTTTGGTTGGCGAGCTGGAAGGTATCGCCGAGAGCTTCCCCGGTGACGAACCTACCAGGGTGCGCTCACTGCTCTCTAAATGGATGGAAAACGATGGAGACAAAATTGAACAGCATTGAAGCCACACCCCTTCTGGATCTGACCAATCGTGAACAGCTCGATGACTGGCTAGCACGGATGAACTTGAGGGCATCTGGTGCTGATGACTACTGGTGCTACGTAGTCGGATTCACCGTATCCGCAGCGCTTCAAGCAATCAATCTCCAGCCGAACCGCAACGAGATAGGGCCAAGTGACAGAGTAGCTCTGCTCGTATCCGCATTGAGCAGCTTCGACAAGCTGGGGGAGCTTGCAATGGGCATTGACTCAACCTGCTCGCTCGAGCACGCAAACGGAAAAGCCCATGTGCAAGAAATCATCTGCTACTGGCTGGAAGGGAGTCCCGAACACTTTGCCAGGCAGTATCAGCATTCTATGCACCTAACCGCACAGAAAATCCTCGCCCTTGCAGCGACCTCACAACAACCAATCGGATAAATGTAATGGCGATCAGATCTGCCCGCCTGGATGCGCGGGAGGCAGCAAGGCTCAAGACTCAACAGGCTCGAAATGTCGCGCTGAGCCTGCCTCTGGTAGGTGCAGCGATACCCTTCCTGCCCTTGCCGCTTTCGATTGCGATCGCCGTGGGGTGCGCAGCCTGGACGTTGTATCTTGATCGGCGTGATGAAGAGTCAGACACACCGTTGGTGTGGGATCGGAGCTACACACAAACCGACCTCTCCGATTGCGACTTTCAGCGATCCACCTTCCTGGGCAAGACAATGCCATGGGTGGAGTGGAAGGAGCGCGTGGACGCGGTAGCTAATGAGAAAGGTGTCACAAGCGCTGACGACGTCAGGCAGACCCTTATCGAGGCTTACCCAAGCATGATCCCATTCATGCTGTCGGACGACATCATGACGCGCCATATGGCGCTGCTGGCCGCGACCGGGACCGGTAAGACCGAGCTGATCCTAGCAATCATTCAACAACAGATAAAAAAAGGGGCAGGCCTCCTGCTCGTTGAAGCAAAGGCTGATTCTGACTTATCAGGCGCCATTTACGCCATGATGGAAGCCGCAGGACGACTGGATCAGTTCAAGCTCATCACCTTCGAGTTCCCAGAGATTAGCCATACGTACAATCCGTTCTTCGCCGGTGGTGTACGAGCATCCTTGTCTACGGCGATGAAAATGCAGGCTGCTTCGAAGGAAGAGTTCTGGACCGACGTCAACCGTTACTCGCTTTCGGCTGCAATTCTTTGCATGAAGCTACAACCAGGCGAGCCGGCGTTCCACATCAAGGACCTCATTGCGGTCCTCTCTGATTTCGACCTTCTGCTGCGTTATGTGAAGTCGATCCGAGAAGCAGATTCGGATGCCCATAAAGACGGGAAGGAATTCCTCTACTCGTACCTCCGCTACTGGTACGACGAGGAAAAGCAGGAGTGGAATCGCAAGAACTTCAAAACCCTGCTTCAAGGTGCCATTTCCAAGCTATCGGCGTTTGCTCATTCTGAGTACTCTCGCATCGTCAACACCTACAGCCCGGACGTCGACCTGAAGGACGCGATCCTGAATGGCGAGGTAGTTGTGCTTTCTATGTCCGCGCTCGCTGACAAAGACGGCGTTGAGTTGATGGGCAAATTGTTCATCTCTGACCTGGCCAGGGCGATCGGTGAAATCCAGCTACAGAAGCTGAAACCCCTCATGATCTGCCCAGCGATTTTTGACGAATACGGCTCCTTTGCCGAAGAAGGGCAAATCGTTCTATTCCAGCTCGCGCGAAGCGCAAACATCCCGATCATCATTGCGTTCCAGGGCGTCGGCTTCCTGCAGGAGCATTCTGCTCCATTCGTGGAGAAGGTCCTGGGTAACTGTTGGACCCACATCTATTGCGACATTCGTGATGCGGAAACGAGAGCCTTTGCCTGCAAGCTTGCAGGCACGACACTTCGGAAGTTTGAGCAGGAGACGCAGGCCACCAGCACAGGCGCTAGCCACAGTTCGGAGCAGTCAGGGCTTATCGCCAACGAGAACACAGGCGCCAGTAGCAGTGTCGGGGCAAAAGCGACTCGTGAGGACCTACTCCAGCCTGATGACTTCCAGACCCTTGATCAGGGTGACGGCATTGTCATCGCGAAGTCGGGAACCTATCGGATACGCATGCCAATGGTGAGAAGCAGCTTCCCAACTGTTCACTTCCGCGACATGAAGCTGACGCGCCGGCATTCAAGAGGACGAACCGGCCTAAATGCCTGGTCGACCTTCACGGAAACCAACCGCCGACTACTCGGCGATCTCTGACAAAACATTTCGCATGCAGAATCTTTTTAGGGGGACCAATGACGTGGATTGAGAAGATCCGGAACTGGGATTACAGCCTTGACGGGGTGATTGAATGGATCCTGAACCTGATGGAGTTCCATGCCCAGCGCGCTGGGGTGTGGGGCTACCTCGGCGTGGTTCTGTTCATCATCGCCCTCGGCCTGGCATTCCCGGCGACACGCGGGGTCACGAGCCTGATCATAAGCGGCATTTTCAGGATGTTCTTCACCTTCATCCAAAACGTACTTACGCTTTTGACTGCCGACCTCTTCAAATTCTTCGGTCGGATACTGCTGGCAATGTTCCACCGGACGCGAAGATGGATCGCTGAGGTCGCAAGCCGCACGCACAGAGAGTAATCAAAAAGACCCGGGAAACCGGGTTTTTTCTTTTGAAACGACAGAAATGGGGCAGTCCCTTTCCACTATTTAGTGAAAGGAGATCCTCATGAAAGCCGTCTTTCTAGCCATCTGCATGTCAACAGTCGCGGTCAATGCGGCCGCATCTGACTATGCAGGCGACTCATACGTCATCGACCAACGCGATCCAAAGTACCAGGCCGCAATCGAGCACCTCTCGAGCGCCGCCCAGGCGCTACGCCTTGCCCAAGACGAACTGAAAAAAGCTGAGGCCTCCCACCCTCTCCCAGGGTTGGACCTGGTTCGAATGCTCAGCCAGGTCCACCCCGTGGAAGAAACCATCAACGTGATCCTGCGTCCGGAGCAAAAGCGGCTTCGGTATCAGGAACTCACGCCTGATGGGCAGTTTTTTACTACCCCCCCCTCGACTTGGAGATTGAGACGATGACCGTCAATGGATGCATTCCACACATACGCATGGAGGATATGAGGCGGTTCATGGTCAGCATGCTTCTGCTGCTGGCCGTGGCCGCCCTGTGCCTCATACCTGAAGTTTCCCACGCTGCCGACTCGGCGTGGAACGGTCAGTTCGGCCCGGATGCGACCCTGACCAAAAACACAAACGCCAGCTTGCAGGGCTGGTGGAAAACTGCGGCCGGCTGGGGCCTCTGGATTTCGATCGGCTGCCTGCTCTTCTCCATCTTCTTCATGGGCGGTAAGTGGTGGTGGATCCCAGTTTGCGTGTTCCTGGTGTGCCTGTTCGGTGAGAAAACCATCTCGCAAGTAGCAACCTGGGCTGGTTTTGCCAGCGTCTCGGGCGCTTAACAGGAGTCGGACCATGCGTTTTAGAACCACGGCAGAAAGCGACACATACGCATACGCAACTTCTCCCTTGAATTTCGGGGGCGTAGAGAAAGAGGACCTTCTGTTCTGGATGATCCCAATGGCGATCTCGAACCAGGTAATGGATGACCCGTTCTATGCGTTTGCGGTCGGCTGCTTCTGCCTGTGGCTCTATAAGCGACTGACCATGAACACTCCCCCCGGCCATATGGTGCTTCGTTTGAGCATCTGGATGGGGCAGTTGGAGAACGGTGAACTAGCAGAAATGTATCCGGCAATGAAGAAACTAGCTCGTGGCTTGAACAAGTTCCTGACGACTCTCTGGTTAGAAGTTGGACTGCTGCCCTCCCCAACCTATTGCAATCGATACGAGCCATAAGCATGAGCGACAAGTATGGAGTCCCCCTTCGCTACTTCAACCTCCTCGGACGGGGCGAGTTGAGCGCTAACCGGATTAGCGTTGCGTTCATTGCAATTGCTTTATTGCTTTCTGCAGTAATCGCATTCCTGATTAATGTAAACATCGAGCTGCAACGGACCAATGCCGAGCTGCAGGGCAAACGGATCATGTACGGCTACCCTAATGCCGAAGGGATCTTCATCAGCGAGAACGAAATCCCTGAGAGGCACCTCGCTGCTTTTACAGGGGTATTCCTGGACAACTTCTACAACTTCACGCCCGAGTCGTCTTTCACCAACGCGAATGAGTCGCTGCGCCTGATGTCGTCGCGTCTGCGGGCAGTCCAAGAGGAACCTCTGAAGGTTGTTGCTAAGCAGTCCGCTCAGCAACAGATCACTCAGGTTTTCGTCCGTACCACACCATACAAATTCGAAACGACTCCTCAAGGGTACATCGTGTCGTTTCAGGCTCTTCGCTATAGAGCAACACTGAACACCGTGTTTGGCAAAGCGAAGTTCGACGTCAAGCTTCTGCTCAAGCCGGTTAAGCCGTCCAAGCACTTCGAGTGGGCCGTCGTTGCTGACGACATGCAAACTCAGGAGATTACTCAGTGAGAATGACTACTCTGGCTGCATTGGTTGCTGCAGTCCTAGCGACACCCGTTTTTGCAAATGAGGAATGCAACCGTTCCCCGCGCACTGTGGTATACGACAATTCGCCGGTAGACGTATACATTTCGAACGACACACAGCGCGCAGAAGTGGTGTTTCCAGAATCATATTTGTTTGGTGTAAACCCTGAGAACCCTGAGGGTCTTGAGCTCTATCCTTCGCCGATCAAAAACAAACTGGCTTTCAATAGCCATGATGCTCAATACGTAGGACTAGTCACAGTCGACGGAGCGTCTGGCAAGACATACCAAGTCAATCTCATCACTCGACCAGGGTGTGCGGACAGTCAGGTTTCTATAGAAACTCAGGCCCCTGTCGATCAGTCTAAACTGGCTCGAAATGGAAAAGGGAATGTGAAAGGCCTTATGAACTACTTGTTCGACGGCACCGTTCCCAATGGCTATAGAAAAAATAACTTTTCAAAACTCACAAAGCAGCAGCGCGTTGTTTTCCGCCAAGGATCTGTGGAGTTCTCGCTCCAGTCCCAAGTGATAGGTCCAAAATATGTGGGAACCACGTACGAAGTTGTGAACCGCGGCCGGACAGCTTTCAAGTTAGCAATCGATCAGATCGACTATTCGAACAAAGCTGTTCGGGAATCTATTGGTGTCGCGCGACAAGTTTCGATGCTGCCAACATCACGAATTCTGGGGCCCTCACCTGAGTACGTTTCAGAAATCTACGGTGACTCGCACCGTGGACTGCTCTTCATCGTTTCGGAGAAGACCAAATGAGCACCCCTCCGAACCCGTCAGGGCCGAACAAAAAGCTGCTTTGGATCTTTGCATTCGCTGGCGCAGGCCTTTTTCTATTCGGCAAATATTTAGAGTCCTCGAATTCCGAAGTTAAGGTGGCTGGGCAACAGGCCCCTACCCCGGTCGAGGCTGGCCCAGCCGGCGTAAACCAGATCACAGGTCAGGACGCGGATGCTGCCCTGACTCAGTTCCGTAAGCAGCTGGAGGCAATGCAAGCAGCGGCAGAAAGAACCGAGAGCGAGCGAATCAAAAGCGATAAAGCACGCGATCAAGAAATGCGCGAAATGCAGCAGAACAACAACGCTCAGAATCGCGCACTGAGCGAAGAGATTGCCGACCTCAAGAAGAAGAGCGTTGACGATCTGTATGCGGCAATCAACAAGAAGGACGGCTCAACGAACAGCCTTCCCGATATGCCTTCGGTGCCAGGCATGGGCGGCGGCCAATCTGGACTCAACTTTGATGGTGATCTCGATCTCGGATCGATAGCAGCTCCCGCTCCGGCCGCTGCGAAACCAACCCATCCATACGGTCCCAACTACATCGTCTTGACTCCGCCCATCCAGGCCCGCTCGACGTTCCAGGGTGATAGTGGCGGCGGCCCGGGCAACCAGTCGGAGTCTGCACTCTTCGCAGATATGTCTGCGCCGAGCACGAATACCCAGAGCGGTACCGCGGGCAATGGGAACCTCAACTCACAGTTCAACGATGTGTATGGCAAGCCGGCCAGCAATCAACAGGCCTTCCAGAGTTCGGCGCAGCCTGCAGCGCAGCCTGTTGCACTGACGCCCGAAGAGGCCGCAGCCAAAAAGAAAGCTGATGGCAAGTACACAATCGAAGGCTTCTCGTTTGTTGAGGTCACGACGCTGCATGGCGTTAGCTGTCCCATCGGAGCAAATGCGCCAGGCGCATCCGATTCAAACAAGATTCCAGCTCGCCCAGTCGTGCTCCCAGTCCACGGGATCTTCCACGGCCCGAATGGTGTGGAGCGCGACGTTGGGACAGCGCACTTAATGGGGTTGTGCTCGGGTCGAAGGACGTCGTCATCCAACACTGGCCGCGCAACTATCAAGGTTGAGCAGATGAGCTACTGGGATGCTTCTGGTGGCGCGCAAATGGTCGCAGCGTCCGGCTATATCGTCGACATGCGGGATAACGAAGCCGATGTGTACGGGAAACTAGACAAGGCGTCGGGGCGCACGCTCGCCCTGCAGTCTGCAGCAGCAGCTGCTGCTGCATACGCAACAACACTGAGTTCAGCTGAATTTACCAATACCAGCTCCGTCCAGAACGGCACCTCAAGTGCGACGAGCCAGCTTACAGGTGACGCCACCAAAGCAGCGGTCGCCCAGGGTATTGGCTCAATGTTCCAGAAGATCAGCGAACGATTCGAGGCTGAAGCAGACGCTGCGATCGACACAATTCTTGTCGAGCCTGGTATCCGACTGCGGTTCGTTACAACTCAACCGATTGATGTCGTGAAGCCACTTGAACCCTTCGACATCGATGCCTCGATGTACGACACGCTGATCTGAGGTACCAGTCATGAAGAACACTATCAGTACCGCGCTACGGAATGAAGACGACGCTGCACCAGTCCCTCGTGAGCCGATGACCATGAAGAAATTCCTTGTCCTTTTCGTAGTAGCAATGGCTCTGACCGGTTGCGCCTCAGATGAAGAGCCGTTTCGTAAAGGCGCGACAATGGATCAGATCTACGAAACAGTGAACTCGTCTGGTGGGCAGGACACTGTGCGCTTGCTGCGTGAAGGGCTCCGCGCTCGGCCTGAACTTGGTGCAAGTGATCCTTACTACCCGATCAGGAACCCTGATGTTGTAGCTCCAGTCTGGGTGGTGCCATACGCAGACAAGAACACGGGCGTTAAGCATGGAGGTCGCTGGGACTACGTGATCATGGAGGAAGCAGATTGGGCAAATTAATCTTCTGCATTCCTATGATCCTGGCGCTCACCGCTGCAGCTCATGCTGAGGGCATCACCCAGGAGCACAAAGATGCGATTCGTGAACACTATGAAAAGCTGATCCTCGGTAGCGGTCAGGACCTGACTGTGCGCCAGCCGGATGTTGCACTGTATCGTCGTATTTTCACAAAACCCAATGTCGTCGACACGCGCCCTCTCCCTCCTCCGGACCAAATTCCGTGGCCGCAGATTTTCAAAACACAGAACCTGACGTTGGGTGAAATTCTGAACCTGGCATCCGCGGCGAGCGGGTACGAAACAGCATTCGATCCAGAGATCGATCAGAGCCAAGTAGTTCTTTTGAACACCGCACCTAACTCCCTTCGGGATATCGCCGAGTATCTAACTCGCGTGAGCTCTGCGCAGATCATTGTTTATCCAGAAGCACGCCTGATTACTGCAACCCAAAAGGTACCGACCAATGGCTGAGAAGCTAGATTTGCACCTCTACGACTCAGAATTGGCCGGTCTAGCTCGGCGCAACTATCAGGGTGGAATGCCGATTCAACTCCTGTCTGATGCGTTCCTGTACGAGGCTAATGGACGTTATTTCCATACCCAGGACGGGCGCTTCGCCAAGATTTGGAAAATGTCGGGTGTCGATGCTTCGATGCTGAACAACGATGGACTGTTCGACGTAACTGGTTGTTTCGCTGACATCCTAAATAAGTACCCTGCTGGTAGCTCTGGCCAACATATTCGCCACACCCATCGCGACATTCGAACAATCCTGGGCGTTTACCAAGATCAGGTTGACCCCGAGGCAGGCGAATTCGCTGCTGAAATTGCTCAGTCCATTATTGGCCGGCAACTGAAAGCTGCCATCTCTAGCAATGGTTTCTTTGGTGATGCCACAGAAGCAACCATCAACCAGATGAAAGCTGATGCTCTAGCAGAGATTGGCGATGAGACAGACGACGATGTCCGCGAAACAGCTTCTGAAGCTATTAAACGGGAGGTTCGTGAAGGGCGGTTTCCCTTCGTAAGCGACTTCTACTTGGTCTTCATGTGGCAACCGGAGTACATATTCGGCAAATTCTTTGACAGCGCAGTCAAAGCCGGATTGGCTGCAGTAGGGCTCGCTGACGCGAACAAGATGACCGAACGCGCTTATAACAAGCACGCGAAGATATTCGGCCAATACAGCACTGAGATTGAGCAAGCTCTGGCTACCTACAACTTCAACCCAGAAGTACTCACTGGCCAGGGTTACATCAACCTTCACTACGGACTCATGAATCCGGTCCGTAGCTTTGAGATCGAGCCACCAAAATATCGTGCCGACATCCCGATTCTAGAAGCGCTCGCTAATCCGAACATTGTCACGACACGGGACAATTTGTCGGCTACTGCCACATTCGCGCATGTAGAGACGGAGCCAACGGGCTGGACTATCCACGACCGAAATGTTCCCTACTACATCCGTCCCGTTTCTGTCATGGGCAAGCCAATTCGTAGTACCCCTGGGATGCTCCAGACTGCTATGGCAGGCATCGAATCAGAAAGCCTAATCACCATGAACTGGACCATTCCGCGGCCAGTTCTCGTAGCAAGCCGTTTGGCGATCCGCGGCCGCATGATCGCCGCAAAGGAAACGATGAAGATTGGTGATCGAGAGACCCGCGATCGCCAGCGAGGCGACTTGGACGCAGTTCGGAACAAAGTCTCTTCGGAGAACCCGAGCAACCGTGAACAGTTTTTTGACCTGTCGGTACACGTGAACCTGATGGGGTTCAACAAGGAAATCATCGACGACCAGGCTATGGCGCTTGAGCGTCGCCTGTGGCGAATCGGCCACAAAGAGGTCCTCCGCGGTGATGCTGTTGTACGCAACAGCATGCCGTTCAACTTCCGGCAGACGAGCATGAAAATGCTCAAGCGCAGCATCCCACACCTGACTGAAAGCGTGTCGCATATGGCACCGCTGTTCGTCGAGTACCAAGGTGTTGCGGATCCGGCCATCCTAATGAACAACCGTGCTGGGCAGCCAATCTTCCTGGATCTCTGGGGCCACAACGTAAACACTGCCCACTCGCTCATCTGCGGTACCACCGGTTCAGGTAAGTCGTTCACCTTCAACAACCTGCTTATGGCCCTTCGTGTGAAATATCGGCCGAAGGTTTGGATTATCGACAAAGGCGATTCGTACGAAAGCCTGTGTCTGGTTTTGAATGGTAACTACGTTCGACTTACTACCGAGTCTTTTGTCGAGCCGGTTTCGAATCGAACCATTGACCCGATCTGTATCAACCCGTTCGCGCTCAAGCGTGATGAGAACGGTAGGAATGAGCTGCCTGAGCTAGATGAAAAGTTTTTCGTCGCTCGCATGCTGATCATGATGATGGAGGCCGGCGACGGTTCGGGTTCGACGAGGTCGAATCTGACCAAGGTCACTACCTCCTTACTCTATAAAGCACTCGATGATTTCTTCCAGGACTGGGTGGAAACCAGGCCATTCGATGAGCCACGCTTCAGAGACTTTATCCCCTTCCTCATCGAAACCGATTTCGAGGAGCAGAAAGGTAAGGTACTCGCTCAAAACCTGACCCTGTACTACGGTAACGGGCCTTTTGCAGCAATCTTCGATGGATATCTGCAGGTAGATTGGGAAAATGACTTCACCGTGCTCGAAACACAGCGAATGTCTAAGTCTCCGGCACTGGGCGTTGTAACACTTGCCCTATTCCGTCAGATCGATTTGTACTGCAAATTCAAGCTCCAGCGTAGTCGCAAAAAAGTCGTCGCAGTCGACGAGGCATGGGCGACCCTTTCCGATCCTAACGCAGCAAAAGCTCTATCTAGCTTTTACCGAGAACTGCGCCGCTACGGTGCGGGCTGCCTGTTGATCAGCCAAACCGTGAAAGACTTCGTCAACCTCATTAAGGCAGAGACAAGCGGTGGCGGCGACTCACAGGATGGCATTCTTGAAAATACAAGCCATTACTTCTTCCTTGCATGTTCGGAGTCAGACTACCGAGTAGCCAAAGAGGAGCTGGCATTTACAGATGAAGAAATCGATCTCTGGCGCTCGCTAGCATCGCTGCCTCCAATGTATTCAGAAGTATTTTACAGGATGCGTACAAGCCAGAGCCTTTACTACTCGGGTGTGTTCAGATTGTTCTCAGCACCCATGACCTTGTGGATCGCTAGCTCGCATCCGGACGACTACAACATGCGAGAGATCAAGGCGAAAGAGCTGGTTGAAAAGTTAGGAATAGATGGGTCCGACGCGCGCCAAAAGGCAATCATCGAACTTTCGAAAACTCACCCTTACGGAGCCCGTTATGGCCAAGTTGTTTAAGGCTTCAGCATTGCTGTGCATCGCCCTTATGGCTGGATGTTCAGCAAAATATGAACCACGAGAGACAATCGTGGATACCGAGCAAAAGCCGGTAAAAGAAATGTACGCACCTAAGACAGAGCTTGAGCGTCGCGCATATTCCGAAGGTGTCAGCCAAGTGTTAACTGACATGAAGGGCAAAATGCGAGCCCGTGATCGATTTACTTGGGACGCGCCTCAAATTCAATGTGGCGTCAAAATCCCAGGGCGAGTTGTTAACGGGATGCTGATTCCAGAACATGAAGAATGCGTCCAAATCGCCCCGGGCCGCTGGTCCGAAGAGGCACCAACCTTCCTTCCAGTACTCGGCGGAAACTAAAACATGAGTGACCAGAAAAAACAAAGCGGGCTGAGTGACCTGATCAACACTATCACTGCCGGCGCTGCAAGCCTAACTGCGGGCCGTAAGAAGAAAGGTGCCGAGCAAGGGCCGGAGTCAGCACCACCGCTTACTGAACCCCAGGATCGTGTGAGCCATCAGCGGCCGACCATCGACGACCTCGAAGATCCTCTTCAACTCGATGAGCAAGACCAGCAAGCACCAGCTAGCCCCGCCAAGAAGCAGATGAGCACGCGAAAAAAAGTCCTTCTGGTGGGCGCACTTGTATGCGCGGCAGTGCTTGCAAAGAACGGCGTTTTCGCACCCTCCCCCGAACTGATGAATCCTCCGGGGGACAATAAGTCAGCGGCCAACTCTCAGCCGGAAGACGGCCAACCCTCTTTGCCGAACTCAGCCGAGAATGGGTTGGCTACTGGGCTCAACTCCCTGCAGGGAGGATCTGCTCATGCAGACCCTGACGTTGGCCAGACCCTGGATGAGCTGGCGCTTGATGGCCCGCTTCAGAAACCAATCATGAGCGAAGATCAGAACGCGCGGCCTAGCGATATGCCTCCTCCGCCAGGCGACGGTTTCGGCTTCCCTACACCTCCATCCGAGGTAAGCCCTCCACCACTTGAGATCGGCAAGGCTGAACCCAAGGAGCCAAATCGTGGTGGACTGACTAGCCCATTCGACGGAGTTCCGCAATCCGAAACACCTACTGCACCTGCAGCCGTTGAGCAAAACAGCCTCTTCGGGACCTTGACGCCCCAACCGGCACAAGAACCTGTTGCAGAGGGTAAGGCGACCGAAAAACGTGACCCTGTTTTGGGTAGCACTTCTATTAAAAACCCGGATAGTGGTCAGCAACCGAGTCTGCAGAGCAACACAGACGAACTGAAGAAAATGGAAGAGCAGCTCGCCAAGAAGGATGGAGAAATCAAACTCCTCAAGGCACAGCTCGCAACGAAGCAGCCTGCGCAGCCAGTACGTGCCAAGCCAGCTGCATTGCATTCCCACAAACAGTCAACTGTCGTTGCCCAGCGCCCCCAGCCACGGTCCACAAAACCTGTAGCGAAGGTCGCTCCGAGACCGAAACTCTGTGTGAAAGCTGTAGCCCCGCCTGCACGTAACTGCCCTACGTGCGTGGCACATGCATTCGTAGTCGATACCGGCGCGGAGAGCATGGTTGGCCAAGGTGATTTCCTGGCCGGCTACCGCGTATCGATCACAGGCGATCGCCTCGACCTACAGAACTCGGATGGCCATGTAGTACACAAGTTCTGGAGTCAACCAAATGGGTGTCCGTCGATTTAACATTCACGAGCAGATCAGCAAAGCGGATGAGGAATATCTGTCCCGTCTAGCAGCTGAAGTTTCAGGATGTCATTTTCGAGCACCAAATCTAATTGCCGTGCGCTGGGGCATCCCCAGCGCCAGTGAGGCTGACGAGCCGAAACTCCAACCAGGTCAACTCACCAAGGCACAACTCGAGGACCTCGAATTGGCGGTAACTCTGTTTGTAAAACAGAATTACCAAGAGGCGCGCGCTGCGCTCGAGCCTTTCGTGGAGATGAACCATGAAGAGGCTTCTAAGTTGTACATTAAGGTCCTTCAAAAGCTCCGTGTTCCAGATTGGGACAAAATCGCCAGACGGATCAACAGGGTAAGCACCGATACTCTTTTTGTTCCTGCGGGTAGTACCGAGGTGATCGATGGGCAAAAGATCTTTCTGATCCATCAAGGTCTTAGTAAATCCCTTGGTCACGATGCGCCCAGGTGTGTAATCAAGTACGTGATACATCACGAAATGCTACATGAACACTTGGGCACCTGCGCAGAAAACCCGCACCCTCCCCTATTCAGGCGCCTGGACAGGAGCTTCCCTGAGCGAGCCCGTTCGGTCCAATGGCTTCAAAAGTATAGTTTCTCGACCATCGATGGTGGCCGCCCGTGAAACGATGGTCCCCGGTTCTGTTCATGGCGGTAATCACTAGCGCCTTTGGATCTCCGTACGATCCATTGATTGATGCGACTGCACAGCGTCATGGTGTAGACCCGATTTTGCTACGTGCCATTGCGGCACACGAGTCAAGGAAAAACCCCTGGACGTTCAACGCTGATGGGGAACCTTTCCAGTTCAAAGATAAAGCAACAGCCGTACAGGTCCTTTGGTCCCTAACCAAAGCTCCCTGGATGGTGAAGTCTATGCCAATCGCTGGTAAGCGTTCGCGGAGATTCTTCTCGACTCAGATTGATGCATTAACTTACGCAAGGAGCGTGCGGAGCTCCGGATTCACGCTCAGAACAGATGATAGTCGAGAGGTTAAGAAGGGTCAGGTCAGAGTACGACAACTTCGACTTATCAATACTGATATTGGCATTGCCCAAGTCAACTACAGGTGGAACGGACAAGGCATCGCGACTGTTCAAACATGGTTCGACCCTGCATACAACCTCAATTTTGCAGCAGCCAGGATAGCCAAGCTCACACAGAAGCATGGCAATGAAATCCTCGCGGCAGGGTATTACCACTCAGGCACCCCCGCCATTCGCAAGAAATATCTTGGCTACCTGATCCCAAAATACAAAGAGGAGAAACGTCTTGCGACTGCATCTATGGCTGCTTCTCGCTAGCATCATATCTACCCAGGTTTGTGCTGACCCGATTGGTCCAAACGATGACCAGCGTGTCGGCGAAGGAATTATGGCTGCCTTAAAGGGCGAGAAGCAGAAAGCGTGGGATATCCTTTTTCCAGAAGCCAAAAGCGGAAACATCATTGCGATGTTTCATCTTGGGAATTTAATGCTGCGCTCCCCTGAGTACCCTGACAACTTAGCCCGAGCCGCTAAGTTTTTCAAAGCTGCAGCAGACCGAGGGCACAAAGGAAGTGCAGCAATGCTCGCCCAAGTAGAAGGGATGATAGCGAGGAAGAATGGAACGCCTACTATAGCGGGCACAAGCGGCGTGCCGCTACCCAAGGACATAGAGGGTGCTAAGCAAGCTTACGCACGGATGCAAGCTACCGTAGGGCGCTTTGTGGGAGAGCTCGAGACAGTTGCGCCCATCGCTACTGTGAAAATGTTTATCGCTGATAACGCTAGTAACGCAGGCGATCTTGTTGAGATATCAAAAGATGCAAAGGCGCGCTTTGGAGACAAAGTAGCTTTCGAATACTTTGTTTTGATCGATCAAGCTAACTGGGATCCCCGGCGAGTGTTCACTCCGGCATCAGCTGGAGTTCCATTAACCGGATTTCGCCCTGACATGAATGGTGTCGAGGCCCGTAAATATGGGGTTCGTTCAACACCTGCAATCGTCCTTGTACCACAGCAGGGTAAACCAAAGCTCATAAGCAGCGCTCAGTCAGTAATTACCGAATTGTCTGCTGTTCTCAGGTAAGGAATGTATGAAAACGACAATGAAAATCGCCTTGGCATTCATGGCTGGCGGCCTAGCCTTCAATGCGCCATTCGTACTGTCAGATTCGACCAAGCCCAACGACGCATTGAGTAATGCCATCGCAATTGCCATGGCCAAGGTTGACAAGTACAACGAAGACCGGGAGAACGCAGAACTCGACAAGCTTCCTAATATTCTCGACTGCCAGAATATGGACTGGATGAAGAACTGTTCGGAGCTCAACCGTAACGCCAAGAAAAACCCTCAGGCACCCATGCGGATGATTGGTCGTAATGGTGTCGAATTCAACTTCCAACCAGGGACACCAAGCGCGGTTATCAAGTTGCAGCTAGAACAGACCCCAGAGGCTGCGGCTGAGCTTGTTAGCTACATGGACAACACCTGGGGCGAGTACCACAAGTCAGCAGAACTCTACAAAATGGCCATGTGGAAAAATGGCGACCTGAAGAACATCAAAGGCTTGGATGCCGCAACTGAGAAATCTGCGGCTAAAAAGTACATTGATACAGACAATGTGAGCATGTCGGTATTTGTAGAGTCGACCTGCCCTGTTTGTGAGAAGCAGCTGCAGATCCTGTCGAGCGTTCAGCAAAAATATCCTAAGTTAAGAATCAAGATCTTCCAGCTTGATGGGGACCGTGAAGCCTTCAGCAGACATGTTACCCAACGTGGACTCACGGGCCGTGTTCTGACCCGCGAAGAAAGCATCAATATCCAGAAGCTGGGCGTGACCTCGTGGCCAATCTCGTGGATCGACAATACCAAAGTCAACAGACGAAAGAGTTTGGTTGGCAACCGTACGCTTAAACAGCTTGAGGATCACTTCCAGGCAATGACATATATCCAGCCAGAAAAGAAGGGCGCTTGACATGACGAATTTCACTCTTAAAAACGTCCTCGCGCTCACTATTTCTGCGCTGATTTCTATGAGCGTCGTTGCCGCAGACTTAGACACTTCAGATGCGCCTTGGGAACGACGCATGGATGACGTGACAGGTCTGTTCGGCGAAACAGTTAAAGGCAGCGCGGTCATCGATGCAAACAAAGCGAGCAGCTATGCATTTGATACTTTTGCGCCCTTCCAGGACCAACGAACCGGTGTGGTCAGCGGCTACGCTGCGACTGAGGTAGGCGTTGGCTGTAACGGTTTGAATCTTGGAACTGTACTCGATGGACAAATTGGTCAGTACGCTGAGATGGTTGAGCAGTTCATCCAAAATGCACCCTCGCTGGCGATTATGTTCCTAGCCTACAGCCAGCCGACTGTTAAGTCCGTCATTGACCAGTTGAATACAGTTGGTCAATTTGGCCTCGACCTATCAAACCTGACATGCTCTGGTGTTCGCGGGCTCGCAGATAAAGCTTACGAAGAGAAGAAGCAAACGCTGGCAGAAGCTGACTGTACAGTCGATGAAGGCTTCAAAAGCAGCAAGTGCATGGCTGGCGAAGGTCTGACCGGATCCTTACTTAACCAGATGGCTGAGTTCAAACAGAAAACCTCTGATCGAGCCAACAGCCTGATGGGCAAGGTGTCAGGCGCAACGGGCGGCCTGGTTGGATTCAACTCATCCGTATCAGGCGGCACCAATCCTGGGGCAGGCACCGGCTCTGGCACTGGCACCAGCACCCCAACGGCTTCAATTTCAGGGAAGTCCTGCAGCAGTGGCGCACCGGAAGGAAGCGCCGGGTTAGTCCTCGCTGCATCTGAGTTGGGCTGCGAGGATATTAAAAAATATAGCGCTTTGCTGCCTTCTTACAGCATACAAGGTGATGCTACCTCCGTGACCCCACGCAGCATGACCGTCGAGAACCTCTCGAAGACGCTGACAACTGAGTACATGGACCTGTACCAAGCGATTTATGCTGCTGATGGGACGACATTCCAGAACACCAGTGCATACAAAGAACTAATTTCCCGAGCAGACACCGTTGTTAGCGAAAATGAGCATCAGTACATGCGCAATTTGGCTAAAGCTAGTCCTGCCACATTTATCGCTACGGAACGTCAGCTGGCGACACTCGGGATGCTAAAAGAACTGGACGACGTTATCTCCAAAATGGAGATCGGCATCACAAGCGGAATTGCAAACCAACCGGACAACACTTTGAGCGCAGACGTAATAAATCGCACAAAGTTCTCGGTTATCGGACTGCGACAGCAGTATCAGGCACTTCAGGCGCGAGTTCAGCACGACCAGGACAGATATAAGGTCTTGTCGAGCATTCAGCAGGTGACTAAGTAATGGCAGCTGACACTGAAATTTCCAATTATGGATATTTACAAATTGTCAACTCAAACTTTAGTGATTTGGTAAGCCACTACATCAATATGTGGCAGGCATACAATCAGTCGTTCACCCAGGTTGCTATGGTATTGTGCCTCTGGGGTGGACTGGCGTGGGTAAGTGTTCTTACGCTGAAAGCCCCCGTTGATCGATTGAAAACCGCCTCTAGCGCTGCAGGCGTTGTTCTGTTGGTGGGTATGCTTCTCCAACCTGGACACTATAATATAGGTCCTGCGGGTGGATCTGTCGGCCTGTCCGCCGGTGCAGGATGGTCTTTGCGAATAGTTGGTAATATTTATCAGCTATTCAAATCAGCACTTGATAGCGTAAACAAAGAAAGCGCCATGGAAGTAGCATTTGAAAATGCTTACCATGTTACTGACGAAGGGACACTAAAACGGTTCGTCGACAGCCCCGTTTACGACATGTACAAGGACTACATCGGCAAGTGCCAGCCAGCGCTCATTTCTACCGCAGGCGCTCAACCGGATACTCGCTCGCTTGGGAAATATGTTGGTTTATTTGGATCGACCGGCATAAATCCTGTAGAAGTTACACAAATGTCCGAGGACACTTACAATGAACTATTAAAGGGAAATAAAACAGACAGCCAGGCAGTCCAAGCATTCGGATCTGTTCTTCCTTGGAAGGCTTACCAAGAAGCAAAAAGCAATGCTGCAGTCGCTGAAAACGTTGACAAGGCCAGGGCGATGCTCGCTTCGATTCCCGAGGATGCTAACCATTTAAAGGCTCCAAAAAGTATTACCTAATGCCATCAGAGGAGTATTGGGTCCGTCAGAACTGGCCAGAGAAAAAAACCGAGGGCAAGTCCGAGTATGAAAAATACTCAAGCGGAAAAAACGGTGAGATGTACAGAAATCCCGAACTTGCCGAGAATTCCACTGTCACTACAGAACAGGAAGTCAGATACTACCCCAAAGACTGCCTCCAAATGTACGGAATGGTACAACAAGCCGTTTCTAACTTAACGAGTGCAATCCAATATGCGGTTCCGAACGCCAAGCAGTCTGCATACATGCGTGACGGAGTTGAAGCGCAAGATATGATGATTAAGCAAATCCAGGCACAAGCCGAAGCGAAGGAGAAGAAAGATAACCTTCCAATCCCGCTCTTTGGGGGTGAGAGCGTCGGATGGACAGCTAAAGACACAGTAAATTCTATCGTTACCAAGATACAAGACGTCGGCAAAATCTACAGGGAATGGATGCTTACCTTCAAAATACCGTCCATGATCAACGGCTGCGCAATGCTGGTAGGTATTCTCGTTGTTCTTTTTCCAGTCATCTGCGTTTTCGGTGTTTTCGTCAATCCAAGCATCCTTATCAGCTACGTGAAACTCATATGTTTTGGCTTTATGGTTCCTCTAGTTAATAACCTATGCCTAACAATGGCGGCGACGTTGCTGGCTATGAACGGAGAGCTGATGACGGGGCTGACAGCAGGGAATTTTGGCGAGAACAACACGCTATTGATCTCAGCTAGTAACGCGCAGTACATCATATTTATGGCTCTGACCGCAGTCGAAATTGTAATTGCGAAAATGCTCATTTGGGATGACGTAAAAGGACTGTCCGGGTTCAACCCAGCCGGGGCAGCTACAGGAATGGCAGCTACGGGAGCTGCGGTTATTGGTACGGCAGTTAAACTCGGCAGCACCGCAATGAGCCTCATGAGAGGTCCTGGTAAGGTTTTGGGCGCTGCTGCCAAGGCAAGGAATGCAACCCCTGGTGTTGGTGGCGGCGGAGGAGGCGGGGCGTATCAATCTAGCATCATTAATGTGCGGTTACCTGCGCCCTCTAACGCCTCATACGCGAGTACGGGAAGTAAGCTATCGAAGGGTCCTAAACCCCCTGCCCTGCCACCCCCGGGTTCCGCGCCAGGTGGACCGGGACCTAAGTCCTGAAAACGCCGCCAGCTCCCTATGCTGGCGCATTCAGCAAGTGTTCAAGCCCGCTTTTGCGGGCTTTTTTGTGGCTAGGTGTTGGTATCACTGGGTGAGCGCCGCATACTCCGACCCTTAAATTTTTGCCTTAGGGTTGGAATCCTTGGCTGGATCGTTACAACGATCCATATCCAGATGACGGAGATGACGATGAGAAAATTCATGGTTGCGGCACTGACCGCAGTAGTGTTGAGCGGATGCGGTGAGCCTGAAAGTCAGTCCGCCTCGTGGATTGGTGGCGCCCTTGCTGAAAAGGTGGACTTTCGATTCCCTGGTTCGGTCATTGCTTTGAAAAGCAAGGCTGACCCGAAAGCGCAAGCAGGCCGGGACTGGTTCTTTGAAGAAGCTAACTGGAAGCCTAAGGGATGGTCCCTTTGGATCGCTTCGAACGTATATTCCGACTACAAAGCGCCAGGCAATGACCTGGCCCTCCTTCGGAACGGTTTCGGACGAGCAGACTCAGCTGCGGAACGATTCGCCCAGGATAGCTACTTCATCAGCGGTGTCAGCAAGTGGCTCAAATCCAACCACATTGACGTTGAGGTCAACTTCCTCGGGTACGATGGCATTCCTGGCTCTCTGGCAGCCAGCAACAAGGCCTATAACAATTACTGGCTGACCTTCACCGACGAATACTGCGGAAAAGCATTCCGGATGTGCATTGATAACTATTTTGTCTCGCCCGCGGCGCGTGTTGCAGGGGGTGGACGACTCTCGTTCAAGGACTGGATCAGCCCCTATCTGCAGGTTGGAGATGATGCCTCTGGTATGGGGCAAATGCAGGTCATCAACATGATGGGCGGCCTGGCCGATGAGAACAGCAAATTCTACGACTATTGGCCGACTATGGTCTTCCTTGTGAACCCTCAGGGCAAGGTTACTCGAGCCTGGCTCCCCCAGAAAAAGGACCTTGCAACGGTTGGGCGGGTTCAGGCCGCGGTCGTTTCTGACGTAGGTGGCGAATACAAGGACGTCAAGGTTGCGAAAGACGACCATACAAGGCCATCGGCACAAGCCTACTACGGACAGTACTACATCGAGGCTGGCGTAACGAAAGTCCTCGAAACCTTTAAAGAGATCATGGATTCCAAATGATTGGTGAACTGACTTTTCAGGATGCCACCTGCTCCAAACCGGCCTACTGCATCGACCTCGTGGGCAACCTGGTACGCTGCAGCTCGGCCGGACCGGAACAAGGGCTAATACCTTTTGCGATCGAGCTGGCGTCGTCGGCTGACGAGTTGGCATGCCCTTACCCATGGACCCTTACTACGGATGCTGTACTCGAAAGGATTGCGCTTGTTTCCGAGAGCCAAGCAAGCACCAGAGATGCGTATCCACACAACAAGCTTAAAACCGCGGCATACCCTTTTGTGCCCCACATCGAGGTTACCGAGGACGAGCAACTCATCATCAGAGCGATTGAGTTGTACCCCACTTTGACCGGTGAGAACGCGACTGCGGTCAGAGAGCAGCTAGAGGTCAGCGGTGTTTTTATGATCCCGAGCGTTGACGTCTTTAGCCCCAACATCCACGAAGCGGCCGGTGATGGGCTCACCGTTCCTCCGATCAAAACTGTCACTGCAGGCTGGATGTCGAGCATGAAGGTATACCGTAAAGCGCTTGTTCGATCTGCCTAATTTGCCGCCTCTTCCGCCGTGCCACCAGCAGGCCAAAAAAATGTTTTCTCAGTTTCGGAGCAACACACCAATGCAAGCCTTCACCGTCGACGCCAGGTACCTTGATGAGGAGGATGCCTTTGACGTAAACCAAGTCCTCGAAAACTGGAGGCCATCCTCCAACGTTTTTATCAGGCGATCGGCTGCAAATGCACCGGTTGGCTTCAAAGGTTCGCTGCCTGTTGCTGACTTTACACAGTGGGTAGCTGATCACGTTCTCTCGCTGCCCAGCCACACGGGAGTCATCGTTGACCTTTCGTTGGCCCGTAGTGACGCCGGCACAACTGTTCAATTCACAGTAGCTGGACACGTGCCAGACATCGATTCTCCGATTGACGCCGACAATCCTGGATTCTTTGAGTACGCGCTTCAGTGGTTCGCAGTGCACAGGCCATCAATCAGGGCCTACGCCACTGAGGGTCTTTTTTGGGTCGAGGAGATGAAATGAGCAACCAAGCAAAATCGATCGCTCTCGCACTGAGCGACACCCTTCAGTGCATTGAAGATGGACTGCATGTCTTCGGGTTGCTTCATGGTGAGGTTCAGCCACTTCCGAGCCAAGGCGTAACCATGCCTCTGCTCACCTCTTCGGGTGAACCTGGAGAGGTGCAGCAACTGGTAGATTGTTTCGCGAACTGGGACGGAGGGGTGAAAATCGCAGCCCTTCAGAGTGAAGGGCTGCTGGACGTGTGGGTCGTTTAGGTGAATTCCATTGGTGGCAGATTAGCAAGCGGGTCGTCCATCTCCTCAGCCACATCTGGTGGACTCAACGGCTCGGGCCTTGATTCTGCCGGTGGTGTAGCGCTGGCCTGCGCGATGGCTTCCCGGGATTCAACATCTTGCCCCCCCTGCGCCTCGGTCGAACCCTTGCTGTCGACCTGAACAGATGTGATTTCAGATACGACCCCTTCCTGAGGCTTAGCCACCCCTCCTGACAAAGCTGCATTGAGAGCCTGGCTTACCTTTTCAGGATCAACCTGCCTCATCTCCTGATGGCGGTTCAGCAGGTTGATGATTGCTTGGCCTTTCACCCCTCGAGGTAACGCTTTGTATAAAGCGTACAGCTTTGGGTATTTCTCCTTCGACAAGGTGAACTTCACGTTCTGAAAATCAGCACCATCCGAGACGTGATAGTCCGCCTCCGTAATGGGCCATAGGCCCAGACAAGCCTCCGACATGGCCAGGACCACCTGGTTACCAGCCTGCCTTGGATATTTCGCCAACACATCCACAAGTGACTCGTGCATATCCGGGTAGAGCCGCTCCCTGATGACCAGGCTATCTGGCTTAGCCACGCGGTGCTACCAAGACGCGGGCATGATCCTTGAAGTGCTGGGTCACGTAGAAACGGTAGTAGCCGCGCACGATCGAGTTTTCAGGGTCTTTGGCCATGTAGATGCGTGTGCTGATGTAATTCGAGAGGAGCTTTGATCCGAGCACCGACGCACCGCCGCCGGCAGCTACCATGCCAGCAAGAAAGTCAGTCGTGCCCCACACCGCTTTGATGCAACGGACCAACACATCGTCAGCGAACTCCTGCCGCGCTGGCAGACTAATCGGTTCCATGTCGATCTTCGAGCCACGCCATTGGATGAAGCCTTTGCGAATCCAGGTATCCATCGTGTATTCGGTGGTCTGGCTGTCGAGTGCAAAGTCCTTTGGCAGTCGCGCCTTTGCAGGCAAAAGGGCGTTCAGTGTTTCTGGCTGCTTGAGCTGCGTGAACAATTTCTTGTGGATGTCAGAAACCCCACTCGATTCTCCCCATCGCAATTTGTCATCAGCACTTACCTTCCCGTCGACGAACTGACCGGCGTCGATTGTGCCCTGGCCAATGTCGATGATCCCAAGCTTCCCCTCCATGACTACTCGTGGATCAATCCGGTTGCCCTCAGGGTCAAGGAGCTCTGGGTCAAACCACGGACCGACGTACTGCGGAAGCACAACGACATTCGCTGGTTGATAGCCCTCCTCGATCGCCCACTTTTTTAGGTCGGCTGCGAATTCGCTACGGCGACTCTTGAAAAATTCTGTCGGAAGACCAGTGACGATAACCGGATGCTTCTGGCCAACCTCTTTCAAGACCTTGAGGAAAAGCACCTTGATGGTCTCTGAACTGTAATAGCTGGAGTCGGTGCTGCGAGGGGCGGCGCCATCCTCACGACAGTCATCACCGATGTAGAAGGTGCCAAATTTTGTCTTGAAGGTTTCGCGGCTGAATCCCCCCCCAAGCCCTTGGTTGGACTGGGCAGGTGCTACGAGCGAGGCAAAGGAGCCTTTGATCTCGCCGGTTCCTGCAATGTAGCTGGTTGTGCCGTTTCCAAGATCAACGGCAATCAGTTGTTCAATCGACTGGGACATAACTCATCCTTCTACTTAGAGCAACGCTCGGAGTAAGGCCCTTACGGAACCCCATTCTTCCAGAATCGCTGCCATTCTTTTTTGGTGATTGTTGATGCTGCCCGAGTGCTTACCCAGGTGGCAATGCGAGATAAGCTCATCTGTCAGCCAGGGCGAAGGCTTACGAGATGGACGGGAGGGCTGGAGTGCAGCAATCTCATCCGGGAGCGGATCTCTGCCCAACTGAATGCTCAAGCGCTCGCGCTGCTTCTGATTCTTGAGTCGCTGTTTATAGCTGCTTACATCGCGACTACTTCTCCTGCCAGTCCTTCGATCGAAGTACTCCACCACCCTGTAGCGCGGTTCGGCAGGTGATAGCAGGTCGAGTTCCGGGCACTCGCGCCGGCAGATGATCGAGCGGAATCTTACCGGTTGTCGAGCCTCATTGAACTCAAAAACGAGGTGATTTAGCTCCTCATCCATTTTCAGAAAACGCTCCACCTCCCCGGCGGCCATCGAGCTCCGTCTCTCACATGCCTCTGCAATTGCCTTTATCCAGCGCTCAAGACCAACCGCCTTTGACTTCGGCGATAGAATTCCAAGGTCATCCCCGGGAAACGCATTGACCCATCGCACAGCGCGGCGAGCAGCTTGGAGGAAGCACTCCAGGTCTTTAGAAAAAGATTTTGCTGCCTTACGACCGATCAAATCTGACAAGTGGAGAAGCCGATCCTCATGAGCACGCAGAGAGACGCGCTGAAAGTCACCTGAGATTTTGCTTCCTTTCGATAAGTACACTTCGATGCAAGATACCCGGCCCTCCTTCAAGCTGGCTCTCCAGGTCCACATCAAGGACCAACCATCCGTCGACCTTCGCTGAGCCCACCCACCCTCATAAGCCAAAACTTTCCGAGCAAGGCTTTCCAGTTCGCTGTGCACGAACGCCATTTGGTCCAACAGGCTGAGCAAGGTTGTGTCTCGCCGCTCGGTGACCTCAGCCAGTCGCTGTATAAAGGGACCAGCCAAGTCCTTATCCCGGACATTTCTACGCACTCTTGAAACCTTTAAATTCCGTCGTTCGCTGTTTTTGCACATTCTGGTGCTTTCGAACGCACCCCTAGTTCCTTCACCGCACCCACACACACCCTAAACCACACCTCAAAGCCCCTTTTGCAACCCCCCGAACACCCATCGGCACACTCATAAAGCACCTACGCAGCTCAGACCTCTGGGTCAGCGATTGCACCTTAGAGCCCCCGCTACTTCCCAATGGATGCCAATGAACCTCCCTGTATTATCCCAGCAATTCCCGAATACGCACCCCAAAAGCACCGCATGAAATTCAGTGTGCAACAATGCTCCTTTTTTGCACATTTCGGTGACAAAATAGGGCGAAATAGACTGATCTGTGGCAGCGACCAGCTCAAGACACGCCCCTGAGAAGTAGGCGAGTTTTCGCCCAAATCCCCGTCTAATGTAATTATACGGCTGAACTGCAAAACCATCTCCAGATCACCGCTTTGACTAGTCCAGCTCAAGGAAAGGCTTTTATGCCAAAACGCAATCGTGAAAATGGCCTCTCAGCCCTACCAACTGATCGCCTCAACAGCACAGAGGTCAGCTCAATCCTAGGGATCCACCGCAATACGCTTAAGCGTATGGCTTTGACCGGCTCCCTCTCTCCTGATGGAACGACCGGTGGAGGTCGTAACTACTGGTTACGGTCGAATGTGGACCTATACCGTCTTGGCGCTTTGACCTCCACGACCGTCTGGTACATCCAAAATGATTTGCTTGGAGAGCTCCAAATAAGCCACAGACAGGACGCCCGAATTCTTGGCCAGAGAGCTGCACGCATCTCCTTACCCGCCACCAACCGAACTGCTTGCCTGGCAGCCCTCCTCACCTTCATCGCCACCGAGGCACCTCACGCTTTGGCCCTGCCTGCGATAAACACCAACCACCAAACCAACCGCTTCATTGCTGATGTCTGCTGCCGAGAAGGTGTTAGCGTGATTCTTGTCCCATCATGAGGGCTCATGCATTGGCTAATGATCAGTGCCCAGCGACGCCAATGGTCGTCGCACGCATCAACGAGTAATTGCCCTCCGAAAACTGAGCGCTTCCTGAATGCGTCCTTCGCCAGACCTAGCAGAGGTAATGGTCATAAGACAGGCAGGGCCCAGCCCTCTCCAGTAAAGAGCTCCGGAACGACGCTAGAGGACAAGCCCTCACCCGAAACCAGGATGAAGACCCGCGCACTTTCAACTGGATCAACGACAAGGCGTTCCCTGGGAATGGTGGGGCAAAGATCAGTGTAGGCCCCCGCATGATTGACCCACTAACGGCGGAGGGTGGCTTCAGCAGTAAGAATGAAAAGCAGGACCGCACCTGTAAGTTGATTCAGCTGGCTCGGCTTCTCAGGCAGCCTGCACACACGGACCTGACAGTCGACCTGCATACGCCGGTCAGCTATGGACCGTTAAGGCGAAGCCTAGATAATTGCGCAACGTATTAGCGCTGCTCTCGGCTACCAAATCGTTGGTACCCGGTCGCAGTCACCGCGGCGAGCGCGCAGCCCTTCACAAAACCACTGCTGGCCCTGGACTGGCTCGGTAAGGAGGCCACGCCATGGCCGAGGTCTCCGGACCCAATCAATAGTCGCCAGTCGGCGGGACCGCCACGCCAGAGCGATCTTCCGCCTAGTCGATCTCGCACCAGTCGTAAATCACTCCAACCTGTTGCTATGCCTGCATGTGGCAAGCCGAGGCTTAACGTTCGGCTAGGGCTACATGCTCAGATCATTGCGTGGCCATGAGACGAATGACCTGGCACCTGCAATAGCAGCATTCAGCTAAGTAGCAATCGGCGCCTCAGCCGAATCACCATCTTCTCTGGCGCGACCACTTGGGAGCTCGCCGCTCATCTGTCAGTCGGAAGCGCTTCGTCGCTACTTGCCTAGGGCCAAATGATCCGGCATCGAGTACCGGTAGGCACTGCCTGATAGCCAGTGCACTATCCAACACATGCTCCATCGCAGTCTGAACGATGATCCTCGAAAGGGATGGGTTACGGATCCGGAGAGGTTAGGTAAAGGCATGAGGGGACGCGCCGTACAGGTGGCAGCGCCTTATATATGGAAGGGAAAGGTCGAGTGCCAGGCGAGGCGAGCAACCACTACTACTGGACGCGTCGGCGCTCAACCTCGCAGCAGGAATGCTGGGACATCAGTGCGGTGCGCCCGATACCGCAGAAACCATACGATCAAGAAATCCAGCCTGGGGGGCGCTTGAGTGGTACATGTTCACCAGAGCAGTTACCAACTCGCGCCCAGCGCCTGCACCCTCATTTAGGTGATCAGCCACGAGCTCAATCGCACCCTGACGATCTTCCCCTTGCCAAATCACCTGCGCTTGCACGGCGCCGTCATCCATATAGGCAAGTGAGACGAGCGAGGTCTCCCCCGCCGGCCTTACAACAGCCCAGCAGCGGATTCGATTTTGAAGGGCTACATCAACTGCGCGAGCTGACGCGATTGCCTTGTGGTACGCGAAATTCATGACTTCTCCTTTCTGAGAAGCCTCAACATAACGGCCTCGCCAAATATTTCTATGCCCGCGACGAGCGGTAGCACCGTGCCCTCACCCTTCAGGGTCCTGCCACTGGTATGCCATTACTGACGGAAAGCAAGCGTCAATTTCCTTACGCGAGAGGGGCTGCAGGGTTTTTTTTGCTGAACGGCATTGCCCACAGTTGCGTACCTGATGTCGCATTTTAGGTTCCGCTTACCGTTTTTGCGTGAAAAATCAGAGCCTTTTTAGAGTTGCCTGTCCCATCGGCGCCCAATAGAATCGCGCTCAATTACTTCGGTTCACACCTACGGGGTGGCCGGGGAGCCAATCGATTGCGCATAGCTCAATCGTATGTAGAAGGGGGTCGGCAGCTGTCGTGGCTGCCGAACAAAGCAAATACCAGGGGACTGGATTTGCGCTTAGGAGCCGATCGCTTGATCGGAGGAGGGAGGCATGCGCCTCGTTAGGAACAGTTGGCTCGCTGGGCTTTCTAGCGACCAGTTCTTGAATCTTGACCCGTGGGCATTCGTCATACATGGCGAATCTCAACAGCAATGGGTGGCCGAAATCCGCCTGAAGCTCTCCGTGCGTCTCACCGACGAGGAGCTTCTGCAGATCGTCTACCCGGGCCTCTGTGACGCCACCAAAAATGCCATCAAGAATTACGCTGACGGTGCCCCCGAGGGGCGCGGTCGGTGCTTGATTGGCTACGCGCTATCTTTCATCCGAAAATACGGATGTGCCCTGGTAATCGACGAAGTACCAGGAGCCGGCGCGTATCAATTTGGGGACCTCGACGCCCTCGACTATGCGCCCCGCGCCCATGGCTTGGAGCCGGATTACCTCAACGCCGCCTCCAACTACACCGACAGCTTGTCGGTGCTCCCGCAATTCCTCTCTGACGGCATCGTCCTGAGCGATGAAGGATTGCAGAAGCGTCACATTCATGTCGAAACCCTTCGACGCTTTCTCACCCACCGTGAACACCAGATCCTTCGCCTCGCCGTCCTTGAACAGCACTGCTCCGTAGACATGTGCTCCATGCTCGGGCTTGGTGAAAAGCAGGTCTGGAAGGTTCGCCGCCAGCTAAATCGGAAGCTGAGCGAAATTGCGATCGACCAGGGCATCAGTCCTGAAATCGTCGCAGCTTTGAGTGGTAAAGAGATGGCGGCCGCTGGCGAATGAAGCAATCGATCACTGATTTCATTAAAGATGAGGTGTATCCGGTACTGGATGCAGTCGACCGGGGATTACTGAATCACCTCCGACCCAAAAGCCAATCTGCAAACGGCTCCTACGTTCTGGACTGCCCGGCCTGTGGTAAGGACCGGGCGTTCTACTATCCCACTCGATCAGGGATTCAGTGCAACCGAAAGGATAACTGCCCTAGCCCATTCACCTCCCTATGGGATGCTCTCGCACAAAATGGGATGTCAAACGGCGAAGTGGTCAAGTCACTCTGCGAAGCCGCCGGCGTCGAGCCGCCCGACCGGGATCAGGATGCTAACTCTCAGTCGCGGACAGCTAATAACGGCCGCCCGGTCATCAAGACTGGCCAAGCGATAGTCCAGGTTACGCAGCAGCTAGCTGCACGCAATAAACACATCCTGGACGCATTTCAGAAGGCTCGCGGCTACACGGATAGCGTCATGGCGTCTCTCCGGCTCGGGGTGTTCACCACTAACGAAGAGGTGCTTTCGCTCCTACACGGCTTGGGTATCAGCAAAGAGCAGGCCCGAGAGATAAGCATCGTCAGTTATGAGGACTCTGCTCCGGATGCCATATGGTCAGGGATGGAAGGCCGTGTAATTGGCTACTGGCCCCATCCGGACGGACACGTCCGAATCTGGGGAAGGCTGCCATCGGGACCAGGCGAAGGCCGATCCAATCCGAAATACCGATTCTCACCGCACTCCTCAAAGGTGATTCCGTACCTTTTTAGGCAACGTCAGAAATCCATTCTGGTTTGCGTAGAGGGCACCCTGGATGCATGGGCTCTGCAGCTCATCAACGTTTGGGGATGCGCTATCGGCCAAGCTTCTATCAATAGCGCACAGGCCGCCTATCTGTTCAGCCAGGGCGTCACCGAGGCAGCTCACATGGTCGACGGTGATCACGCTGGCTATGAGGGGGCTCTTTCCTCTATTCGTGAGGCAGAGGCCGTTGGGATAACGCTCAGCATCATCCCGCTTGGGAAGGGCATGGACGATGCCGACAAAATGCGCACCGTTGGCCGTGAGAACGATCTGCTCAAACTCATCGAGTCACGCATGAATGCAGGCGAGTACATGGCTCGTTACTGCGCCTCTCTTCTCGACCAACCCCGCCCTGACCTGCGTCGAGTTTCGAAAATCAAGGCAATCGCCAAAAGCTTAGGGCCCACGTCACACCGCAAATGGCTCGACTGGTGTGCAAGCCTCGGCATTGCTGCTGACGAAGAAGCCGAAGCGTTTCGGATCATGTGCAACCTCGTAACAGGGGGACTCCCTGTGGAGGAGGCCTCCGGCTTGGTCCAGCGCAGGACAGGTTATCTCATCACCATCACCAAGGACGCCGCTCATGGCTGAGTCGAGCTCACAAGGCGCCCCATCGGGCCCAATCGTGAAGTCCCTCAAGATCGTGCTCTTTGTCTTTCTCGTGCTCTTCGCCGCGAAGGTGTACTTGCGAGCCCCTGAGTATCGCTACATCGAGGTCTGCTATTTCCCACACAAAGTATTCCAACTCGCTTGGATCGATGCTTGGGGCTTGTTCGTCCCGGACGACAGCGCCAGCTACCTGAGCCACGCAAATGACGTCAGCAATTTCTTCCGCACATGCACTCAACATGCTGCTGGCTGGGATTGGCTGAGAACGATTGGCACTCACCAGTAAGGAACACCCCATGGCTAACGAAACTACCGAAGTAAACAACTCGCATCAGGTTCCGGAGCGAAGCCTCCGCATCGACGGTGAGCGCACTGCTGCAATGTACGCCTTGGCTATCCGAGTCGCCCGGCTTGATGTTCATTTGCGCAGCCTTGCTGGCCTGTCCCAAGCAGAGAGCCGCAAGATGTACCGCCTGGGCTGCGAAGGTTTCCAGCAATTGATCGGGCAATTTGAAGATGGCCTGGCCCAGCTCGAGAAAGATGTCGACATCCGGTCCCGTCGTGGCGCCCCTTCCAACCAGCAACAGCGCAATCCACAGCGCCCAGCGAAGCGCCAATCGCAACAGGCTGTACAGCAGCGTAACCCTGCTCAGCCGGCAAAAGCAGCAACAGTAGAGAAACAAGCCCAGGTTCCTACCCTTGATTCTCAGGTAAAACCTGCGGTTCCTCCTGCTGCAGAGAAGACGCCTGCGGTGGAGAATCAGCAGCAAGCCAAACCGGGACAAGGTCAAAAACCTGAGCAACGGAATGGCCAGCAGCAGAAACCGGGCAACGCACAACAGCCCAAGAGCCAGCAGCAAAAACCGCAGAACAAATCCAGCGAAGGCAACAAAGGCCCTCAAGGCGGCAAGACCGCCCGGGAAAAGCAACAGGCCCCGGCCGCAGTAAACCCATAACGGAGCTGGACAATGAGCAGTTGGAATAACCTGAAAGATGCGGGCCGGATGCTTCCGGCCTGGTTCACCCCATTTCTTCTTGCGGGCGCTACCATTGGGCTATACGTGATCGCCCGCTACATCACGACTGAACAGCCCGATGAACTCGTAGGCTCTGCAACTCTCTCTGCCATTGTCCTGTCCCTGCTCATCGGTTTTGCCTTCATGGTTATCGCAATCGCGAAGGCTAAAGCCGGAAACGTGGTGGCGGCCATCGGTGAAGGCTTCCAGCGGGGGCTGACTTTCGTATGGGTGACGACTGCGGTCTGCCTGTGTGTGTATGTCTGTGCCACCCCGCTCTACCGGCTTCTGACAGATAACCCGTTTTACACGTTCACTGCCATCGGAGTGATAGGTCTGCTTGGCGTCGGCTACTGGGCTTCGGGCATGAAGCCTAAAGCTGCCGCGGAGAATCAAGACCTCGGTGCAGTACCCGGTACCGCACTCGCACTTCCAGTGAATTTCACACCCACCATCGAGCAGCGTCCCGCCTTCCAGGTGACCATGGCAGACCAAAGTCGCCTAATGATCCACCAGGCGGCTCGCATCATCGCTTACAAGGGAAGCAACTGCCTCATTACCGACTCATTCAGCGCTCACCTGGACATCAACGCCCGCACAGCGAAGATCTTCAGTGACCTTAACCTGCTGTCCACTGCAGACATGATCTACTGGCGGATGCACATGCTGCTGATCGGTAGCGCCGCAGAACAGATCATCCTTAAGACGGCCTCTGATGCCGCCATGGATGACCTCCAGAACTTCGATGACCTGGCCCTGCGCTACTTGCAATTGACTAACAAGGGCAACTTCTTCAAGCCAGTGTCTGATCAAGAGGCATTGATGAAGGCTAACCGCCTGAACATCCTGCGCAGCAACGTAGGCCAACGTTGTCACGCGGCCGTTGCTCAAAACGAGAAGCTGATAATCGAGTTGGTCAAACTCATGCGCGGCCGGCCTACCCTGCTACACATGGACCTGAAACACATCCTTGATCGCGTTCAGATGCCTGAGGACTTCCCTGCGGCGGAATTCGACTCGGACGAAGCGATGGAGCGCGTGCTCTTGCAGATCTCCTACGACGGGCCCGAAGACATCGCCGGCACCACTGAGCAAAGCGACATTTCAGATGGTGATTTCACCGTGAACCAGTCGAACGTTCACACCTTGCATTCAACCACTGGCCCGCAGGCGTTCCGCGCCTAGCCCGAGGGAATGAAAAAGCCCCGCAATGTCGGGGCTTTTTTGTGTCCGCTGTCCGGGATCCTATTCGTACACCTCTACCCTATTTCGACCCGCATGTTTGGCTTTGTACAGCGCGTCGTCGGCAGCTTTGATTGCCGCAGAAGCCCCGCCAGCCAGAGGAGCTACCCCTGCGCTGAAGGTACAGGCAAACCACTTCCCGCCTTCGCTCCCCCCTTCCAGGCCCGATTCAAACTGCAGGCTGCTGAATAGGTCACGGATACGGTCGATCACGCGCTTCGCCTCTACTGGAGGGGCGCCTACCATGAGGACAGCAAATTCTTCGCCACCCATCCTGCCGATGTAATCCGTGGACCGCAGGTTGTCAGAAAGGATCTCAGCGAGGCCGACCAGGACCTTGTCACCTACTGGATGTCCGAAGGTATCGTTGACCTGCTTGAAGTGATCGATATCGATCATCACCATGGTGCTCAGCACGCTCGAAGGCGCAGCGCTTAATCTACCGGCTGAGGCCATCAATTGAGCATGGTTCAAAAGCCCAGTCAGGGGATCACGGCGCATCCTCGAGTCGAATGCTTTGGATCTCGAAATGAGGGCCTTAAGAGCCTTGATGAAGGCGCCTCTGGTAAGTGGCTTCTGAACGAAGGCGTCGGCACCCTTTGAAAGCGCTATCAGCTGTGTCTCTGCATTGCGCTCGCTGCTGAGGAAGACGATTGGCATGGCTGAATCGTTGTCCTGCCTGATCACGCTGGCTACCTGATCACCATTGGCTGCCGGCATGTGGAAGTCAGTGACAACGACGTCAGGCCTGAACCGATCGATGGCTTCCAGCACACCCGACGGGCACAGGATGTGCATCACCTCAATGCCCTCCTCTTTCATGTACTTGATCGCGCGGTAGGCGTCGGTTTTCGTGTCATCCAGGAGGAGGACCTTGTAGCCATTGATCTGCGAGTCCCGGGCACGACTACGGATGAGCGCCCTCAAGGTTTTGACATCGGCATCAATGTCGAGCAGGCGGACCACACCAAATCTCGCAGCGACCAGGCGTTCCTCGAATGACAGCGGCGTGTCAACCGCTATGACCACGAGAAGGTCGCTGTCGTGGTACTCCGCAAGTTTTTGCAGGGCGGCGCAAGCGGCCGGCTGCGAAACCACATCACCACCGACCAGGACAAGGCCAGAGGACGGCATTCGTCCCCCCAGCTCGGATACAAGGTCATCATTCACATTCAGGTCCACGGTGAGGATTTGCAGCCCCATTGAAACCAGACCCTCGGCAAAGAAGTCAGCACGCGCCCCAAACCCGGGAATGAATATGGCCGAAGGCCCTTGGTCACCGGCGCGGGCATCGCTTGCCCGCCGGCTTGCCACCTGTAGCGTGTCCATCTGCTGTTCAATACCTTCTAGAAATCTTGCTGTCAGTGTTTGGCTACTGCTGACCATTGCCGAAAGCGCTTCCAGCTCGGCAATGAAGTCCCCGTCCAGGTTTGCATTCCTGTCTGGGCGGACCTTGTATACGACTGATTTGAACGCCTCAAACCTGTACTCACTGGGCCGTGCCCGTACCTGCGAGCGCCAGAATGACTGCAGCACCAGGTTGATGGTCTCGTGGTTCATTTCAATTGGCCTCCACCCCTAATAGTGGCCACCCACTGCCCCAAATTTGAGGGTTCGCCTCAAAAAAACGGTACGAATCCAGCAATACCGACTGAGCCTCTACTGCTGATGTCCGTTCGACCGCAGAAAACGACCGTTCAAGATGCGATGCACCGCTGCTTGTGGCACACGACCGATCGATCGAGGATGGCGGCCTGACTGAGGAGCCAAGATGGACACGATAATGACGTCAGCCCTGACTAATCGGGCTGCTATGAGGTATGCAAGGCGCGTAGGGCGGGACTGTGCTACCGGCATGCCCCTGGAAAAGTCCCTCATCACCCGAGCGGTACCTTCTGACCTTTGGGGGGACCTTGCGGTGATCATGCAGGCTGTGGATGCCGGGTGGTTCGCAGTTCCGGCCGGCCCGGACCTCACCTACAGCAAAACCCAGCATGCCGCCCTCAGCCAGCTCAGCAGTCGCGCACCCTGGCTCCTGGCCCTCCACACGGAAGCGGTGATCTTTGAGGCCGTACGTGCATCCTCAGGCCTTCCGCAGGGGAAGGGATTCGGAGTGCTGCCACTTCCCGACTTCCAGGCGGATGCTCTTGGTGCCCGAACTCGACTGGCAAGACTTCCCCATGAGCACGTAGCTGGCGCAATAACGCTTGAGCTTTGGGTACAGGTGCTGCTTGACACCCAGTCAGTTGCTCAACACTTGTCCTCCCAGATGGAGTGCCTCCGACCCGCTTGGATGTGGAGCCCATGCCACCCTCTCGCGGACCAGGTCGAGCGTCTCAAGGCTCATGACTGCCTGCACCTGCTGATACCTTACGTCTCATGTACCCGCAACCGACCCCTAGACCCTTTCGAACGACAGCTACTGAAAGACGTCCAGTACCGCGGGCTTCCCACGGAGGAGTATGAGCGGCGGATGCATGCTGAGCGCCAGCGACGTGAGGAAGCGGAGCGCGTCCACTGGCAGGAGGCTTTTGCGTTGGTGCGCCGCCTGGCGGCCATTTTCGACGGAGTCACCAGCTATCATCACGGGACCCTGACTCGCCGCCTCAGGCAGGAATCCAATGGGGCGTTTCGCCTCCAGCGTTCGGGATTCACGAAGGACGGTCTTGTCGTTGAGGTGCGTCCGAATTTCTGTGTAGGGCAGAACGCTAAACTCGCGTCAGGCTTCATGCTGGTGAACTACTGCCAGGCACTGGCTGATGAGATTGAATCAGCCACCCCCTCTTTCCCTGCCTACCTTGATGCCTGTGAGCGCGCGTGCGCCCGCGTACAGGATCTTTCTTACCCAGCGCCCAATCACCGCCCGCCAGACGACTTCGACACCGTCGCAGTGTGATGCCCCCTTCCCTAGCCGCTCCCTGCAGCGGCTTTGTCTTCCTCGGGATTGGGTTCAAATCCCGCCTGAGGGTTCAGCTCGCGCCACAGGTTGCGAGATGGGGTTGAAAGCCCAAAACACTCATATGGGATAGGAATGCCTGGCCCGACAGGCCGGCCACACTCCAAAACCGTATCTCGGTGCAGAGTCGGCAGGGCCAACTGCCTATCCCCAGGGGGATAAATCGTCACCCACGCGGGTTCTGCCACACAGGAATGTCAAGCAGGATGGCTGCAATCAGACCCCACCCAAGGAATGCGCTCGATGTCACTGTTTGACGAAATCCAGACCTCCCTCCGCTCGACTGGCTTTGTAACCAATGGCCAGGCCTCTGACCTCGCCGAGAAGGTTGTGGGGTGCATTCACGTCCGGGAGCGAAACCTCCACGCGCAACTCAAGGCGCTGCAGGACCGTCTCAACGGCTTGCAGGCTCTTGTGAACACCGCCAAAGAGGGCACCGAGGCCATGGACTCAGAAGAGTATCGCGCCCGGGCACTGGCCACCTTCGAGGCTATCTGCGCGCCAGGCCTGTTCGAGCCTGAAGTAACCGAAAGCGTCGACCCCGCCGGGCCACCAACTGCCCGGCTGGTTATTGAGCTGTACGGGAATGAGGTGCGCGCCGCTTACTCGGACTTCCCGGTGGACATCGTGTTCGTGAATCGTGACCAGCATTCGGACCCAGAGGCCGAACCTGAATCGCTCGCTGAATGCTTCGCCTTGGGTGGTGAAGCGCGCGTCAGCGACATCGAACGCTACTTTGAGGATGCTGAGGTGGCTCGAAAAGCTGGAAAGCTCCTGGGGGTGGTTCTGCCACATCCATGACGCCCGATCATTACCCCATCAACCGATCACCCCGAGAGCATCCTCCATGACCATTGCCACTCAGCAACCAGCTATCCATTTCACCAGTTTTGCAGTACAGCAATGCATCCGAGTCAACTACTCGGACGAGGTTGTGTATCGGAATATCCACCCCTCGCAAGATCCGTGGGCACTGGGCGCTGTCAACGACGCGTCCTTCCAGGAAGCACAGCGCGAGACCGGGGAGGCCTTCACCCTCGTGACCGTTGATGACACTGAGGGCGAGGGCGTGATCGTGGCTTCTGAGCGTTGCGAGGCCTATTACATCGCCCATGACTGCAGGCATAAGGCGATCTCTCTGTGCAATGGGGAGTATGGGGGCCTCTACTGGCGCATCCTCGCTTTCACCGGCGGCAAGGAGAACCTGGAAGACGCCCATCAGATGATGGTCGGCAACTGTGAGGAAAGCATTCGTGCTGCCTGCGAGGCCCTCAGTCGACTGGTCGACCTGCCGAATGCTATGCGCAAGCACAGCAAGGCACTGGATGAGGCTGAGGTAGCCCCTGACGGTGAGAGCTACAACCAGCTGCTGTCCCTGGCAGGTATCTGATCTACATTCGCCCACTACAAGGCCCGGCACGCTCCGGGCTTCTTTTTTTGGAGACTACCCATGGTCAGCGCCAGCTCTCATACAGCCAGTCTGCATTCCCTCCCTGCAGGCACGTACCACAGTTCGGGGGGCGCATGCGGGATTCACACCTACTTTGGCCCTGGCGGCGCGGAGGTGACGTTCAAACGGAAGTATCGCATCGGCAAGGCCTACACTGGTGATCACCTGCCGATGTCGGTGGGCGTTGATACGTTGCGCCAGCTACTGGAGGCGGAGGGTGAAAGTATCCATATCGCCCCGCTGGGGCGCGCAAGGTAGTGTGCCTTGCGGGCTGTCTCGCTCATCCTCAGCCTGAGGCCATGAATCACCATCAGAATCGGTGGTCCTGTTCCATGCACCAAGCCAACCCCGAAACCGCAGCGCTATTCGAACGGCTTAGGATCTCACGCCTATCTCCACACCAGCTGACTCTCGAGCAATTCCTCGCGCTGGGCGATGCTCTACCCGTACCAGGTAGCGATTGCAGCTGGGAGGTGAGCCACGGCCGTTATCTCTCGTGGGCAGAAGGAGGCAGCGCGCGGGAGGCCCTGGCAAGCACCCATCGTCGCGAGGTTGAATTCGCTTTGCGGGCCAACCTTCACCCTGCCGGCCGGGAGTGCTTGCCTTCGATGCCCAGCCAGAGTGTGCTGAACGATTATCCCGATCTGCGCACACTCTACTCAGCCATACTCCAGGTCGATGGGCACACTGAACCTTGAATCCCGAGGTTGAGGACGCAACAAGCCGTGATTTCCTTGCTCCGGCCGCTTCTGCCACACGTGAATCGCCCTGAGACTGGCCTCCATCAACTACAGAGCCCGGAGGCCACTTCTATGCAAAACGCACAAGCAACCACTCCAGCAACATCCCCAGCCCCAACCGCCCACAAGCAGGCTCACGAAATGCACCTCTGTGAGTTCATAGACGCAGCACAGGTCGTTGCCTTGACCAACCATGGCCGCAAGTGGCGGGTGAGCCTCGGTGAAGACCACAGCTTCTCTGATGCCGCCGAGCCCCAGGCTGCGCTTCGCGACGTCCACCACGCGGCGGTGAACAATGCTCTGTACCTGAATCAGGCCGATGCGCCCGACATCCCCAATAAGCCTTCCATTCCTTCCCCACAGATCGTCTGCGCCTACCCTGACCTTGAGGAGCTGTACGCGGACGTCCTCAAAGCCGGCATGCGTGAACCATCCATCCCGCTGCCGCAAGTGAGCAAAGTGGAGTTCGACGCGCTGATCGCATCCCTTCGCCTGCTGAGTGCCGGCATGAGCGGTGGCCTGGTACGTGCGGACGATGGTGACATCGGTGCCATTCTCACCGACAGTGGAACCCACGGTGGGCTGTCAGCCGATGAAGTGGATAGCCTGTGTGAGCGCATTCTGTTCATGTAGAGGCCGACCGCACAGCATGGAAGCAACAAAGGCCCGGCCGACGCTGGGCTTTTTCTTGCTGGCGTTCATTCCCTCAGTGAGGATTCCTTCACGATGTGAGCGCCCTTCCCCTAGCCGGCTTGCCCAACCCTGAAATCCGAGCACCGCTTTTGGATAACGGGTTTAAGGAATGAAACGTATCCTCGCGCATCCGGTATCAGGCAGGTTGCTCGAGCCGGGTAGGCGCGAGTGGTTCTGGCACACGCCTGGCGCTCCTACCCTTCCTCAGTGCTTGTCAGCAGATCGGCTGGCGCTCAACCTCCAACGAAACAGTCCTAGAGATCCATATGTCGACATTCCTCCTCAACTACACCGAGTTCCTGGCGAAGGCCATCACAGTCCTACTGGTGTTTATGGCCATGCTCCTGGTCTTTGCTGGCATGCGCTCAAGCGGCGGCAAGGGTAAATCCCGCGAGGGCAAGCTGAGCGCCCGCTCCCTGAACAAGTTCTATGAGAACCTGACACGGACGGTCACTGACCTCACGATGAGCAAGGCAGAACGGAAGGCTGCTGATAAGGCACAGAAGAAGGCCGACAAGGCTGTGGGCGCACGTCCCAAGGTCTTTGTGCTCGACTTCGAAGGAGATCCCTCTGCCTCTGCGGTTGAGTCCCTGCGTCATGAGGTAACCGCCCTACTGGCTGGCGCGAATGCATCTCAAGATGAGGTGGTTCTGCGCCTGGGGTCTCCCGGCGGCTATGTGAGCGCCTATGGCCTGGCTGCATCCCAGCTGCAGCGTATTACCTCAGCTCAGATTACGCTGACCGTCTGTATTGACGAGATTGCTGCAAGCGGCGGCTACATGATGGCCTGTGTTGCTGACAAGGTCATCGCAGCGCCATTCGCCCTGGTTGGTTCGATAGGCGTCGTCGCCGAATTGCCGAACGTGAACAGACTGCTGAAGAAGATCGACGTTGATTACAACGTCTACACCGCCGGCGAGTCCAAAAGGACGGTGTCCGTCTTTGGCGAGAACACGGACGCCGCCCGCGAGAAGTTCATGGAGCAGCTGACCCGGGTTCACGAACTGTTCAAGACCCACGTCTCCAAACACCGGCCGCAGGTTGAGATCGAAAAGATCGCCACCGGCGAGGCATGGCACGCTAACGAGTCGCTGGCCCTGAACCTGGTGGACGATCTGATGACCAGCGATGAGTACCTCGCTACCAAGGCTAAGGGCGCTGAGCTGATCCACCTCGAGTTCGCCCGCCCCAAGACCAGCGCGCTCAGAAAGCTGATCAGTGGGTCTGTAACAACGGGGCTCGAGCAGCACCTGCCGCGCTTCCTGGCACTGTTCACCAAAACACACTGATCCGGTCGCACCCTGACCGCCAAAGCCCGCCACCATTCGGCGGGCTTTTCAGTTTGTGAGGTATGAGGATTCCGGGTGCTGGCGAATGCGCCACCAGGCCCGTCGGTGAGCCTTCAAGTTCCCCGGCCGTTCGACGGGTGGCGGGGTTGGGGCGGCTGAGTGCCTGAGAGTGTGGTGCCCCATGTGGTCTGGCAGCATTCGTACCCAAGGCTGGGGAGCGGGCCAACTTGTGTCCTGGAGGCTGATGCCGTCGACTGTCGCCAAGAGTGGGGATAGCAATACGGACATTGGCCAGGCGCATAAGTCCGTATTGCCTAGCCGCCATGTGCGCCGCTCGCCTGCACCCCCATCTCTCGGAAGGACCTTTAGGAAAGCGTGGGGGCACTTTGAGTCCAGCGCGCACTGTTTCGGTCGATAATCCACCCTCCCCACCTGCTCGGGACTTACCCGACAGGCACACACCCATGACGCAGAGGATTCCGCCCGCATGAACCGCCAACCAGGGAATGTCGAGATTCCCCGTGGCCTGGCTGATCGCATTCTTTCGTCCCTGAAGCCAGTGACCCAACGCAAACGCGCAATCCAAGCCTGCGCCGGGCTCAAAGACCTGCTTGCTCAATCTGGTGCCGGTACTGGCAGTGTCAGCATTGGCTGGGATGAAGCCGGTCAGCTGCTCAGGCACCTGGCATTTACCACTGGAGTGCACGACCCGGTAAGGGGCCTACGCGACGAGCTGGATCTGATCATCAACAACCTAAGCAGCCGCGATAGCAAGGTCGCCCCACACCAGGAAGACGATTGCAGTGCCGCCGGTGTCGACCTCGCTGAGCAGTTGAGCACTGTCCGTCGGCACTACAACCGCCTGCTCCGGGACATGCAGGCCATCGCGGACCAGCGGCTACCCGCTGGGATGACCGCATCCGGCTTCGCAGCTGCAGCTATTGCGGGCGCTCTATCCCCTCAGGTAGTACACCCTCGGAGCGGCGAGTAGGTAGCTGTTCGAGCGCCCTGGTTACTGCCCCGTTAGGCAACCCCGCGCAGCAGCGCCAGCCAATATGTGCGGCGGGCCTGGCTGGCGCATTCGAACCCGAGGTGGGGAATTGGACCGCTTCACACTGATGGCCTCTGGTTGGGAACCTAACTAAGGACCGGCCTTGGTGTTAGGCGCCCGGGGTGAGGCCCCGAATCGCGGACCAATCCTAACCCGGCGGAGCTTCTGGCACGCCCCGACCAGCCTGACAATACGCTCACTCCAAAGAGGCAGAGCTCTACCATGGCTACGCTCCAAAACCACTACGAAACCTATGTTCAGCAGGCCGGCCACGACGCAGTCATGAAGAGTGCTGACTGGGTTTATGAGGCCGCTAACGGTCCTCGACTATGCCTCCTTCTCAATCGGTTCTCAGACAAGCAGCTCCTGATCTTTCAGGGTTTCGCAAGTGAGTGGTGTGTGGATGCGGACTTCACCATCCGCATGTATCCAGCGGAGGATCACGCCTGGCTGAAGCTGGAGATAGACCGTGTCGAAGCCAATTATGCTGCCATTCGTGGCGTCATCAGGGCTGAGGTCGAGCGTCGAGGCATTCAGCCGTCGTTCCTGCCATGTTCACCACCAGAAACCAAGGCCATCCCTCATGAACACTGAAGCCAACAACGCTCGCCCAGGTGAGGCAGCCATTTCTCTCTGGGAGAAACTCACCGGCCGGAAGGTGGACGCCTTGAGTTCGTCTATTGGGTCCGGAGAGTTCAGCCTCTACGACGCCAACAAACGGATCACTGCGGCCATCAAGACCGGCGACGAAGCCATCGTAACCCTGCTTATCCGCTCGCAGGTGCCACGCTTCGCCAGGGCGGCCACCTTCCCCCTCAGTGAGTACAGAAGCGGCTCAGAACGCATCACTGGCTTGCTGGAGACTATGGACCGACTTGACGCCCTGTTCGCAGAGCCAAGCACCGCCAGACTGCACGACGAATTTCAGGCCTATGCCGAGGGTTCTCTTGCATTCTACCGGGGTGTGGAGCGATCTGCGCTGTCAGAGGAGACCCGGGCGTTCGTGTCCGCAGAGGGCGGGAGCATTGGCCTTGACGCGCTGCAGGGTCTCGACCGGCTGACGCGCTTGATGATCCAGGACGGTATTCCAGCGCCAGCTTCAGGTGCCAAGCTGGGGCGCCATATCTACCAGATCAGCAAGATCGAGGATCTGCTGCACCACGCCAAGCAAATCCCTACAGGATTCTCGTTGTGTGTGATCCGCGGCCAGAACATCGCTAGCAGCTACTTCGTGATGGTGGTGCGCACCGGTACCCGCATCCTGGCGCTGACCGACAAGGGCAAGTTCTCCCATCCCCTGCAGGAAGAGCTCATGCAGGCCCGCAACGACCGCTTCAACGCATACCGCATCGACGGGAGCCATTTCCCCTACTCGCTCTTGAAGATCGAGTGGCTGGACCGTGAGCGCGTTGCTAGGGAGAGTGAGCCGCGCGACACATCCCTGCCGGCCGGTACCGGGTTGGCAGTGCTGGCTGAGATCAGTGAGCTGGACGACCGAGAGCTGCTGTGGCTGCAGCTGTTCATCGAGCAATGCCAACAGCGCTACTTCCACGAGGGCCAGGCCGAACCTCTCCTGGCCACCGGCTCGATGCTGGCCATCTCGAACAAGCTCGCCAGTGATGACGTTCAGTACCCGGTACCGGTCGGCCGGCAACTCGCCCTGGTCCCTCGCGCCAGCAAGGACCTTACAGCTGCATCGTTCCACGAGTCGGACCCGGGCTGGTTTGAGCGTACGAATCCGAATCTCTGGATGGAACAACGCTTCGCCGAACAAGTCCCGGAGGAATGCCTCTACATTCCCGAATCAGTGATGAAGGCTGGCCAGCTACAGATTGGCCGGGATGTGAAAGGCGAACTGATTGTGAACCATGGGGAATCGCGCAAGGGACTGTTCGTGGCAAACCTGAAGTCGATTCCTCTCAACTCGCTCGATACTCCAGAGCGCATCATCGCGGATGCCCACTATACGGCGCGCCATAACCAGGTTGAGATCATCAAGGGTCTCGCCGCGGCGGACTACAAGCTGCGCGAGCAGGACATGAAGAAGTGGTTCTACAAGGCAGTCGCCAAGAACCTCCCCGCGCTGCTGGACGACCTGCTGCTCGCCAACCACGCCCGGTTCCGCCTGCCCCGGACGGAGAGTGGCCAGCCTACGAGGGGCGTCGCTGGCCCAGCCATGCGGTACATCTCGTACATTTACGAAGCTCGGGCACGGCAGCATGCGCCAGACCCGCGCGATCAGCTGCGCCTTGAACACGTTATCGGCGTCACCAACAGAGCTGCGGTGCAGTGGGATTGCTACCTGCAACCTGGCCAGCATGTGCCGGCGAACCTGTTCATCACACTCAGCACCGAAACCATCTACGACATTGTGGCTCTGACTGGCCTCGAGCTGTCCCAGATACCCCCAGAGCTTCATACCCGAGGCCTGAGTATCTACACCGGCAACCACATACTCAGCCGCCTCGACCCTCTCAGCGGCATCGACAACCCCTGGGATCGCCTGAGGCTTCGCTTCCGTGTGCCTGTGAGTTTCAAGGCATTCAAGGCCTACCGAGCAGAAAGAGGCCTGACTACGCCCGCAATCGCAGCGCTGGAGGAATGGGCGCGAGAGGGTGGCCATCGCGCACACTCTGAAGGCCTGGACCCTTGCCGGTTACTCGAAGACCTTGTCATCAGTCCGGTCGCGTAATGCGGCTGGGCAGTCAGGATGCGAGCGAGGCGGACATTTTACGCGAGGGAATGTCCGCTCTACTGCGCGACCGGGTGAGTTTGGCCACCATCTGAGGGATCCAAAGGCGCTGATTCAGGGGGCGTGATTTAGCCGCGATTTATCTCTCGGGTGGTTCTGCCACACCCAACTCGGGCCGAGACTGTGCTCATCAAATCACACAGCCCGCACAGGACTCACAAGATGCCAAACGTCACCGAGATCAAGAGCACACTCGCCGCAGTAGGTTTCAAAATGCCTGACATGTCCCCTGTCGCTGGAACCAACATCGTCAAGACCGCTGGCTTGGCCGGTTTCTCGAAGGTCCATACCGGCGGCGGTTGCATGGCGCTGCGCTGTGATGCTGGCGACTTCTACATCATGCTCACTGATGAGGGTGGCTGCGACCTGCCTGACGAACAGGACTGGGAGCAGAACCTCATTGGTATCCATCGCGAAACCGACGATGGGGATGAAGAAGTCATCTGCATGTCTGCTCGTAAGTTTCTTGATCTGATCAACGCCGACAAGCTCAACAGCGAGTCGCAGGGTTAAGCCCTGCGGCACCTCTCCCCACCAGCGCCAGCACACCTGACCGGAGTCAAGAATGAACCTAGCATTCCAAGAAGCTCTCGCCGCCCGCCTGCTTTGGGTTGATGTCGTGGTGGTCGACTGTATCGAGGGATCAGAGGGCCAGCTCGAGAAGGCCATCCAGGCTGCATATGACGCAGTTCATGAACTCGCGTCCAACGACGTCCTGATGCATCGCCATTATGGGCCTCGCGCGCCACAGATGCTGCTCGACATCCCGGAGCTGGCGGACCAATACAATCTTGCCCACGAAGCGTACACCCAGAGCTACCACACCAATTATCACCGTGGGGACTTGGTCCTTGAGGCCAAATGGCTCGCGCCAGTTGCGCCGCTGGCCCTGCCTTACAGCGAGTGGATCAGCTTAGTGAGCAAGCGGGTGCGTGAGCTACTGGACGAACTCAAAGTGAGCGATAAGGATGACCTCAACGAATGCACTTACCTGCAGGCTTGGAGCCGAAATCTAGACGTTGAGGAAGCAGCTAAGCATGTAATCGGCAGCGTCCGCCGCGCTGCATTCCGTACCTAAGCAAGGGGCTCAACTATGGCCTTCAAAGTGATCAAGCACGGGCAGTATCTGGTCAAATCCGAGGATGAGGTCTGGGCGGCTGCGACCCATTTTTATAGGCAGCAAACCAGAAAACGGCCCGGGAAGGACTTTGCCGCTTCGATCTATACGATTGCGGCTCACAGCCTGACCATGCTCAATGCTGAGTCTGGTCCCCGGCCGGGCATCGCAGGTTTCGCCCTTTCAGCAAGACCAGGATACGACGTCGACCTGCTCTACCATTTTGACGAGGGCGACCTCCAGAGCATGGTTGATCGGCTCAGCCTCTGACAGGCTGCCGCATTCAAGACCTCTCCAGGCCCTGTCCGTGCCCGAGATTTGCCAGGCAATGTCGACGCCTATCTGAGGAACTGAGGAGTAAAGCGGCCATTCAGGGCAAGCAGCTCCCGGTTGTTATCGTCCTGATCAGGGGCTTCTGGCACACTCCATTGCCCCTGACCATACCCTCATCAAATCACACCTGAGGGCATCCCCATGAGCGCACCACTCTCCCCAAGCTTCACTCACTTCGCAGTCGAGCGTTGCATCCGCATCTTTGCCAAGAACTGTGAGCAGTATGCGCCGGCCTCCTCGCCGAACCGTGAGTTCTTCCTCCCGGTGGATCCGCGCCAAAACCCTGAAATCTTGGCCAACATCACCCGCCCGGACTACCAGCATGACCCTGCAGTCGAGATGGCCTTGGTTCGGACCCGAGTCGAAGGTATCGAGTACTCGGCCGTTGACCCCGCTGGTGGTGCGCTGTATGAAGCGGCCAAGGCCTACGTACCACACGATCACACCTGCCGTTTCGAACCGCTGGGCAGCTATGGTGGCGTCTTCTGGCGGGTGGTTGGGCATGTCTTCGACGCCCCCGCTTCGCCTATGCAGATTCAGGTCTGCAGCGATGAAGAAGCAGCCAAGGCTCTGTGCGCAACGTTCCAAGCCATGCTCGAGGCCTATCAGGGCACGAACCGCAGCTAAGTTCTAGGGTTAGATACAGCGCCCAACGGCTGTTGCGTGCGAGGGTTACAGGGGTTAGATTGGATTTAATTGATTCAATCTAACCTGAATAACTCTGGAGGTGGCTTCGATGGCCCAGCCAGTAGAAGAAACCAGAATCGAAAACGAACACGAGTCTCACCCCGCTCGCATACAGATCGTTGTTGAATCCATTCACAACGAACACCACCCGAAACGGATTATTAAGCTCAACGGGCTGACATCCAAGCAAGTTGACGCATGTTTCGAAGGTGTTGCACTGATGATTCAGGCGTTCGAGGTACAGCTGAAGACCATGCCTGCAGACAAGATTGAAGGCCTGGTCCAGCTGCTTGTACCTGAGAAGCCTGCTCGCCCCACGTTGCTGCGCGAAGCGAAGATGCTGGCCAGGGCGAAGACACGCATCCTCAATAGCGGTGACTGGTTAACGGCCCAGGACGTTGCCGAGGTTGCACAGCTCAGCACGGTCAACGCCAGTTCCCAGCCGAGCAAGTGGAAGCGCGCCGGGAAGATCTTTGCCCTACGCCATGAGGGTACGGATTACTTCCCTGTCTACGGGCTTGATCCGCAAACCGGCTACCGCCCACGCAGCTCACTTGCTCCCGTCATTTCCGTGCTCGCCGACAGCAAGGATGGCTGGGGTATGGCGTTCTGGTTTGGCTCTTCAAACTCATATCTCTCAGGCCGTTTGCCCAAAGAGGTCCTTGCAGAGGATCCTGCAGCTGTGCTCAAGGCCGCCAAGGATGAGGTTTACGGGCCCCAGCATGGCTGAAAAGGAACCAAGGCCCGTGCCAGCTCCGGGTGAGGGGCTGCGCCTGCGTTTCACCACGATTGAGCCAGGCCGCATCTTTCACCGCCTGCACCCAGGCGCCTACCACGCAACAGCCTTCAACGACACCGCTAATGGGAACGGAAGATTCAGCCCCATTCGAAACCTCGCTGGGGAGATCATTCCCACCATCTACGGTGCCGAGACGTTGCACTGCGCAGCCATGGAAACCATCTTCCGCGATCTCGCCTTTCTGCCGGCACCGCGGCACATCGACATGTCCAGGTTCGACGGACATCAGCACTCTCAGGTGAAGGTCGAGAAACCACTGAAGCTCGTTGACCTAACCTCCAAATCGCTAACCGCGCTGGGGCTGATGCGCCGCGACCTAATCGACACTGATGGCAGCCGGTACGGCTATACCCAGAAATGGGCAGAGGCCATCCATGCGCTCGCCCCGGATGCCCAGGGCCTGGCGTGGGTCTCACGACATGACGATACAGCGCAGGTCATTGTCCTGTTCGGTGACAGGGTGGAGCCCAACTCGCTCAACCTGGTTGGCCAGAGTGTGCCGCTCCAGGAGGACTCGACTTGGGATTCCTTGCTGGATCTCCTCGAGATCCTGGACGCGGATGCGAGTTTCTAGGCCAGCGCCAGCCAGTGCTCTACTGCCGGTCCGCGCCCGCGGCGCTAGAGCCAGGTAAAAACCGAGGGTCTATTTTGGTTTGAGGCCTCCGCGACCATCCGCGATACTGGTCGGCATCAGAACCACCCTAAAGGTCATGCAAGGGACAATGGAATACCTCATTACTGGTCCGCAAGTGCGGCAGCTGGAGCAGGGCTGCCCTCCAGCGGCAGTACAAGAAATACTGGGTACCTTACCCTCTGTAGAGAGGGTCTCGGTGGATACCGATCGCACACGCCGAGACGAGGTATCAGTCTGGAGCACTCTGGCGCTTACCCTCCCCAAGTTATTGAAGGTTCACACGGGGAGCTGGTTCTCAAAGGTATGCTCCGGCATCTACTCGATCGGTAGCGAAATCGGTGAGTTTGTTTACTTTATTGGCATGGTCTACGGCTGTATGTGGGGCTACGACTACATTCAGTCCCAGTGGGGCTCGGGTGTAACGGCCGGCATGGTAGCTACCTTGGTGGCGCTCACTGTTGTGGCTGTCCGTGTAGCGACAAGTGTTATCTCCCTCATCATTGCTCTCGCCGAGAAGGACAAGCTAGGTGAGGATGAGTTTTACACACCGCTTTCCGGTCACCTTATTACTGAGTTGCAGATCCAGGGGCTTCTCGAGTCATCCCCCCCTGGCTATGTGATCAAGATGCTCGATAGCCTCCCAGTGATTGCTTACTTCGAGAAAGGCAAAACCCGGCCTGAGGAAACAGAGGTGGCGGCTTCGATGATCGAATCTGGATCGGCGGCCCCTGAGAAAACGCCGAAGTGGTGGGAGTTTGCTGTAGCGATGATCATTCTGGCGTCACCACTTTGGCTGGCGTTCGGTTCTCTCCTCAGCGAGGATCCAGATACGATGGCCACCATCGGCGGATACGCAGTTCTTGCCAGCGTAGCAAACGCCTTGATCTGCCTGGCCTGGGCGCGAGGCAGCGAGCGCTTGATAGCCCAGCGGACTAGTTTGACCTGGTAGACGCCTCACCCGAGCCCGTATCCCCTGCGGGCTATTTACCCCGCCCTTCACCGCCCCTTCCCGTCCCACGCCACACCCTCAGCCACCACAGAATGCTGCGAGTCGTCACAAACCAGAATGCGCCTAGCTGCCATGAGCTCCCTAAAAACGAGGTTGTACTTTGGCTTTGTGCTAGACCCAGTCACCCCTGATACTGGTCGACATCAAAACCACCCAGCGGGGTCATGCAAGGGAAAATGGACTACCTAATCACCGACGCACAAGTCAGGCAGCTGCAGCGAGGTTGCCCGCCAATGGCCGTTCAAGAAATGCTTGGTGCCCTTCCCCATGTACAAAATGCCTCGTTGGATAATGATTCCAACCGTCGCGACGAGGTTTCAGTCTGGAGCACCGTGTGGCTGACCCTCCCCAGGTTGCTGAAGGTTCGCCAGGGGGGCATGTTCGAGAGAGCGTGCTCCAGAATCTACAAGATCGGTCATGAAGTAGCCGATATTCTGGTGTTCTTCGGCTTGGTCAACGGCTGCGTGTGGGGCTATGACTACATCCAGGCCCAGCGGAGCTTGGGGCTCTCAACCGCCATGGCTGGAACCATAGTGGCGCTCACGGTAGCGGCTATAGGTGCAGCCGCAAGCATTGTGACAATCGTTAGGCTCTACAGAAAGGAGGCGGCAGACGGCTTCACCCCACTGTCAGGCCTACTGATTACTGAGTTGCAGGTCCAAGACATTCTCAGATCATCACCGCCAGGCTATGCCATAGCGATGCTCAATGGCCTCCCCGTCATGGCCTACTTCGAGAAAAATGAGATCCCGCCTGAGGGGTTCGAGACGGAGAAGTCGGCGATCGAACCGGAGGCGGTCGCTTCTGAGAAGCCTCAGAAGTGGTGGAGGCGCCCAGTTTGGGTGCTCATCACCCTGTCGGTCTTGTGGCTGGCGATCGGTTCGCTGCTCAGCGAAAATCCAGATACGATGGCTGTGATAGGGTCATGCGCAGTTATTGGGCTTTTGTTTAACGCACTTCTGCGTCGGGTTTTGCGGTGTAGAACTAAGCGAATCATTGCCCAGCGAACTGGGGCCACCTGGTAGACCTGCTGCGCCAAGCCCGCATCCCCTGCGGGCTTTTGCTGCACCCGCCCCACACCTACCCTCCTCAGCCTGGATTCGGGCTTATGTGGTTCATGACTCGCGAGCCCGCTCCAGCTGGTTGATCCATGCGAAAAACGTGGTTGCATTTTGACTTTGCGGTTGAAGCGGCCATTCGTGATACTGGCTGCCTCAACTCCACCCAGAAGGTCATGCCAGGGACAATGGAATACCTCATTACCGAAGCACAAGTGCGGCAGCTACAGCAGGCTTGCCCGCCAGACTCCGTTCAGAAGGTTCTTGATGACCTTCCTCGCGTAACGAAGGTCTCGACTGAAAATGACCGCACCCGACGCGACGAGGTCTCAGTCTGGGGCAACCTGTTACTGGCCCTCCCCCGGATGCTGAAGGTTCGGACCGGCAGCAAATTCGACACAGCGTGCACCATCATCTACAAGGTCAGTCACGAAGCAATCGACATCCTGGTCTTTATCGGATTGAGCTACGGTTGCGTGTGGGGCTATGACTACATCCAGTCCCAGTGGGCCTCGGGCCTCACCGCCGGCGTAGCAGTTACCTTGGTGGCGCTGCTTGTCGCGGCTCTGAGTGCAGTAACAACCATTACCTCAATCGTTAGAAAATTCCGGAGGGAAAAAGCACAGGGTTTTCCCGAGCTGTCCGGCCTCCGTATTAGAGAGTCGCAGATCAATGCGATTCTCAGATCAGCGCCCCCTGGATTTGCAATTAGGATGTTCGATAGCCTGCCCGTTATGGCTACCTACCAGGTAAACGAAAGCCCGGCGGAGGGTGTCGAGGGCGTTGCCGCGCCTGAAGCCCACTCGGCTGCACCTGAGAAGCCACAAAGGTGGTGGGATCTCCCTGTATGGCTGATCACTGCGATGTCCCTGCTTTGGCTGGTAACCGGTTCACTGCTCAGCGACGACCCAGACTTGATGGCCAAGATTGGATCATTCGCAGTTATTTGGCTCGCGGCCGACGCATTAATGCGCCGATTCGTGAGGCTTAAAACTGAGCGGGTAATCGCCCAGCGTACACGACACACCTGGTAGATTCTCTACAACGAGCCCGCATCCCCTGCGGGCTTTTGCTTTAAAACTCCCCGCACCTTCACGACACCCTCAGTCGGGATTCTGGCTGCCTCGGACTACCGTCATGGACGCGTCCATCTCGCAGCCTGGGCAATCGTTGGAAGTATGGGCACTTGGTTGCCCAACCAAAGAGGGCTCCATCGCTTTGAATTCCGAGTGGGAGAGCATCCGATAGCCATTGCGCCAGGGGTCGTTAGGCGACTCCGAAAATCTGACAGTCCCCCCGTTGACTCGAGCGCTGAATGACAGATCAAGACTCTCACCGCTACCTTTCGTGAGCATGGTTTGGGTTCCTAGTTCAGAGTTTGACTGGTCGTGATTATACCCGCGGTACTGCACAGCGAGTGGTAGACCTCGTAACGGACTCATTCTACCCTGCAACGGTAGGGGCGATATGATTTCTAGATAGCGTTTTGGTTTGTTTGGCGCTCCCTCCCAACTTAGAATTTCCCCGCCAGATCTCGGCAAAGTGAACTTGGCTAGCTGCAGCGCCGGCCCAGCCAGGGCTCATCAACACTACGACGACGGGAGACTCATGAATAAAATGATTGCCATGGCCTTTGGCGGCCTCAACAGACTCTACTACATGCGCCACCTGGTGTTTGGGATCATTCTCGGATTGGTATACGCCGCAGGGAAATGGCGCACCGACAGCTTGGATCTCGTCGAGTTTTTGGTGGCAATCATCAGCACCCTTCTGTACCCCTACTCGCGCTTTGTTTACGAGAGCGTTGTGGGCTTTTTCCTGGGTCGCAATGTTCTCGTGACCAGCGGCTTGATCATGATGCTCCTCAAGGTCTGGATTATGATTGCCTGCTGGTTCCTGGCGATCTTCATTGCACCGGTTGGCCTGGCATACCTGTACTGGCACCACAGCCGCGCTCGGGCAAGCTAATCAGCGCGACCTGAGAGCTTTCATACCAAGCCCGCATCCTCATGCGGGCTTCTATTCAAACGCCCCGCCCTCGCTAAACCCTCAGTCTGGATTCACGTTCCAGTCCAGGCCCTATTGTCGGGACCCAATCCACCTCAACTCCAACACTGATAGCGAGGCCACGGTTTGGCTTCTGGCACGCTGGATCTCGGGAGATGATCCTCACATCGTCCACCTGGCAGCGCGAGCCGCGCTACAGGCAACCCAAGCTGCAGAGGAAACGGCCGTATGAGCCAATCCGGAGTGACAAACATCATCACCCTCCCACGGGATCTTGCTGTTCGGATTCTGTTGCGCCTGAACACGGCAGCGTCCGCCTGCAAAACTACTAAGGCGGAGCGTGACGAGCTCCGCGGCATGCTCGAGCAGACCGACGCCGACACCATCAGCATTCCCAGGGACAAGGCTGATCGAATCCTCACCCGCCTGAAACTCACAGCGCCGCGTTTCAAGCTCGCAGCTGTCGAGCGCGATGAGTTGCGTAAATTGCTCAACAAGCGCCAGCTGGCAACTCTAGACGAGGGAGGCCTGAGCCAGAAAGTAGAAAACACTGATCGCGGCGCCGGTGACGCACCTGCGCCAGCGCCATCTCCCGATGTGTCCTCTACCAGTGTTGCAGAGCTGACCGCGCAGCTGACTGATCTGCGCCGGCGCTTCGACTGCCTGCATCAGGGCCTGAAAACAATCGCCGCCGGGCAAGTACCCAGCGGGATCACGATTCCTGACTTTGCATCCGCAGCCGTTGCGGACGCCCAACCCATCAACGCAGGGGCCTAGGCCAATGAGCAACAACGAGCTGGTACCGGGAAGCAAGAGCGATCTCAACCTACTTCCTGACTTCGAGGCCACCGTCCAGGCACTCGAGGAAGCCTATGCCGGCGACAGTAGCCTGGGCTTCATCAATGACGCTGCAGTCTTGCTGCGTAACCTCCATGGAGTTGATCCGCAGGCCATTCGCGCTGGCCTGAAGCCAGGCTATGGTCAGTGCCAAGTGAATGTGCTTTGGAAAGATGGGCGTTCATGGGTGGGCAACACCATCAGCCATGATCAGTACAAAGCCCTCCTCGGCATTATCAAACCTGCAGCTGAAGGAACGAAAGTGGTCGACCACCTGGCTCTCAGCAGCCCTCCCAAACACGTTGCTGAAGGCGATGATGGGCGACTCCCTCCCCCTGAGCGACAGGCAATGTGGCAAACGATCGACAACGCCCTGGCCGGAACACTGCACCCATTATTGCGCGGCGATGTGTGCAACATATTGGCCCCTCTGCTGGTGCCCATGCCCACACGACCAGCGCCAGCACCGTCGAATACAGCACTCAAGGCAACGGCTCCAGTCCAGAGCGCCCCGCCAACAGACACTAGCCCTACCAACGCGAAGAGCCTCGCTACCGGTGACGAATTGACGCCGGAAACCTGGGCTGACTTTGTTCAAAGGCTTTGCCATGACTGCATCGGTGAGGGCGTGCAGGATCACCTAACTGCTGACGTCATGTTCACCGTGCAGGCACGCCGTTTGGTGAGCGGGATCGACAAGGACTTCACCGAAGACCTGGTACTCATTTACGAGGACCGGGAATGGTTTTCCCCGGAGGATTACTGGGATGGCCTTGGCCAAGCCGAGCGTGAAGAGCTTGACCGTTCGATGCTGGGGGTAGTCGGAAAGAAATTCCTGGAGGCAGCAGAGTCTGAGCGCTGGGAATTGCTTGGCGAGCTACCTGACCATACAGTTGTCGGCTACCAGGAAACCTGGGAATTCGTGAACACTCACTTCACGAAGGACGCCGCAGAGGCATTCATCCAGCGCAAGAAGTCAGATTACCGCAAGGGCTTGCGCGTGGCCGTTGAGTCCCAGTATTGGGCCTGGGAGTTCAATGCCATCAAGAATGCGATTCTGACTGGGCGCCTTCAGCTGGTCGACTCCCAGAGCCAGGCGATCGAGCAGCTGGCTTAAACCGCCCCGCGTGCAGCCGGCGCTCTGTTGGTTGCACTGCTCAATTCTAACCAGGCCGCCTGGAGTATCATGCCGGCATCACTTATTTGGCGGGAAACGGATGATGTACGTGGACTCGGAGCCTGTCCGGAAATTCGACGCGTGGGCCATTAATGCGTTTTACCCCCTGTTCCGCAAGGACCGGGCTAGAGCACTCACGGAGGCCAGGGAGCAATCCCAAACGATGAACCCCGCGGAGCGCGATCACGTTATCACCTCAAGCCTGAACCTCGCGGCACGGCAGCGATACATGAGCCACCCTCTGCGTGGCTTAAAACTCGTAATTTGGGGAGTGAGCTTACTATCAACGGTGCTAAACCTCGCCCTTGAGGCCGGCCCCTATAGCCTGGTTTTAATTGGCTTGGTCGCTGCGGTGACGTCGGTGCAATACTTCGTCTGCAGGCGGCAGGCCAAGGCATACGACCAACTCGCTGAGGTGCTGGCCGAGTCAGTCGGGCCGCGCCCAACCTGAGAGTGAGGTAATTTTTGCAACGAGATGAAAATTCGCCAGCTTCTCCCTCTGCAGCTAGAGTAGTACCTGTAATCCCCTTCTGATGTAGCTGCACCCGAAGCCTCAGTCCCGCACTGGGGCTTCGTCGTTTCAGCGACATCCTCCGAGCCAGTCAACTCCGCTGGCACGGGTACATCTTCGCTCTTGATGGCCCTGATTCCGGCCCCCTGGTAGATCGGCTATTGTGAAAGTCGTACGGACAATAGCCGTACACACACCACTGCCAATTTAGGATCGGTCATGCTTGTCTACGCGAACCAGCTGTTCTTCTTGCCAACGAATACAGCTGATGAGTTGATTGGCACTTTCGCCAGATGGCTTGGCAAAAGGGTTCATGTTCCTATCGACCGTGAACGAATGTTAGAGGGCATCAGAGCGCTTCGCTTTCGAGACCAAAGCTTCCTGACGACGACATCCACGTTCGTGCTGGGAAAAAGTGAAAGCTATCCCTTCCTGTTCAATGCAACCTATTCCTATAGTGACAATGAGGTCATCGGCCGACGCTGGACAGTCGAAATGGGCCTACGGCAGCACCAAGCACAAGCTGAAATAGAATGCACAGTGATCCTGAAGACTGAAGAGCGTAGTGCGTGTGTACGAGAGCTAGTTGAGGTTTCTTGTCCAACCTTGATTGAATGGCTCGCTCAGAGGGCTCTAGTCAGCGGAACACCTGGTGCGAATTATCACCTGCTTACACCTGACACGGTCGGTACGTATCTCCAGTTGGTGACTGCAGCAGATCGTCGATTGCCAGTCGTTCTCATGAGTTGTGATAGGGATGGCGCATACTCGATGCCTATCGAGACCATCCAACCGCAGATCGTAGGTCTATGCGACATTTTCCTGGTACCGCAGGTGGTGAGTAGCTATCGACTCGAAAACCTTGTCGGCCGTGACCGTTATACATTCAACGGAGGAGTTAGGATCTTCTGGCCACCCCGGCCTACTGATGAACCTGGATCATGCACTGGGACGGTTTTGCTCCCACCGAGCTCCTCTTCCCCCGGGCATCCGCGCTACTCCGGATCTAACAACCAAATACTTGCGGCAATCACAGACCATTCGAATGTACCGTTGTCCCTGCGCCACATTTCACGTGAGAAAGTATCGGAGCAGATAGTCCGGTCGCGACTGCAGCATATCCAATCAGCGTCGGCTGATCTGCCGGATAACGATGCTGAACTGCAGGTCTATCAGGAGCTGTTAGGCTCAGTCGATGACGAACTGAGAGGCCGAAGCCAGGAAATCTCTACCCTCCGCGACGAGATCAACTCTCTCACTACAGAGAACGGCCGGCTGCTTTCACTCATGGCTGGGTATGGCCACTCGACACACGAGGCGAGCGTTGATGTAGATCTAGTACGTCTTCGGACGGCAGTCCTGGCACAACTCGGCAACACCTCGTCGCTGGTACAAAGCCTTGAATTTGTCCAAGGTCTATTCCCTGAGCGCGTCGACGTGCTGGATTCGGCATTCAAGTCCGCGCAGGAGTCTGACGATGCTCGCTTCAAATTCTGCCGCAAAGCTGGTGATCTCCTGCTGGTCCTTGTGACCAACTATTGGGAGGTGCTGGCCGGCGGGGGGCCAGATCAGACGGCAAAGGACTGTTTCGGTGCACAGGCATACAGTGCGAACGAATCGGGTTTATCGAGCCGCGGACGAGCTGAGCGCACATTCCTCTACAGAGGCGAGCCCGTATTCATGGACAAGCATCTGAAGATTGGCGGCAAGGATTCACTGGCGACCACGCTGCGCATTCACTTCGAATGGTTCAGTGGTGATAGGAAGATCGTGATAGGCCATTGTGGGCGGCACTTGAGATTCTAGTAGCCCGCTTGCCGGGGCTTAAGTGTGTTACGGGTACGTTATCTATGCGCCCCACCACGTAGTGATACCTCCAGCCTGGCGCAACAGGGCCGCCACATCTTCCTCCGTCGCGGGCTCATCTGCATTGACCGTCCAGGAGTACCCGTCAAAGTGCAACCAATGATCCCCCGCGGTCAAAGTCAACGGAAAAAATCTACCGTCAAGCATGTGGCACAGCAGCTGCTCCTTGGGGCTAAATATTGGCGGCGTTGGCTCGCCTGGACGAAGGCTGTAATTCATACCTGTTTCCTTGCTACTTCGACAGGCCGGCTTTCATTGCCAGCGCATCGCTTAGAGCCTGAAGCTTCTCAAGCTGGCTGGGGTCACCCTTCGGATCGAAATAGCTTAAAGGTTCACCTTCGGGGCGCTCATTGAGAGCATCCGAAGCGGGGTTCCTAGGCAAGTAGTTCGCACCGAGAACTGGGCCTTTCAGTGCTGCATTGGTGATGGCGTCTGTTACTTGCGGAGCAATAACCTTCTGACCATCAGCAAGCACGGCCTCGCCTGTCGCTGCCAACGCGGTGACGGCAGCGTGCACAGGTCGTTTGAGGGCCTGTCGGGGAAGGAAGCGTAGATGCCGTATTTTCATTTCGGCAGCAGCTACTTGGCCGTGAATCGCAGATGCCAAGCGGTCCTTCGGTAGAAACATTCTCAAAGCTTCAATCAGTCAGGTATGACACGAGATGGCCCATTCTACCCGCAAAGCCCGGTTTTCAGGCCGGGAATTGGGTGTGCCTAATGAGATTCGCTTGCTGCCTACTCGGACTTGCTACCAATCAACCCAATTGACCATCCGCTGGGGTTACCGATGCCGTTCACCGTGTACTTCTGGAAGAACTCTGCGCTGGACTCGCACTGGGTCTGCACCATAAAAAAGCGAATCGTACATTCAGAGCCTTTGTCCTGAAACTCCGGCCCCGGCTCATTAATGTCCTGTAGAGCAATTGCTGCGTTAAACAACTTGTCGAACGAGTCAAGCGATCTGTTCAGGAGCAGATCGTGCCAAGTCCCCTTGTGATGAATCTGGCCAGCGTAGGTGAACCGCTTTCCCCCAATTTCCTTTTGCTGCAAATGTCCCCAGCAGAGGAGAAGTGTATCCCCCCCTGTGATCGCTTCTGCGCTTTCCAGCATCACTCGACGGACTTCATCTGCCATCCGGTCATGATGATCTAGTGGCGTGTAAGCGAGGCTGGTCAGGAAGACCGGCACCATTTCTGCCTCTGATATTTCAGAGCCGCACGGCATGAAGAACGATGGAGTACCATATTCATAATTTTCGTCATAGCTATCCTCGATCAGATCGAAGCCCTGATCGCTGTAGAAGTCCCAGAAAACCCAAGGCTCAACCGGACGAGAAATGCGCATACGTTCGGTTATGTTGTCCAAGTTGACGCCTTCGAGGCCTGGCGCACCACTGAGAAAATCCTTGAGCATTGCGTCTGTTACCCGGGGATCATCAAAGCCTGGCATATAGAGATTCAGATCGTCTTCTTCGGACGGAGAGTGTACGGTACTCCGGTCGATGGCAATGGGCCTGGGTAATTTTGAGCTGGAAGGACTGAGGTTCGCGGCCAGATGGACGGCCATCAATGGGTTGAGTGCAAAAACATCAACCATTACATCAATGTAGCTATCCCGTCGAGCCATCAACTCGGCTACTTCAAGTTGCTCGTCTGGAGCACTAGGCTTCCTACTCCCTATCGCGCTGGTAACTGCATCCCACGTACGGAAACCGCAGAGGTTTGCATACATGGCAGCGGCCTCTGCGCGCTCGATGCCCAAGCTCTTGCCGCAGGCCTCGACCCATAGGCGAGCCAATTTGTGATCACTTGCGATGAATTGCGTCATGCCGGGGCCTCATTGCTCAACTCAAGTAGTTCGGTGCCCGCGACTCGTAAGGCTGGGCATCCGGCCATCAGTGTGGCGCGCCATCCTCGGCTTGGCACCACGCGGTTTTGTCAGTTAAGCGCACGATTTCGCCGCCGCAAGTCTGCTCGATCCTGGGGATCGGAAATCGCATCCTTCCCTACGTCTTCGGCCCCGGTTATTAGGCCGGGGCTTGGGTGCCGCGCGAGATTTCCTTAACTATTGGCATCTAGGTCAGGGTTAGTTCGAATCAACTGCGCTACCTGGCGCTTGGCTTCTCTCAAGGTGGCCACTGCCCAGACAGCCCTGTAATGCCAGTGCATGATGATTCGAGTGTCGAATCCTTGAATCTTGCTGTCCAGGGCAGCCCCCTTACCAGAGGGTGCGAGGAATATTCTGGTAAAGCCACTTATTGGCTTCGCCGACACTACTTTTCTTCCACCGCTGCTCATATTCATTTTGGACTCTTTGATACTCATCCCAACAATCCAGCGGTGTCTGAGTATCCAGGTAAGCCAGCCACTCGGCACGGCGTCTCGCGCTCAACGTACACCACCAGTTCACGGCGGCCTCTGGCGTTTCATCGTGGCGGCGTTTGGATTCTATCGGGTGAAATTCACTCAACAAATCCTCGCGCTTGTTAACGTGCGTATGCTTGAGCTCGTTGCGCAGCCAGTTCTCCACATCAGCACTGAGCTTGTGCGTGCGCTGGCAGGCATCAATGAAACCAATCACGCGCTGGGCGGCCTCACCGGCTTCCCACAGCGTGCGCAGCGGGCCGATCTGGTCGTGCATGTACTTCATGCAGGCAGCACGTATATCACTCTCGGTCATGGTCATCTTAGAAGCCTCCGCAGCAGCATCTGTAGCATGAGCCCGAACTCGGTGTACCGGCAACTCGGGTTAAGGCTCTAGCTTACGTCGCCGTCCAGCTCTCTGTAGAGCCAGATTCAGTGCCGGACGTGTCCACCCTGGCCCAGCTCGAGCTACACGCTTCACAGTGCGTGTATCGTTGAGCGCAAACTGGGCGGCTTCCAGCAGTTCAACGAGCAATCCATTGTCTAGCTGGGCGAGTGTGTTTTTGATGTGGTTCATGATTTCCCTAGAGTCCGGTTCCGCCCCCGAGGCTGCTCACCTTCAGAATCTACATAGCTAGTAAGGGTGATTAGCCCCCGAGAATTGGTGACCGCAGCCGCAACGGTAATTGCGCTTTGTGCCTGCAATGGGCCCAGCCAAGCCGCCACATTTACGGCAAGACACAGAGTGGTTTCGAAATTCATTCTGCGCTTGCGCTCGTTTTGCTGGACCGCCCGAAAGTACGTCCACGACTTCTATACCTTTCTTAACTACGTCCCAAAATCCCATTGGTAATCCTCGATTAACGCTTAGTCAGTAAGCAGCCTCGGAGGGCTGCCGATGCCCAGCGCAAGGGCTGGGCTTGGGCATACCTTGTCGTTTTCCGTTATTCGGGTTCGTTGGTGGTCATCTCAACACCGCCATCCCACTCGGCCTGGACTCCGGCACCGCACGACGCACAGGCCGTCGTCACCTTGGTCGCAGATTCCGCCAGGTGCAACTGGCCGGCATGCCCGCAAGCCTCGCAGCGGTAGACGTACAGGACTATTGAGGTGGTCGTATCCATGGTCACGCTTTCCTGCATGTCAGTATTTGTTATTTCAATGCATCAAGATGACGTCTTGTACCACCATCGGGCATTCCCTGAAAATCTGGATCAGGTGTGACTTAGGAGTCCTCATCAATTGGGTACAGCCGCAGGGAGCAATCCCGAAAGTCACCAGAAAATCCATAGAGATCTTCTTCAGTCAACGCTCCTGCAATATGGAGCCCCATCAGCAGACGCCACATTTGCGATACAGGCGCGGCCTGCTCTTGCATTGCGGGATCTAGTAACAGCTTACCGATTTCTATCAGAGCGCCATCCAACTTGAGCGCAGTAGAAGCAGGAAGCGGACGGACAGTAGCAATGATGTCGATAAGGAGTTGCTCGACTCTTGCAGCGATTTCACTTCGAACAGCAGATGTCATGGTTAGATATTCCTTCATTTTCCCAGATGCCAATAATGTTGCGCGGCTAATAGGTGCAGTGATGGGGCTCTCTGTCAGGATTGGTGACGAATCGCGGCCGATCCTGAGAGAGTGGGCAGCGGGCCTCCTGAATAGCTTACAGGCCCGAGGGCCGTGTGTTATGGGAAAATTCTATAGGCACTCGCAACTCTTGCAGGCAAAGCTTGGGCCATTCGCATTGGTTACTATCAACCATCGCACGTATTAATCTTGCATGTGCGATAGAGGCCTTGCCAATCGCATTTACTTCAATACTGACAATGGACGATCCATGAACAGAAAGGCCCGGCCTAAGCGCCAGCCCAAACCTTTTGCGAATGCGCCTCGAGGGCAGCTTGGTCGTTGGCGTGGGTACCGGGCCTGGGCCGAGTATTTGAGCGAGTTCACTCGCTATGCCCAAGAGCCAGAGGATTGTCCGAACCACTTTTGGCCAGTAGTCAGGACCATGGAGCGGGACAGAGCAGTATTGGCCTACCCGCTGGGGGATGCACATCTCCAGAACCTGGTGGATGTTAAGCGCCCGATCGCAGGTCCGCCGTTGCTCGAGGCGCCGCGGCATCTGTATGCCCTTGAAGTAGGTGATCTGGCAGATTTCACGACCGACGACGTCCTCTTGGCCTGGTCATTTCGGGACCAGTGTTGCGGATCGATCGAAGTCGCCTCAGAGCTGTATGCCCTATACCGGGTTTTGAATGGCGATGATGAAATCTATGCCGGCCCGGCCGCGTACATGGTCGACCCGGCAGTGCTGGCTATGTTCGCGGTACCGGGCATCGAAGAGCAGGCCGTTCAGGGAAGCAGCTCAACTCCAAGCGCGGGGAATGAGCGGGAGATTCTACCTGGCGACGGGGATACTCAGGATCAGCCAGCGGGCCTCACCCTGGCTGACGTTCGCACTCTTACAGCAGAGCCGCTAAGGGCAGCCTGGGCCAACCGGCCAGAAAGCTTCGCGTCGCTGGAGGCAGCCGCCGAGACCCTGGCCATCTTGCGCTCCCTGAACTCTGCTGACCCTATGAAGCCCACCTTCCACTCCATGATGGACCATGACCTGGTCCAGGATCTATTGGACACCCTCCCGCTCGAGCTATCCCAGGCAGCTCCAGCGCCGGCAGTGGAGCTTGAATACTTACGTGCAGATCAGCGTCAGGTTCGCTCTCAGGCAACGGTCGTACGGCCCCGACAAGGAAACTTCCGGGCATCTCTCCTGCAGCGGTATGGCGGGGCATGCTGCATCACCGGCTGCAAAGTCGACACCCTCCTCGAGGCTGCGCACATTATCCCCTACCGCGGCGATCAGACCGATGATGCAAGCAATGGGCTTCTGCTGCGTGTGGACCTGCACCGCCTATTCGATGCACACCTGGTCACCATCAATCCGGGGACATTCACTGTTGAGGTGGCCAGCGCCATCCAGGACGCTGAGTACAGGGCGTATCACGGCAAGACCCTGTTCACGTTCAGTCCCAAGCCTCGGGTTCTATTCCTCGAAACCCATTACGCTGCCTTCGTAAAAGCGGCGCGCGCGAACCAATAGAGAATTGTTCCTAGGGCATGAACCGACATATTCACTGGGCAAATTGTCTGAACAGCTGAACTACGGCCCGCCCGGCTTGCAAAGATTCGCCACGGCTTTATCGGGCCGTGTGGGGTTTTGGCACAGCCGGCCTGGGGTGATGATTGACGTCATCGAAATCACAACCAGGTACAGAGTCATGACCACTAGCGCCACTGCAAACCTGCTCAACACCCAAACAGAAGTCACTGATGCTGATCAGTCCTCGCTGATGTCAGCCACTCAGAAGCAGGCCATCGCTGAGCTGCGAGACAGAGGATTTGCTGTAGTAGTCTTCAGCCCCGAAGAGCTGGGCTGCGTGAGCCGGGATCGGCTGGAGAGTCGCTTGGTAGCGGATGGGAACGAACACATCGAAGATATCACCGAGTTGGAAAACAACTAGTTCAAGGTCTTCCGCCGAAAGCACCACCGGGCAGCGGCCTTCCAGACTCGCTCAAGGTAGCCATAGAAGTGGCTAACCTGGCTCAAAAGAACTCAAGAACCCTCACTGAGACTTCCAAACCACCGTCGATCAATCCAACGGGAAACACGGTGAGTCGACTGCGGTAGCCTGCGAAATAGCGAACCATGTTCAGGTTGCGGTCCACAGCCAGAGGCTTGTCGCCCATCAGGTCGTGTATTCCAGCTGCCATCTACTGGACTGAAAGACAGGGCTCGATCCGTACGACACGCCCCCGACCTGCAGGAGAAAGGGACTCAATAACAACCTGGCCAGCCATCAGAACCAGGTTGTGCTTTCTACCATCGAGACATGCGCAGCGACCTCGAGGAGGATTTGTTCACCAAGACCGGGAGGGAGGTCTCAACGATCCGCCAACATTTTCCCAGATAGCGCCTGTATTCTGTTTGGCATCGAGTCTCCATGCAGGGTAATTTGTTTGCGGTGTGTGATAGGGCCACAAAGGTAAAGCGAGGTCAGTACGGGAATCTCGAAGTGAAGCCAATGGACTGTTGAGGCCCTTTATAATCCCGCAGGTATGCGTCGAACCTCTCAATCATTTGGGTGAACACGTGGAGCGCGGCGGCTGTTGGATCAGGGAATACTAACTCCCCCCCATCATCCCGCGTATGGTACAGGTCGACCACGTTGTCATCCCTGAGGCGTATGCCGGGCAGGTCTGAGAGGACGGCTGCCAAGCGCACAATTTCGTCCTGCCACTGATGAAGATCAGGGGTGAATACCCAGTGAGGATGGTGAGCATTCCACCTTCTAGCCGCATAGAGACCGGCACGGCTACGGATCTTGAAGGTAACTTCGTTATCCAGACATACGCGCGCCCCATATCGGGAATCCGCTCGGACGTAGAACAGTGCTTTCCTATACCCCTCAAAGATTGGCCAGGTCTCGTTCAGGAATTGCACAGCATTATGATGATCGCGGGACAGGTCGCTCCCGACGTTAAGCGCAAACCTCCGAGTCCTACCCCCCTCTTGGTGCGCCTCGATCGCAAGATACTTCCATTCGTCGAGCATCTGAGCTGGAAACAGCTCTGCGCTGTTGTCGACCATCCTGTGGCATACCGCACACAACCAGATCCCATTGTCGTAGCCGTGCCGATCCATACCTTCAGGCAAGTCCCGGTACCTAGCTGCACCAGGCTTTGCCCCACAAATGTGCGCCGCGTCGCCGGTCAGGCGATCCTTCCGCCTCGAACGGTCGAATACAGCAGTCTGGACCCCACAGAAGGGAGCAGAGCAATACCCTCCAACGTCACGGCGCAAGTCTTCCTTCACGCGTGGGTGGAATCCTTCTTCACCGACATTACTCATCATTCAATCCTGCCCGGCTCAGACTTCAGCCATTGTTGTAATTCGAGGAAGCCTACCCTTCCAAGCCCTGGAACTGTCGACCGCTGCCCCTCAGACACAAACTGCTCCCTTTGGCTGACCGAAGGTCGATCGGTGATCTCGCCGGACCGTACTGCCTCCAATACCTGTTCCCGGCTGACATAACCGCCCTCCACCAAACGGTTAGCAGTCTGACTGCTCAGCCCGGTGTGCCAGTAGGTCACCGGGTTGGCCAAGCACTCCCCCTTGCGGTTCATCTGGCCCGCCCGACTCGGACTTACACCGAGCGCCTGGGCAAGCTCACTGAGTGTCCGACCCTTCGCATATTCGGTATGAACCCACAGGTAACGCTCCTCTGGTGAAGCGAACGCAGGGGGAACCTTTGTGGTTGGACTGCCATTCATTTCCTGTGTCGACATCGCGCAATCACCTGACAGCTGTGTGCGACTTGAAGGAGCAGAACGCCGCAATACTTGCGCCGACAATCGCAACAGCTGTTTCGGTAGAGCTGAAGGTGTCCGAGCCCCATATGAAGCGATACGCCATGCCCATTGTCACGATTCCAAAAATGAGAGCGAAAAGGTCGTACCCTGGAATGGAAGTAACCGGCCCGCCTTGTACCAGCCAATCTTTGAAGGTTTGACTACCCTGGTGACGCATGTTTACACCTCCCAGCACTATCATTTGATCCGGCCTGATTGGATGCCGGCGAAGAGATCGTGCCGGTACTGGTCAGTCTCGATGACCTCAGATTCTCCAAAGCGACGCAGTTCCCACAGCCCCACCCCATCTGCCCTGGAGAGGGTGAACGTAGCGATGCCGCCGCAGCGCACCTCGATTGTCCCATCTGGTTGCTCATGGTCGCTCCAGGGCAGCATCATAGCCATGTAGTGTACTCGTTCGGTTCGTTGGGATCGGTGCTCAATAGCGCTTCATGCCAAGGTCAGCCCGCAAAGGCTGCTAGCCCTATGAGAAATTGGCGGCCGCGTATGCCGCCTGAATGGGGTTCTTGCGAAGGCGCCAGCGGTGGCCGCACTTTGTGCACTCGCCATCGACGTCCCCGGTTGCCTGAGGGTTGACGCCTGCGACACGATCAACCAGAAGACCATCGCGAAGCTCGTAAACATCGCTGACGATGAAAAACTCGTTCAGGTTGATATCACGCCCACCGCACGCTGGGCACCGGCAGAGAATCGGAGTTCCTTTATCCATGATCAGCCCTACCCTTCGTTCACTTTCGGTACCGTCGACCTGGTGGACGATCAGTTCTTGATGATGGTCTCTTGCACGTCTTGAATCGTTTTGGCGCTCAACTGCGGGGCTCGGCTCGATTCGTCGACCATGATCTTTTTGCCTGTGCCGGCGCTGCAGGGCAATTGCTCGACGGAGGCACTGCCGGCGGTGTCAGCTGGGAGGATGCTGTCCAGAAGAATGGAGCAGCTCGCCACCTGGTAAAGCAAGCGGTCGCGAAGAGCGTAATCTTTCGAGCGCTCTGCCGTGTCCGCCGCAGCCTGGTAGAGAGCGCCAGCGCGCACCAAGTTGCGCTGTCTGTGCTGTGGTTTCCACCAATCGGAATCAAATGGCCAGGACTTGGGCTGCGGACTGCTGTCATCACCTGCATTCCGATAGCTCAGCGCGGCAAGCTCCAGGCTTTCTGCACCCAACTCATCGTCATTCTTAGCCGTCCAACCTTCAGTTTCGATCTGGCGCTGGCGCTCAGCAGCGATCAGTTGGATACCGGTCATGTTACTCATCGTACTTCTCCAAGCTCGGATGGGGGGATCAGCCGCGGGCTCGTACACGGGCGGCATCAACACTGCGCTCTTGCACGTCATGGGACGGGCGTTGACGCCCCTGCCAAAGCTTGCCAGCAATCAAACCAACGATTCCGCCGAAGATCCCCTGGATGCCTACAGCTAACCAATGTGCTTTAGTCTCAGCGCTTACAAAACCGATTATGAGAGCACAGGACATCAGGGAGAAAACAACTGCGACGCCGATCGACACTTCGAACGAGACAAAGTCAAATTGTTCGCCCTCTTTTGGCCTCTTAAAAGTAGCCGACATAAGGACGATCATTAGAGCAGCTGTCAAACTAATAGCGATCTGCAGATAACTGCACATCAACCACACAACAACGAAACCAATCACCACAATCAAAGCCACAACCAAATACTTTAAAAATTTCAAGAGATTCATACCCTCAATTCAAATAGTGCATTCGGATATGGAGTCATCCGAAAGAGTTTTGAAGCCCGGTTCCTCACAGTCAACCTGGAAGAGCTCGAACGCATGATCAAGATCACCGCTCACCTGTGCAGAGATAAATTCATCCTCTCGGTAGATAGCGGCGGCCAGCCTATGGTTGCCATCCAGCACAGGCCAGCTTGGACCGCCGAACCCGAGACCAGGGCAGCCCACATCGAGTTGGATCGGTTCACTGGCCGGGTTCAGAACCAGATAGGCGATACGTGCCGGGTGATCATCGCCACCGGGTAGTGCGGCTAGGCGCTGGGTTTGGAGCGCGATTCGCACGTCTCCCATCCTAACTGGCCCTCCCCATGGCGATTCATTGCCATACGGATTGCAATGGCCTTTCAAACGAGGTACCGGAATGTTTACTGGCATCGTCGTTGGCGTCCTATGCGCTCTTTAATTCTCAGATGGTTCTTTAAACCCTTTCAACTCGCCAACCCTCCTGGCGATAAGGGCCACATCAATAGGCTCAAGTTTCGAGCTTGGCACACTACAGATTTTCCAAACCTGTGCCTTTGTCCGCGGCCCGTAAGCAGCTTCAATAGCGTTTAGTTTGGCCTCTCCCTGCGGTGACCAGTAGGTGAGAAACATACCGAGACACACAACCGTGAACATAAACAAAGTTGAGGAAAACTCAGCCTCGCAAAAGACGGCGCTACCGAAGAGTGCGACTGTCAATGGGCGATCAAGCTGAGTAGACAGCTTTGGAGCCGTCCGCAAGAAAACCTGGGTGAATATGCGCTTGTCTATGAAGCACGATATTGCGTCTGTGATTAGCTTACGGCTCATTAGACTTACCAGGATTCAAAGCGTCGATTGTGCGCAGTGGCTGTGCCTGCGGCTCGGACTGGGTAAGGGCACAAGGCCGTGCATCCACAAATGGTTAGAAGCATGGCCATGGCCGGGGCCTACTTCGCCGCGGCGCTCTCCAGTGCGAAGCGGATGACCATGCGCTCAGCTTCCTGATACTCGTCGCCTTCCGATGCCATTGGCACGCACAGTTTCGCAAGCTCGTGCAGCTTACAGTCCTTAGCCAGAACCGCGTTCTTGCGCCAGGCCAGGACATCGGCCGCCAAAGCCGGTAAGTTCGATTCAGTAAAGCCGCGGGCGGCAAGTCGATGTACTTGAGCAGACATGTCGGGCACTCCTTGGGTTGTGGACGTTGGCCTTGAGGTTGAGCGCATCTTCCTCGCCATTAGCGCGTGCCAGAAGCCCGCACCGTTGATTTCTGATCGTGATCCCAGCCGCCCCTTGAGCCTCGGTCGACCGATACCCTCAGGCTTAATCGACAGTGCTAGGTGCCGAGGTTGGGATGCAAATTCTATCTCGGGGATTGTCGCACTCTTTTTTCGGAGACCAAACCAAGAGGGTGGGGTCAAAATTCAAATCCAAAGCTCAGCTCTGGTCTCACTGATCGCATTGCGGCAGGACTTCAAAATCCCTGACCTGGACCAACAGGTATGTTCCTGGCAGATCACCGAAGAAGGCGCCAGAAACGCGTTGCCCAGCGGCCGGAACAGTCACCGACAGCACTTGCTGCTCCACCTCTTCGGGTCCGCTTTTGCCGTCCTCGTCCAGACGGACAGCTTGAACCATGGAGCGGTATCGGTAGTAGCTGGGGATGCTGAGTTCAGTTGTCATGAGGGACTTTCCCATTACTTGAGGTAGCGTCGGCACCGCCATCCATCAGAGCCGCCAGCTTTTGGAATCCCGCGCGTGCGCCCGGCCGGATCACATCATAAAGCTGACCCTTTATTTCCGCCTCCGGACCTGAGGGATCGAATGTGTGACCTGACTGCCAGCGGCTAAAACCGGCAAGCGCCTTTTCGCAGGTCGACTCAGCGGTACCCAGTGCACTTGCCAGGGCTTCGATCAGATCTGCAGCGGCCTGCCGTTCACGCAGGAGATCCATTCTGCTAGGTCCACAGTCTTCACTGGGGGCGAGCCGGAGCTTGCCCACCAATTGGTCAATTTCAGCCTTCTGAGGTGTCATATTGATTCCTAACCAGATCGTGCAGCTTAAGTGGCGACACGATTGAGATCGTCAGAGGGGATACCTTCGGGAACTGGACCGACTAGGCAACCCTCCAGCTCTGGCCCGCGAAGACTTCAGCCGCGGGCTGGTAATTGCTGGTCAGTCTTAGGCGACCAGCCCACGCACACCAGAGATCGCTTCAGCGGTTCAGGCGGCAAAGCAGCCTGAGCACCGCACTTGGCATCAATGTCGGCCTGGCGTTGCGCTTCGGCCTGAGAGGCGTGTTGCTGCCAACCATAACCAGCGACCAGGATCGCTGCGGACAAAGCCAAGACATGCAATGGGCGAAGGTGGATGACGATTTTCATTGGTGGCGACTCTCCAATTTGGTCCAGACCTCTGGACGTTGGCCTGGATGTTGAGCGTATCGTCCACGCCTTTAGCGTGTGCCAGAATCACATCGACCTCAAAACATCCACTGGTTGGCCATTAGCTGATTTCGTTCAGGTCTCGACCCTGCCGCTCCCACTCGGCCACACGGTCAGCGCCGTGCTCCCGAATCAGAGCCTGGCGGCGGCGCTGGTACAAAACGCCTTCGTATTCCTCGCGGGTCAGGACCAGATCTGGACCCAATTCAACAAGGAGCTCATTGACCGAGGAGCCCCATGTGAGCGGGCAGGAGTTAGGAGACTCCTCGCCTACGTGGCGCACAATGGATTCGCCAACTTCGTGAATGGTCTACTCCCCGAGGATTTCTCGGATTTCGTAGACTGCGTTGCGCTTGAAAAAATTAGCGCCCTTCATAGCAGCACCGACAATCAAGCCGTCATCTTCGTCACATCCACGAAATACAAAACGACCAACTCTCATTTCCAGACCTCCGTAGTGATGTCGAGCTTATGTTCAGTCCTTGTTACGCGTACCAGAAGCCCCATGCGCATCTTTTCCGCCCGGCGTTCGGCATTAGAACACATGGCTCTGGCAGAGGGTTCTGGCACAAACAAATCTCCAACATCCTGGATTTCTACTCACATAGGAGATCCACCATGCTAGTGACTGTTCGCTTCAGCTACATCGCAGATGTCATCCCGCCCCGCTGCCGCAACCCACGACCAGTTCGCTTTGACGATGGCGTTGAGGTGGTCACTCTTCGAGAGATCGAAGCCTTGGCAGCACCTGTGGCCATCATCAGCACAAAAGCGGATGAGCCTGTCCCTGTGCGGATAGAGTACCGATGGTTTGAGGGTCAGCTATGGACCAGCTGCAGCGTGTTTGCCTGCCAACGTCAGGCGCAAACTTCTGGTGGGACCGACTTCGAATACTCAAGTCCCGGTACCGAGCTTTCACTGATCACCGACAGCGCCACTTTGTCCGATCACCGCCTGGGTATTTATGTGTCCTCGAGCGTGGGACAAGAGGCCATCGGTCAGTACCTGCAGCACTGGGCACGAGGCTTGATCTTTATCGATGGGCAGCTTTATCGCCCGGCCGGCGAGCCCCGCTATGTGGTGATGACCTTCGGCCTCAGCAACAACCACGGCGGGACTTCGGTGCTGTGCACGGATTACTCGAATTCCAACATCAAGGAGGACGCGTACTTTTCGTTGTACCAGCTTGCGCAAGCGCAGCAGTATGCAGGCCGGATTGCAGCTGCGCGCGGCGACACGAGATCATTCCGTAGTGATCCTGGACTCAGCTTCCAAGTCTTGATCCCGGAGGCAGTTCAGATCGATAACCGGATCGACCTCCAGGTGGCAGCATGAGCGCGCCTGCAGCGAGTCTGGCGAAGGTCGCCAAACCAATCACTGATCATACCTACATCGACCATCCAAATGGCTTCGCATGCCCATGGTGCGCCTCGGGCAACATCACCTTTTCGGGGACCAACCTCACCTTTCACGGCGACTCCATCGGCCAGGCGACCTCATGTGACGACTGCGGGCGCGAGTGGGAGACCATTTACACGCTGACGGGATATAGCAGCTAGATTCTCCAGTCGTTCCCAAGCCCGGCATGCTCCGGGCTTTTCTTTGCCTGCCTGCTGGGCATTTGTTTCCAGAGACAGGTGATGAATCATAGCCCCGGCACATCATTGCACCATCAGATCATGCCGGTTTCAAAAAAATTAACAGACCGGAGAAGATAAGCACCCAGATACTCACGGTCATTACAATTTCACACGCATTGTTCATGTCTATCTGGCCCTTAAAAGGTTCTCGGCTTACAAGCCTGGCATGTAGGCAAACATGGTATCGGTTGCCTTGCTTGCCGCGCCAGTGAAAATCCCCCTCCCAAAACGCATGCACAAAATTCAGTGATTCTGGCACGCTTTCAACTGAGCCAGCATATGCCCGACTATTCAGTGGCATAAAGGGCCCGAAATGACGAACTCCCCCAGCAACCCTCTCGATACCCTGCACTTCACCAGGTTCTCTCTCGTGCGCTGCATTCGCATCGCCAGCGAGGGCGGCACGTACTGCCTGCCAGTTGATCCACGGCAGAATCTGGAAACCTTGATGGAGTTCGATTCCCTGGACCAAGCAGGCGCAGACACCAACCGCTTTACGCTGCTTGAAACTGCCCACCGAGGAACCGCCTACGCAGTGGTTGATCTGGAGGATGGTGAGTTGGAATCTCTGGTAGACATGGCGAATCCGGGCGACGAGGCATCCAGCCATTCACTGGGTGTGTACAACGGCATCGTATGGGCAATTTATGGATACCTATCCGAGAACCCGAGCGCCGGGATCCAACTCATCGTCGACGAGGATATGACCCATGCGGCTAATGTGCATGCCGCCTTCGAGGTAATGCAGAAGGCCCACATGGCCAGCAGCGTCAAGCGCCCTCCTGCTCCAGCGCCAGTCCCTGTAAGAGTGGTTGTTGCACACGATGGTGGCCGACTGCTGCATGTGACCGGCGATGCACCAATTGATGTGGTAATGGCTGATTTCTCCTCAGACGCCGCAGAGCGGTCGAATGGCCATGTTTGCATGAAGGGCGAGCCGGTGGGACTGCAGCGAGGGTCGTTCCCCTTTACGGGTGAGTCTGGCGCGATCGTCGGCCATTTCTTCCAACAGATTGATGCACGCTCTGATGAGCACTTGGCTAACGATGGCTGACGCCACGAGTTTGTGAGGGGCAGGACTGGGCCCCCAGTCCTCCCGCCTCGACTATTGTAGAGCCATCACTAGAATCAACAATTTTGCGTGCCGATGCTTCTGCCACGCGCCCCTCAACCTCATGATTCACTCCATCACGAGATCGGAGCAGCATCATGACGCAAGCCTACACCACCCTCCCCAACCTGGTACCCGCAGAACTGCTTAAGGCAGCTATCGACCAACTCAATAAATGGAATCGCAATCCCGTGACGCGGCTCAGCTGGGTCAACTGGCGGCAGGGCTATCAGATCAAGATGGGCTGGTACGACGGCGCCGCACTGAACTGTTACCTCGACTTCAAGAAGAACAGCGCCGGCCGGGACGCTGTGCTCAAGCACCTGTTCAACCTGCATGCAGGACCTGGCAAGAAGCCCAGCGTTATCAATGGCCACGGCTGGACCAAGCTGTGCCATGAATTCAGCACCGGTGAGTTCCTGAGCGTGAACGAGGTAGCCGAGGTAGCTAAAAGCCTGGGATGTGAGTTCACTGTCATCTACGTCCAAACGTGCGTGTCCGCCCGGCCAGTCTTCGAGGTGATGGGAATACCACTGGTCCCAGGCGAAATGGGGAAAGAGTGGATTGATGGTGAGTTCGTCCCGTACTCCTGCCCCTCCGGGATGAACCTCTAAACAGCATTCCTGCGACGCCGTGCCTGAGCTGGATCAATGAAAAGGACACCGACATGACTGCCACCCCCACCCACTTCAAATACCACTGCCGGATTTGCCATAGCGATCGGCTGCAAGCAATTGTCGTCGACGCCCCGCCTGAGACACCTATACCGGTCTGCTGCGGGGGTTCTCGAGATATGGCTTACATGGGCGTGCACGCGCAGAGCGAGGAAGGCCAGGCCGGTACCGCCTGTGACGATCGTGAACAAGGCAGTTTCGGGCCTAACTCCAAGGCAATCTGGACAAGCACCGCGGCGGCGAGCAAGGGTCCTGTTGAAGTCCTTATCTTGGGACCGGCCGACGAGAGCACCTATGATCGGCATGACGTCGGGCCTATGTACGACATCCAGCTCCCAGACGGTTCAGAGGAATGCGCCTTCGAGGATGAGCTGGTGACCGACAGCAGCGCCCTGAAGTTCGGTACCGAAGCTATCGCCCCAGAAAAGGTGCAGCCATGAAGGCCCGGATCGAAAAGAAGCTGAGCAAGCGCTTGAAAGAGATCGCCCCCTCCCAGTTTGATGAAATGTGGCTTGATTGGTTCGAGCCAAGCGAATTGGCCTATTCGCAGAACACACGGGTGAGGCACGTTTGGAGTGTGGGTGGCGGCAATGAAATCCGTACTGTTTGGGAAGAGTGGAAGAAAAATTGGTGTTGGCAGGGCCCATTTGAGGCCTATCCCGAAGGTCACAAGCTGGAAGGCTTTCCTAACACTGATGGTTTCCGTGCTACGACCATCAACTTGTTGAAGCTCGCGGCCGAATGCGAGCGTCTCGGCACAAAGAGCTCGCTTGAAAGGCTTCGCGCCCTGGCAGGTGCTTCAAACCGCTAGCTGAGCCGCTCAACTCATGAGGGCTCGCTAGATCGTGATGTTGCTACAAGCGCCAGCCTACAAACCGATTTCCGCCAGATTCTGTATCCAATCAATGTCCGGGGGAGGATCTGAACAGAGATCCATCACCGGGCGTGGTGATCTCGCCACTCTCATAACAAAGCAATTGCCCCGGGGCGGGATTCTGCCACGGCTGAATCGCAGTGAAGATAAGGCCCATGAATCGCGGCACTTCGCACTGAGGAACTCTAATGAGCGCTTACACCCCTGACTACCGCCCTGAAATCGGGCAGACCCTCTTCATGTCATTCATGCACGAGGCACCTTTTCTCGCCACGGTGAACGGTTTTCATCGTGATCCCCGCATGCCCCAGGAACAGATCGAGTTCACGACCGCCAAGCTCAACAAGGCGCGCTCGTCGAGCATCGGCTTTTACCGGTTCTATCCGAATGCCCCGATCGACAGCAAATACTGCTACAGCGTTGTTGTGAGTACAGGGAATGACCGGGAGCACTTCGAAACCGTGGAAGGGTATTTTTTGGACCCTCAGAGCGCGTTCGATTTCAAGGCTCGCCTTGAATCTGGCGAAGCCAAATCCCGGTGCGAGTTCTACGTTAAGGGTGACCCGTTTCGAGTTGAGGTAGAGCTGCTCTGATCACGGGCCTCTGCTGAACAGAGCCCCATACATCGGGCAGGCTCGCCGCGCTGGCGAGCGCAGCAAACCGCTAGCCCCGCCAGCTCACTCAACACTGGCGACGACTTACCGACAGCGTCTTGACGCTGGATTCATGAAGGGTATGAGCTGTGATAGAAGAAGACATCATCAAGCTTTCAGCCAAGGCCATGGGCTTCCAACTAGAATACCGCCGCAGCAGCGACGCCTATTACTACGATGACCCTGAGACGGGCCGAGAGGTTTGGCTGCCAATGCAGGACGATCGGCAGGTAGTTCTCATAATTGCCAAACTCAAGGTCGACATAACCTCGCTGGGCGGACTTGCCCGGGCAACGGTATACGTGCCGTGGGTCGGTTTCAAACAGTGCGAGACTCCGCACGCAGACGAACCTGGCGCGCGTCGGGACGCCCTCCGCCTGGCGGTGGCCACGGTTGCAGCAAAATATGGCGACGGGATGTTGGACGGCGATACAGACGAGCGTGTTTTAGGGCATCTTCTCCAGACTGAGGGATCGACCGCACATGACATGCGCGCCGTCGTTCGAGCGTCTCGGGAGGAGATCAGCGAGGCCTGCCAGCGTCTGAAACGAAAAGGTCTGGTGATGAACACGGGGCCGTACTGGAAAGCAGTTGGAGACACAAAGTGAAAGCATGCGAGAAACACAAGGCCGAGCCTGTACGCGGTTACAGCGAATGCCCTGGGTGCGAAGTCGAGAGCCTGCGGGCGGAGATCACCAAGCTGAAAGCCGAGAATGAGTCACTTCAGGAGAAGGCTGAGCTTTATGTACAAGTTCAGCGTGCGGCGGGTCAGCTTCCTGCAGGATGGTTGATCCGTGTTGCAGTGGAGCACGGAGGGGGCGGAGTCGAAGTCATTGACGATGCTGGTAACGATGTTGAATTCGTGGGCGCGGGCGGTATGAGCGAAGATGTTTCTGATGCCCTTGAGCTCGCGATCTCCTTGGGCAATAAGACCGAAGATGTTCCTGACGCACTAGAGCTCGCGATCTCCTCGAACAAGACAAAGGCCGGCCGGCCTGACTACAACGAACTCGACGACGACCGCGATGAGGAGGTTTTCGAGGAGCAACGCTGATCCGGCTCATCAAGCGCCCTGGGTTACAATCCCGCCCAGGGCCATCTTGCCCGGCCACCTCGGTTTAGGGCCAATGGCATACTTCGTCATCATCTACCGCATCAAGGGCTACAGCCCTGCCGATGCATCCAACCCAGATCCTTACTGGGGGAAGATAATCTACACCGCCAACGGAGCCTCAGCGGGGACGGAAGACATCGAAGTCGTCCGCAGACTAGCATCGTCTGCAGAGTGGACGCCTGAAGGCTACGAACTGCTATCGGTCACAGACAATGACGCCGCGGCATGCTGATCGCTTCAGCTGCAGTGACGATGACTGAAGCTCGCCGGCCGCACCATCCAGTACACTAGAGCGCTCGAAATCCATGTCCCAGGACCAATACCCAAATGGCTGCAAATCGTAAGACTTTCTCTATCTATGCAATCGGCCTTGGGGTAGCTGCCGTCTCTTACGGTGCTTACACCCTCTGTGCTGCACCGGCCGACCAGATCGGATTGTTTGGGATTCCCGAGTCCGCCTGGGCTGGGTCATCAATAGCACTTGGGCTGGTTCTGGTGATCATGAATGTCCTGCACAGGCGCTAGTCGTTAACCGGGTCTCAATCCTACACCTACGGAAACCATCCCATGGAAGTCAGCGCGAAGCTCCCGGTAGGGACACCCGTTCAGTTTACTAGCGAGTGGCTCGCCCGCATCGCCCCCGCAGAGGCCAAGCGGTTCGCCAACCGCAAGGGGATCATCAACGGTTACAGGGGACAGTTCGGAACTGGAGTTCCTGAGCCAATCGTCCTATTCCCGAAGAGCGGCCGGCGGTCGGAAGTGAAGTTGTTTGAGGTGCCTTGGAGCCGGCTTGAACTCCTCCCCGAGGACTGACCATTTACCACCGGCTCACCATGGAAAAATGGTTCTGCCACACCTGATCCGCCTTGAAGATGGCTCCACTGTCCACGCAGACCGGAGCCTCAAACATGAACGAAGCATTCCAAGAAGCCCTCGCCGTTCGCCTTCGCTGGGTTGATGTCGTAGCCTTTGAGCGGACCGCCGGCTGTGAAGACCTTTCCCTGAAGGCGCTTAAGGATGCATTCGAGGCAGTGCAGTCGCTGGCCTTGAGTGATGTCTTGCGCTACCGACACTACGGGGCCCAGCCTCCCATGATCCTTCAGGATGTGCCTGAGTTGGCTCTACAGTACACCCTGGCGTATGAGGTCTATACGGACCATTACTTCCAGAATGCTCAGGGTGAGTGGAACAGCACGAACTGGGCCTGCGAAGCGCTCCACAACTCTCCCTCTCTTATCCCCTACTGCGAATGGCTGGCAGGGGTAACGATCAACCTAAGCCAGCTGATGCAGGTCCCAGCCTTGGAAGTAGCAGAGGCTACAAGCGGTCAGACCAGGACCCTGTTCATCGCCTGGAGCAATGGGCTTCCTGCAGCACAGGCTGCGGCAGAGGTACACCAAGAGCATGTGTTGCACCTTGAGGAAACCAGGCTCTGGGAGGACCAAGAAGCCTACCGCCGGCACTTCGAAGACATCGCGGACACGTACGCGTTTATTGAGGCTGACTTGTGGGCTGGCTGGCGCGAGGACTGTCAGGAATTGGATATGGCCGCCTGATTAAGGCAGATCCACAAAAAATGCTAAGCGGGCTTCTGGCACGTGGAATAGCCCGGCAGGATGACCACACTTAAAGAATATGCTTGGAGCAAACATGCACACTCAGCACGAATCCACCGCTTCCCCAGTCGCTCTCCTAACCGGTTTTGTCCCGTTCGATATCAACCAGCTCGATGGCCCTGCGCTTGACTGGGCAGTCGCCCAGGCAGCCGGGATCCCCGTTAAGATCCTGCCTGCGGTTGCCAAAGATGTGGTCCGGGCGCACTGGGTAACTCCGCATGGCTTCGGATCGTTCCGCCCGAGCAGCGACTGGTCTGATGCAGGCCCTCTGCTGCGCGAGTTCCAAGTTGCGCTCTACCCAGAAGCCCATGATGGCCGTGAGGGTACGGAAATGTCCGAACGCTGGGTAGCAAATGTCTATTACGAGGGCGGCCTCCAGTACACAACCGAGCCTTGCCGTAACGAGCTGATCGCTCTGTGCCGTGCCATTGTGGTGACCAAGTTCGGTGAAACCGTAAACGTGCCACCCGAGCTGGGGCTTGAGGACAAACTCGCAGCCTAATTCCACAACCTGTTGGCCGGGAGTCGGACCAGCGTTTGGCATGCACTCCCGCCCACCGCTAGCAAGCAACGACACAACGCAGCCAGGAGGCCGCATGACCGAACAACATCAAGCACCCGACCACATGCTGGCGATCCCGTGTTCGCTAGCGGTCTCGCTGGCTGATGACATTGGCACTTCGATGATCGAAGCACGCTCCAAACTGCGCCAGCTCATCAATAGCCAGGTTGAGGAAACCAAGGGCCAGCCTTTGGGCTATTTGATCGAGTGCGAATATGTGCAGTCGAAGTCACAGTCGCGATCTGACGCAGGTGAAATCCACTGGATTGACAATTGGAAACCTTGGCGAGGGTTTTGCGACAAAGCTACAGACCGCCCTCGCAACTGCGCTGGAGAGCGAGGGATTCGCAATCTACAGGTGACAGCGCTCCGTGGTTACGCCGAACCTGCAGAGGTTCAGGAAATGCGTACAGAACTTGCCGAATCGAAAGACAAGTCTGAGCGCCAGCAAGCACGGCTGACCGAGCTCGAGGCCCTTCTGAAGCGCGCTCTGGAATCCACTCCCAAAGAGTTGCGGTACGATATCGAGGATGCGCTGTCTGCCACCGCCGGCCAGGGAGAGAAGGTATGAGCGACGACGTGCAAGCAGTTTGCATCCCACGCTACGTTGGACAAGTCCCTTTAACGGGGCGCTTCTACGCCGCCGAATGCATCCGCTGCGGCTGGATCGGCAGCTCACAAGCACTGACCGATGACTGCCAGTGTACGCGGGAGGTTGATGGCCGCTATTGTCTCGGTGATACCGATGAAGTCGGGGCCGGCCGCCTGCTCGGAATTATCCAGGCCCTGGCCGCGGCGCGTGACCAGGTTCAGCGCCAGCCGACGATCTACCAGGTACGCATGAAGCACAAATCCGACGCTGAATGGCGGGAATGGGGTGAATGTTCCAAGGAGGTTTACGACGACTTCTATGGCCATCCCGAGTCCAACAAGTTCGGCCTCATGCGCGAAGTCCGAGCACTGTACGCCGATGAAGGTTGGAGCGAGGTAGAGCGACTCCGTACTGAGGTTGAGAAGCTGACAATCTCTCACGAAGCCGCTAACGCAATGCCGAAAAGGCTGCAGGACGAGAACGACACACTACGAGAGCAGTTGGTCAACCAAGCCGCTGCAGACCGGCAGTAGTCCGCTTCAAAGCCGAGATTGGCTCACGAAATCCTGGGATTGCCATGTGGAATGATCGGCCATTCAGGTGCTGATTACCGAAAAACGCACCGATGACCTGCCTGGCGCAACGCCAGGCAGGTAGGGTATTCAGCACATCACTTGCCTTCCGTCGACATGACACGGGCAATTGCACTTTTCCACTTCCGCGACCTGCTGCACATTCCAGCCCTGCCCTTTCAGGGCCGCAAACAGTTCGTTCAAGCGGCGATGATCGATCTCCTCACTCGGGGATTTGAACTTCAAGCTCTCTGCGCCGCAGCACCCAAACATTAACATCCCTCCGAGAATAGTCAGGCCGGATAGCCCACCGTGGCCGAGGTGATCGGCCCCGCTGATTATACTGCTGGGGCCAGCCAGCAGTAGTCCAACGTGTGGCTTCAGCACATCGAATCACCATGTTTGGGGACCAGCCGCTGCATTTCCCTCAGATCACCAGTCGCTCACCTTCAGAGCCTAATTGAAGATTTAAAGCCTGCGCCCTGGACAGAAGAAACCTTCAACGTGGAGGTTCTGGCACGCGCACATCGGTTTGAAACTAAGCCCATCGAACACACCTTCCTCAGTTCCAGGAGAAACCACATGGGCTCAACAGTATCCACCGCCAAGCTGGTAGGGGCTTTTCAAGGCAACGACGGGCAACTCTGCTACGCACTGTTCGAGCAGACGTATTCCAAGAATTGCCACCCTCATACCCCGGTTTGGAATGCCATGCAGGTAGGCGACCTTGCCGCTACCATAAAGGCAATTTTCTCTTATGGATCGTCGTGTGAGGGCGGCATGCTGCAGGGTGCCGGCGGGCGGCCGATTACCCCTGAAGGGTACATTGCCAGCTGGCTTAAGGAACTTGAGAACCCGGTACGAATGCACGATCGGGATATCGAGTTGAAGGTATCTGATACCTACCAAGCCCCAATCGCCAACGGTGACTTTGAGCGGGTCAAAACCGTACTCAACGATCTAGGAAGGCATGACATCGTGACATCGCTTGAAGCTGGCGAGTCAGTCACTGTCACCCTTCACAAAGACCACGCACTTTTGGGGGCGATTTATGACGGCCGCAATGCTGGACTGTGGCGCGTCATGCCCGCGTACGATGTTCCAGTACACGGCCTACGGGATGCTACCCTCGGATACAAACCACAAAAAGCTAAGGGTTATCAGATAGACGTCCCTCAGGTCATGAAAATTCATGAAGCTGACTGCAGCCTTCTGATGCCCGATGAGGAAGGAAACTGGCGCTGCGCTGGGTGGGCTTACAGCATCGTTGGAGAGTTCGTGAGGACGCTTTGGGAAGCAGAGCTGCGCGAACCTGGCAGCTACCGTTCAAGGGTGAAAGCGTACCGGGCCGCCATCGATAATGCTGTCAGCATGCCGAAGGACGCCAAAGTCATTGTAGACACGACCGTCAAACTGCTCTCCTACGAGCAGACCAGCGTTGATGAGGCTGTTCAGAAGTTTACCCACCAGGCCGTAGGACAAGAATTGCACTTGGTCGTGCCTGAAGACCGTGACCAACTGTACTACCTCACTCGCCTGCCACCGTCTTGTGCTAAATGGGTCATCACCGAGCGATCGGCCCAAGCCCATACGAACCAGAATGGTGACATGGCAACCATGACTCAGTTGAGTCTGCTGGGTTGAGTTGTCCAGCTAGTCGCCCTGGACATTCCTAACCCTCGCAATCCGGCGGCATGTGCCCGCCGGCTTGCCCTTGCCCACCACTTTGAATCCCCCGTTGAGGTACTCGAACACATTCAGTCGCTCCCCACGGGTGCTGGTGGCACACCATGCACCACTAAATGATCTCGCCGACGCATATTCCTTGAAGGGCAAAAGATGATGACCGAGGAGCGCACCGCTAACCTTTTCCGCATTGGCTTCACATCAGCCCGTATGGGTGTATCGGGCAAATACCCATACTGGAATCGCCAGGAATACGGGGCCTATCTTGACGGCTGGCTAGCAGGGGCTCGCACCCGCTGACCAGGCCCAAACTGAATCTGGAGCCAAGCAGCATCACCGCACTAGCCAGGACACGCAGATTCAAAGGTACAACCCGGTCAAAGACGCTAAAATGGTCGAGCTACCACTCCTCGACTCAGCACCCTCTTTTGCGGGGCTGGATAGGGTATTGCATGAACGCATCAATGGGATGAACCCTCAACAGCACAGGTGACTTATGAGCAATGTGACAAGGGAGCAACTGCAACAGCAACTGGATACTGCGGAGCAGGAACTGGACATCTGGGAGCGGCAACGTTTCACCCGTGAGGATGGAAGCCCGGCGCAAGATCGCCGTTTTGAAGAGCGTGGTGAAAATCTTGGTGCTCGAATTTCGGATTTATCCCGCCAGCTTAATCAGCTGAACGAGGATGAACACAGAGACACAGTCAATACTGAAGCCCAATAATTCTCAAAGCCGCTGTTCAACTCTGAACCGCGGTAACAGATTCACACCATCAATAGGAGGTATGCAGTGGTCGAAATTATTGAATTGCAGCCTCAAGAGGCTCCTAAAACACTGACTGCCCGCCATGCAATCGAAACGCTGGGGGAACATTACACTGCGTTTCTTGCAGCTAATAACTTGAGCGGGTGGAAACCCGCTGAAGACTACGTACTTCGAGACGACAGGCTTGCAGACGTCCTCGTTGAGATCAGCCTCTCAACCGGTATGTACCTGGGACACTTTAAGCGCGTCGCTTCGAGGCTGCGCATTTTGACCGTACAGGCAGATAGCAAGATCAAGCAACGTGCGGTGTTAGAGATGATAGCGAAAGCACTCGGATATCCAAGTTACCTGCTAGCCAAACGATGCCGCTCTCCAGAAGATTTTATCGAGAACCTATGGCCGGTTGGGGCTTCGATTAGCCTGCATGCTTTGGAGTTTGAGCGGGGCGCTGTAGTGGGTGACCCACTTACTAGCCGTAGGCTTCTCCAGCACTATCGCTTCAATGAGCAACGCGACCGACTGCCACGGGCAGCCAGGGAGGGCCAGAAGGAGCGGCTGAACGCACAGCGATATGCCAAGCTGCAGCCCCGTTAACTCTTGAGGCCTTGCGCCTAATCGGCCCAGTATTGCTGGGCCGAGGTCGATGGCCCTGCCTTTTCACTTCCTATCCCAGGCTTTGAGCGTGTCACGCTCCGCCCTCCCCTGAGCAAAATTCGTGATCCTGGGGTGCTAGTGGCACACCCGGCGCCGCCACACAATTCTTCCCATCAAATGCACCAGCACACTCAATTTGCTATCTGCTGCGGCGGGTTAAGGAATCAACATGGCCAAGCTATCCAAAGTCGCGGCGAAGCTGCACCACCAAGCTCTCGATCTGGTCCACTCCGACAAACGCCTAACCCTGGATGACCGCTATTTCATCCTGGAACACTTCCATGAGTCCGCGACCAACATGAACGGGCTTGCTGGCGCCTTCTTCACCCCCGAAGGCTTAGCGAACGACCTTTCAGTTGAGGTGCAGGAATGCAAATCGCTAATCGACCTGTGCGCGGGAATTGGCAGGCTCGCCTTTGCCTGCCGTGAGCGCGCAGAGCGCATTGTGTGCGTCGAGCTGAATCCGGAGTATGCGAAGGTGGGTATGCGGGTTATGCCAGAGGCAGAGTGGATCGTTGGTGATGTCTTCTCGCTTCAAGAACTGGGCCGCTTCGATGTCGCGATTTCGAACCCCCCGTTCGGGGCTGTGAAGACCGGCAAGGCGTTCAGTGGTCGCTACACTGGCGCGAGCTTTGAGTACAAGGTTATTGAGGTGGCCAGCCAAATTGCCGACCACGGTGCCTTCATCATCCCGCAGCAATCCGCGCCGTTCCGCTACTCAGGTTGCCGAAACTACAGCGTGGAAATCACCCCGCAGTGCCAGAAGTTCATGGACCAGTCAGGCATCCTGCTTGAGCACAATTGTGGCCTGGATACGTCCGCATACCTGGACGAATGGCACGGCGTAAGTCCGATGTGTGAGATCGTCCTGTGTGATTTCACTCAACCCCGCCGTGAGGCTTTAGAAGTCCCAGCGCCGGCGGTCGCGCCCCTGCCAGCTACCCTGGCGACACCACTCAATCAGCTCCAGGTTGTGAAGCCGAAAGAACAGAAAGAAGTCGTCGCGCAACCAACGTTAGAGGCACCGAATGCGCAACAGCCTGACGCAAAGCCAACCCCTGTCATGCCTGCAACTAAATCGAAACGTCCCAAGGCCCGCCAAGCCGATGCAGACTATGGGCAGCTTTCTCTTTTCGATGCAGCGTAAGGAGGTTCAGGATTGGCCGGCATGCTGACCCGGGCACCGTCTGTCCCATGTCACCCGTGTATCATGCTGGGAAGGCAATCACACTGAGACATCCCATGCGCTGGACACTCTTGAGCCTCACCCTGCTGGCCACCCTCGCCCAGGCCGCTGCCACTGACTGTTACTCGATCAAGGACAAGGATAAGCAGCGTTACTGCTTAGCGTCTGCAAAGGGTGATGCATCCAGGTGCTACTCCATTCGCGACCATGACGCCAAGCAGCTCTGCCTCGCCGAGATCAAAGGCAATCGGTCCAGCTGCTACAGCATCAAGGATAAAGACACCCAGCGGCTGTGCCTGGCCAAAGTGCCCAGGTAACAACGGACGCTTGATGTGAAGGGTGCTTAGCGCCGACCGTTCAACACGATGCCTCGCTGATCAGGAATTCGACGAAATCGCTTTGTCGTACCAATCAGGCAAATATCCATCAGGGTCCGATAACTGTTTTGCCTTTCGGGGATGATTTCTGACCCAAACTTTCAACCCCTCAAAAGCTGGAGAAAGATAAAAACTTGTTAAACCCATAGCCTGCCCAGATGTGTGATGCCTTATTGGAATTCCAAATTCAGACGACAACTGAACTGCATCCGCCTCGGTAAAATTCCGAAGTGGAATTTTGACCTCGGAAGTGTACTTAACTACGTACCAACCCTGCCGTAGAGCGACCCCAGCGCGCGGCACATCCGGTTCGAAATGCCGAATGGAGCAAGGACCAAGATTCACTGATCCACCTTCATTAGAGCTTATCCGGGGACCATCGAAAGAAATCCAGCCAGTAAATTCGATACTGCCAATATTGGCCGTATGAAATATTTCAGACTTCATGCCTACTTGACCTCATGCAGAAGGTAATGGGTTGTGTGCAGCGCCATGCTTATGAGTTTAGACATTGATTCAAAAGCCCTTGGCGAGTCCCGAGAGTGATGACATGAGGCCTGCCACTGGTGTCGATCAGTCCCTTCTACAGCCTATCCTCCTGGAGCTGCGCGTCGTATTGCCTCCAGATGCGCTCCTCTATGTACTCCCCATACCGCTCTGCGAGCGCGGCGCATCCGTTGCGCCCCAGATCAGAGGCCTCGCCGTTTGAATCAAACGTGATTCCTGAGACCACTCGAAACTCCATCTCACGGTAACCTTCAACGTCCCAGTCGCTGGTCCATAGCGATGGATGAGCATCGGCTATCACCATTGAGGTGATCACACACTGCAGAACGCAGGCCTCGGCCTCGATATCCACCTCATACACGATGCACTCCCGGTCCGCTTAAAACGGATCCGTGTCACTCTCCAGGCTGATGCCCTCCGCAGGCTTGTCCTCTCGAAGGCCCATGAAAACGGCGTGGCGCACCTTTCCGCGAGGCGTGAGCTCCATAAATCGGACTTCGACCACCAGGCGTGGCTCAACCCAAACGACCACGCCACCTCTTTGCGCCGGCGGATGAGGCAATGGCGCGGTATCGCGCTGAAGCGGCCGAAGCTTTGCCAGGAGCTGGTCGAGTTGGCGACCCGTGAACCCTGATCGAACCCTGCCTGAGTACACAAGTTGCCCGGCGTCATCGTGGAGCCCGATGAGCAATGATCCGATGCCGGCTGCCGCGCGGGTATAGCCCAGCACCACAAACTCCTGTCGGTTCTGGCACTTGAGTTTGATCCAGTCACCGTTGCGCTCTCCGCCATAGCGACTGCCCTGGCGCTTTGCGACCAGGCCCTCAAGTCCCAGCGCACAGGCACTGCTGAGCAATGACGCCGCATCGGCTTCGAGCGTTTCAGAGAATCGGACGCACTTCAGCTCACACTGTTCAAGCAAAACTTGGAGCATCTGGCGACGCTGCTCGATAGGGAAGTCGCGCAGATCCGCACCATCGAAGAACAGTAAATCGAAAGCAAAGAACATGAGGGGCTCTGTGCTATTGGCACCGAAAGCCTGTTGAAGTAGATGGAACGCCGGCCGCCCCTCCTCATCCAAAGCCACCACCTCGCCGTCCAGCCAGGTTCCGCGGGCTGGGACCCGGGCCAGGTCCTGGGCGAGCCTGGGCATCCGGTGAGTCCAATCGTGTCCGTTCTTGGTCACCAGCATGACGCTCGAATCCAGGCGCGCCAGCATGCGGTACCTATTTGAACTTACACTCATAAAGCCAGTCGCCCGGGGGTGGCCGGCTGGCCAAGGTAACGAGTTGTGGCTTTATGCGCGTTGGGGCAACACCTTTCTTGATTGCCATATCCCGGGTCTCGCAAACCCTCAATATCAGGTTGATGCCCTGAATGGGTAAAAGGTCAGTCGATCAGCCGGCCGGACTGGGCAACGAGCGATCCAGCGGCCGTCTCGAGGCCTAAAGTGGGTAAGTCGGATCCTCGGACAGGTTTTGAATCCCACCTGAGCAGCGACCTTGCCCTCAGCCAACTTGATTCGGCCTAGCCAGGGCAACTCTGCTGCAGCTTCTACCCGGCGCTGTATATCCCTCCGCTTCTGGCACGCGCAGTAGTTGACCAAGATGTGTGCTCATCAAATAGCCGACACGGACGGGACTGAAAATGGCCGACAACATGCAAATGTGCTGGGAGTGGCTCAACGATCGCAGTCGGTACGCATCTGTCATCATCGACTTTAACGGTGATCAGACCTACAAGCATCATCGTGTCAGCTGGCACGTTCAGGGATTCGGCTGGTGCGATGCAACGGGCAAAAGCCTTGAAGAGGCCGTACTGAACGCGATCAACACTCGCGTCGACAATGAATCTCTGGAATATTTTACGCCTGAGTAGTAGGCAGCTGTGCGGATACCAGCCAACTGACCGTCGCGCTTCAAAAATCCTCCCACTTCAACGCAGGTGTTAATTGACTACGATCACATGGGATCTGAGAACCCTCAGCGCAGACACGCTTGTTAGCGACAATGCAGGGATAGTGCAAACCGGATTTATCAATGAGTGGGGATGGTCATCGAAAACCAAGCTTCGGGTTCCGGCCAAACCCGTCACTTATGAGCGGTCGCCAATTATTGCTGTAGGTGCATCAGGCAGCGTACGCGTAGGCAACAAGATTGCTGACTTCCTGCTAGACCACGACCTCGCAGACGACACCAGGCCTTCCGCCCTCCTCGAGGCTGATCTTCGCGCCCACGCAACATCAGTTCTTGCGGCCTATCCTCAGGACGCTTCTCTTTTAATCCTGACTGAAAGTCAGTGCTGGCGCCTCAGGGCAGTTCCTGGCATGCCGATAGACATAACTGATGTCACCTCCCACCCGACAGCAATCGGCGCGGGTGCCCAGTATGCGCAGCCCTGCCTGAACGCCGGTCAAGATGGCATCGCGAGCATTATTGAAGCCGCGCGGCACCCCTCCTCAGAAACCAATTTTGACATCGACTACGTTAGTCGAGGGGCCACGCCAACGATAAAGCGTGCGTGGCGGTCGCACACAACCCTTAAGGACCCCCAGAGGTTGAACAGGGTGATTACTCGCTGCATCGCGTTCGTCGGTGGGTCGCTAACCGCAGCGGGTGGAATTGCAATTCAGGCAGGGGGCATAGAAGGCACTTCAGAGATGCTGTGGGTCTTTCTCACCATGATCGGATTGGTGGCGACTGTTTCTTCGGTGCTCACTTCTTTACGCAACACGCGAGGGCTAGCTAATCACCTGATACCCATCGGAATGATGGTGCTACTCCTGTCCTGGGATGAGAGCAAGCGCTTCCTTGAAGCCCACAACCTACCCCCTCTTATACTGATCTACATCGCAACGATATTGGGTCTGGGCGCACTTCGAGCAACCTGGCCCTGCGTAAGGCTCCCGTTGATCGCAGTGCATGTCGCGGCCGGTTTGACGCTAGGCTTGCTGGCAGCGGTGACCGTCTTTGTGCAGGACGACTGGTCCTTGTTCTTTGCAGGCGCCACTGGGGTTGGCATCGGGTACGCGGCAACACTTTGCACGGTAAAACACAAGCTCAAGATAAAGGCTCGAAACTGGGTAATCATTGAGCGATCCGAGGCAATGTAGAATCCGCAGCAGCTGAGCTAACCTAGACTGGCAAGCGCGTTCAAGCGCAGTCAACACTGTGAGCAGCTCGATCAGAGAACGAGAGATATCCATGCAGAAGCCGAAGCACGAACCGAAACCTCTGATGGCAGCCCGCTTCCAGGCTGAAGCTCGCGCCGCCCTCGCCAATCGCTCCGGCAATGCTAGTCGTTTCCTTGATGCTGCCCTGTCCAAAGGTCGAGACATTGAGCCGGTTGGCCGCCTTGCCGGCTGACCGACTGCATATGATTCTTAAAAAGCTGCCGCAAGGCGGCTTTTTTTGTGCCTGTCTTCCATGTCACTTCGATGAATTGGGTTCTGGCACACGGCAGAGAGATGAGAATGTCGTCGAATTCTGATCAAGTAAGGAATCCCACATGCCTTCCGCCCACATCATCACCCTCTCTTCTGGACTGCCGGTCCCCGTCGTGCAATACAACTCGACCATCGATGGCGATGGCTTCTACGTCAGCTACAACGATTACGACACCGGGCCTGAGCTTTACGGCTGCGATACCACGGCGCTGGTGTTCGGCCAGATGCAGGCCTTCTACATCCTCAATGGCGACCACCGTGCTGCCTACGCTGCTTTGATCCCTCAGGGCTATGAGGCCTGCCTTGATTACTTCAAGGCCAACATCGAGCAAGCAAACATCCGTAGTGACCGGCTGCCACATGCTGGCTGCGTTTAAATTTGGCCTGCAGCATGCCGCTTTAGATAGATGGAGGGACCGGCGATTGGCACACCCCGTAAATTGGCGGTATCATGATTGCCAAATGGCAGAAATCAACGGAGGCGCCATGAAAAGCACGGCTCATCCAAACACAACCATGGTCACTCTTCTACTCCACGACCGGGGCATTGAAGATCGCATGGACGTTTATCGGGCAATCGTCCAGGGTTTCAGCCTTCGCTCGGTGCTCGCAATGATCAACTCCTCCGAGGTCTACAAGCGCGGTGGCGTTTTGTCGAAAATTGTTGGCACCTCCGAGCGCACCCTTGCCCGTCGGATGCAGGAACCCGACAAGCCTCTCACTGCTGAGCAGAGCTCGCGGGCGCTCTACTATGCTGAAGTGATGGAGAAGGCTACCGAGGTCTTGGGTACGCGGGAACTTGCTGAAGAGTGGATCGTTAAGCCCGCAATTGGCCTTGATGGCGAAGCTCCGATCAACCTGATCGCCAATGCCGTGGGTTACGAACTGGTGAGCGATTACCTGACTCGTATGGACCATGGGGTCTATTGCTGATGCCGAAGCACCCTATGAGCAGTGAGGTTCACTTCTGGCGTCTGGATTCAAAACGTTATGCCTCTACCTGGGATCTTGGGATAGGTGCTGAGAAAGGGGGCGGTCGATGGAACCCAAAGGGCTTGGCGGCGGTTTATGCCAGCCTAGATGCATCGACCGCTATCCTTGAGGTTGCAGTGCACAAAGGTTTTGGGTCTCTGGATGCTCTCCCCTACGTACTCACCCAGGTGCGAATCACCGACCCTTCGAAGATTCATGTTCTCGATACGACTGCTATCGCCAACGCCAACTGGTTACTGCCCGGCACCCCGAGCCGAAGCCAGCAGCACTACGGCGAGGAGCTACTGAACAAGCACCCCTTTGTCGTGCTCCCATCTAGCGTCTCGCGCCACAGCTGGAACCTGGTAATGAACCCTGCGCTGGCTCGGGGCCTGTATGAGGTGGTACTACAAGAGCCATTCTCCCTAGACGGCCGGCTCAACCCTCCTCTGCACTGAAAACTTCGACCTACGGGCCGCGGCCGATCAGGCAGGCCCGCAGTTAAACAGACAATCAATGCCCACTCATGTCCGTTTAGCTTGGGGTTCTGCCACTGCGCCTCCCGCCACACAATCAGCATCCTTACTCGGCCACTTGGGCTGCCAAGCCTACTGGGCAGCATTTGAAGGATGTGGAAAATGATCGCAGCTCTATCGTCAATTCTGTCCGCAATGATGAAGGATGAGTCCACCTTCGCGTGCGCTGAAGCGCTCTATGCCGAGTCATTCAGGTCCGATCGGACGTTCACCGTTGCCGACGGCTTCTATGGTCGCGAGCAACTCGTTCAGTACCTGATGGAGCCTATTTACAAGCAGACCGATGAACATCAGTCTGCCCGCCGGCAGGCCGATGAGGACGACTTCGAAGTGTGGTTCGAGCCTAAGATTCTGAAGCCTGGCTGGGGTAAGGAAGAAGCAGAGCTTTACGTCGACCAGGTTGAGTTCGTGGAGCTCTGCAACTACAAGGGCGAGGGTGAAGGCTATGAAATGGCCTCCAGGGTGGGGCACCTTCGCGTTTTCGTCAGCAAGTACGAATACCGAGCGGCGAATTAGCCCGGCGCGCGGCAGAAAGCCCGCATTTCAGTGGTGAGTTGCTCGCCCTATCCCGCAGGTGCAGCCTTCACGTTGCACTGCGCAGTCATCACCTGAACTGAAGTGCAAACTCCAAGAGCCCTTTGTTTATCTCATCACTGTCCTCGCTATAGTGGGCGTCTCGATGGCAATTCGGGCACAGCGCTACGCAGTTGTAGTACCGGTCAGACATCTCGGCTCCCAGCACATGGTGCACGTCGAGAAAGCCGTGGAATGATCGGCTTTCGGTACATCTCTCACACCGGTACCCTGCTCGCTCTAGCACGGCCAGCCGCACCTTGGGGTCACGTTTCACATAAGACCGAACAGCGCTCACTCTCTCGCCCAGGTCACGCCCTAAAGCTGAATAATCCGGCATTGGGCAATCGTCGAAAGTGTCGTCTGGGCTTGGAGGACTCGGATCAGAAGCGGCCCTCTTCGCCAGATCTACAACTCCTGGCCATTGCCACAGCACGTCAGCCACCAGGTGAGTGTCCGGCATTCGATCATCCTGAAGCCAGAGAGTTGGACTTGTCCCATTCTGGGCATGGTTCTTCCTAATCCGTCCCTTCAACCCTTTACTCAACAGCTCATCACTCACCTCGCGCTGGCGATTCCAAATCTGATGCAGGGCATCGATCGGGATGAGCGCCGCGTACACAACGGTGTCAGCCTCACGTTGGAACAGAAGGTTATGGGTGATGCCCTGGGCTACGTCTCTCCCTACCACGTGCTCAAGAGTGGCGTCCCAGCCACCAGGTCGAAGGTGAGCAGTCAACTGGGCAGCGGAGTACTTCTTCTCGTTAGGGTTGCGGCCGTCGCGCCGCCAGCACAGACGTACTCGCGCTTTCACAGCATCGCCATTTGGCATTTGGAAGACGAGGAACTGCTGGGACGCAGCACCTGTGGCTACCCGGTGATCACCGGTGACGCTGATGCCACAGGCTTCGAGAAATGGACGCACAGCATCCCGGGAGAGCTGCTCAGCTTCCAGGCTCTCAGGCCCCCGGAACTGACGGAGTGACTTTTTTGACAAGGGAGATCTCCAACTGAGGGGCCACTCGGCCGGAAGAGGGTTGAGACTCAGGAGCAGATGCGCCACGATGCGCATCTTCCGGCAACTTGTACTAGAGCCTGCCGGTACGTGAATGCACCCAACCCCAGAATCGGCTGATATGTTTGTCCCCAAAAACGCACTCGCTCAGAAACTGCTGAACAATGCCCGCGCTCAGCGTCAGCCGCGACCAAAATACGACTCGAGGACTGCAGACAAGTATGTGATTCGCACCTCCAGATCTTTACTCGACGCTGTGGCAGATCTCGGCAAGGTGCATGGCCGGAGTGGCAACTCTGAGATGGTAGCAGCCATTATGGAATCTCTCGCTGGCCGCCAGCGCACCACTGCTATGCGGAACATACTCATTGCCCGTCTTGGTCAGCCTCTGGCCAGCCAGGTTTTAGCATGTGTGGATAGGAGGCCTGCCGAGCCCGTGAAGCAACCGCGATATGCTGACAGTTCAGTGCTAAGGCTGCCTGACGGTGTTCGCATGTCGATCATTGAGGTAGTGGCTAGGTCAAAAAAGGAGACCGGCCGTTTCCCTTCCATGGTGGCGTACGTGAACGCAGCAATTGTTTTCTGGATCAATATCCAACGCGAGTGCGATGCACTGTTGAACGCATGCATGATGATGGATGAGTCTCTAACCCAGTTGTCGGGGTTGGACGGACTGGATTTGGAAGTGGTGGCTGAAACGAGCGATGCGGCCCTTGACGACCGCGCTGAGGCTTTGACCCACTCGGAGTGCTAGTGAGCCTCTTTCCTGCGTCATTCGGCTTCGGTGTCATAGACCAACACGCTTGACTGCTTTAACGCTTGATGGATGCAGGGCGTATCCTCCTCTCCACCGTACCAATCAAGATCGATGATCACAGGAACAATTCCGGCTATCGACGCCTTGAGTCGTTGTGCTTCAGCAGTCCAGGTCGTAAAAGCGCAGCTGTCGCCCTCGAGCGCGGCAATCTCAACAGCCACGTCCAGGTCGCTATCCGGAGAGTTCGTGCCGCGGACTCGGCTACCAAAAAGGTAGGCCTTTCGAACAAGCTGCTCGGACTTAGCCCAGTTCGCGACAGCATTTGCCATAACCTTGAGGCCTGGCACGAGGGTGGCGCGCCTAGCTTTTAGATCCGACATGCGAGTCACCGCTTCCTCGCTCATCCCACTGTCAGGCAGATGGCAGGGTTCTAGCAACGCATCGAGCGCAGCATTGATCTGCATGAAGCTTTCCTGATCTTCTGTGCGGACTTTCCCGTTACCCAGCTCATACAAGCAGGACAGGCCGGCCAGGTGCTGATACGCAAGGTTCAGTAGGGTAGTCTCCAGCTTCGTCATGACGACGCTCCTCTAACAACATGCGGGACCCATGGTGTCGGCCCTCGGCCTGGGGATGGATGGGATCAGGCTATTCAGCGCCTCGGACGTCCAGCTGGCCTGCCCGGGTCGCGCCCAGGTCGATGCCCAGGATTCGGGCCGCGTCAAGAATCGATTGCTCTGCATGGCAAGCATCAGACATTTTGAGCGGACGCTCGCCACCTTCTAGCGGAAATCCAGCTGTTTTCCGAATCATCTTGATGGCATGACGCAGGGCGGAGGCACTGCCCTGAAGACCGTCCAGAGAAACGGTGAATTGCTTACTCGGTGCGTGGTATTGCATACGGGCCTCTCTCCCTTAAGCGCAGTTGTTCCCTCTCTACGGCCTTAGCCCCGGGTGCGGCCGGGGCTTGGGTACAGCTGAGGTCGCTTTTACAGAAACACGGTATCCGTCACTGACTTTTTTCCGTCTGGGCCAACGGTAGTCATTCGCATCCGTGCCCCCTCCCCGCCTCGGGTTTCAAAACCTTCAGGAGGCTCGACGATGAACCCAATCATCCGTGTTTCCTCGCTACCCAGGTGGATTCCCTTGGGGAAGGTTTCGTTGTCTGGCAGACAGTCAGAAAAGTACGGGCGGACTTGCTCAATTTCCGCGGTAGTGAGCGGAAAGAAATGGTTGTTCGAATGCTGCATCAGCCATCCGCCTTCGCCCTTACCTGCGTGACATAAAATGTAGTTATCTGACCCGAATAGCCCCTGTTTGAGGCGAACCTGGGCAACCCAACCAATTGAGCCGAGAACCGATCCGCCATGCGGGCCAGTCATAACGAAAATGCCTTGCACAGGCATACGCGTCTTGCCGAAACCGAATGTTTGCTTCCATCGTTCTTCATGGTCCGCTCGGATCGAGTCAAAAATTTGCTTGTGCAGTTCATCAAACTTGGCTTGGTTGGATTCATTCAGTGGCACGGTTTGTCTCCTTACATGGACATTGATGGCGCGCCAGCTTGCCCCGTACACCCGCAATGGGCACGTGGCATGAGCGCACAAAGATCAATTAGGCTATGACGAAAAATACCCGCCGTACGGCTCTTCGTTCGAAAGAGATTCCAGATAAACCTCATCCCTACTACGTGGACCTGTAAGCCACATCGCTTCAGCGGAGGCACGAGATCCGAATTGCCATCGCTCGCTGCCGTCGTAGTGGAGGTCCTTCGTCAATGTGACAGGGAGCTCGGTACCGGCAGCATTGGCTGGCTCAGCAAAGTCGAGTAATCCAGCCTCGTACCAGGCCCAGGCTGCCTTAGCCGTTGCGAATAGAGGCCGGTAGGCCATATCAACCGTGTTATCAAAAATGAGGTAGAGCCTACGACCATCCTCGAAATCTACCGCTGCGCATGACCGCGACATAATTACCCCTAAGCAAATTACTTCCAGCTCGACCGGAGTTGGCTGACAGATTCTTTCCAATCGGCCGGCAACGGTACCGCCAGGATTGCCGATACCTTTTGTACGCTCATACCATGGTTTTCAGCGATGAAGGCACGCGTGTCGCCGTAGCCGAACGACGCCCATACGGACAAAACATCATCCCGCGGGATAGGCTTTTTGAAGGAAGGCAGCTGCAGCCCCTCAGAGCCAAAGCCAGCTGCTGGTTGATCAAAGCTCATGCCTGGTCCTTACCAGCCTATCCGGCTGAGGTGCGTCAACAGGCGGCCATTCAGTGCGGTGCGTCTCTTCCAAGACACCAGTGTCGTAACCGACACCAGACAGCATCAATGCGCGACCTTCATCCTCGGTGTAACCCTTGGCTAAAGGAGCCGGGTCTACCTGGAAACGCCCTTCGATAATCATCGCCATGCAAAGCTCTTGGGGGAGATCATCGTCGGGACTTTTGCCAGGCAGGACTGCTGGGAGACGCGGATCGATGCCAGCTTTGATCAGTTCACCCAGGTACTGATGCAGTTGCCCAATATTCAATTTCAGATCCTCAAATTCATAGAAGCCACAACGCTCATGCCGAGAGCAACCGTTCCACCGGGTGCCAGGGCAACGCAGTCCGGAACCTCAGATTTGCTGCTTGAACTGGGCAGCCCAATCCTCGACCTTGCCGCCACCAGCTCTCACATCAGCTGCGCGAGTCTTGGAATAGTCCACGCCAAAGCGATCCATCCAGTCGATGGCCTGCTGAGCAATGCTGATCTGTCTCTTGAGCTCGTACTTCGGCGGACGAGCTTTAGCTGCCAAGTCACTAACTGTCGCCAGGGTGCAGTCAGTGATGTATGCCAGGCCCTGACCAGCATCACGAACGTCGTGTTTGTTCATGCGGTAATTCCTTTCAAGAAACCCGGGAAGACGGCCGTGGGCCGGCTTCAGCCAGCATTTTGTAACGGGCGTGCTGAAGTTGTCAGTTTCATCGTGAGGATATGATCCGGCAAGGTGGCCACAAATTGGTTCATGTGAGCCAGCGGCGCTGGAGCATTCATGATCCTCAAAACTACTGGCACATACTGGGGCTTCAGCCGAGCCAGCATCCGATAACCCGCCTTCATTACAGCTTTGTCGGTGCCATGGATTTTCGCAGCTAGGGCCATGACCGTAATTGCAGTGAGCAGGCAGTATGGCTTGGATGCATCTGAAGAGTGCGTAACAAAGTGAAGCATGTATTGGTTTCCAGATACCGGTGTTCCAGGGCTCGACCCGGCTAATGAGAGGTTGGCCAGCACACCAAAAAGGTGAGCGACGGTGAGTTCAGGGTAACCGCCGAACTCATCAATTCAACCGCGCAGCAGGGGAGTTGCCCACTGCCCTTGAAAAGGTCCGGCGAGGATTCGCGACGGCAAATGTTGCGCACAGAACGACCTAATGGTCACCATCAACTGCTCTAGAACATAGTGTCAGCGGTCGATCAGCCCAACCTTGGACGCTTTCCAATGCGCCGCGGCTACTACTGTGCCCATGGCGAAGAATCCGGAAAGAGCCTTTTGCCCAGCGAAAAACAAGGCCGCGCCGGCGATCAGGAAGACTGCCATCACAGTGAAGTGAAAATATTGAGGCTTGATTTTCATGTGCAGGCCAGGAGGTGGATGGTGTCGATTGGCGACAGGGGTCGGTGCCAAACTGAGAGAACAAATAGCCTGGAGCAGCCGACCTGAATGATACCACCCGATAAAGTCCGGACAATCCTACAGCGATAGGCTGTTCAGGCTTGGCGCATCCCGGAATCGAAATCCGACCCCCAGTTTTGGCTTTTTGCCTATCAACGCCGACCGTATAGTTGGGATGTTCGGCCTGCCCTCTTCTACTGGTCCGAATGCTCCCATAGGGGGCCAAAGCAACATCCAAAGCCGGCATCGCCGCTTCTGGCACGCGGATAGGCGCAATAAGCTGGCACCACTCTCGAAAAACCTGGCCCGCCGACGGTGGAAGTGGAGAAGGACGATGACGACTAACAGTTCATTTACGCTTGGTCCAGGGCAATGCCAATTGCCTAAATCAGCAGCGGCCGGCCAGGGAAAAGGTAAAAGCGTTGTCAGCGAGACGGAAATGTTCATCACCGAGGCTGCCAGTAGGGGGTGGTCAAGGAATGAGGTCTGCGAGGTCCTGAATATTAGCTGGGGATCCCTAAAGGCAATGCTAGAAATTATGCCGCCTCTTGAGTGGGTGCCCGGTAACAAGTCATTGAGTCGTCAGCGCAGCTATGAGCAACGACGCGGGTATTTTCCTCCTGCTGCAACAGCTGCACTACGACTTGCCGTTGAAAAACGACGTCAAGAAGGGATTCAGGAAGTACAGGGCACTCGAGGATCTATCAAGGAGTTGGCCAAGCTTTGGGGAGTGAGCGCGAGCACTGTGCGTCGACGGATGAGCGCCGGCCTTTCGCTAGAAGCCGCCTTGACCACCCCCATTATCCCGCGGCACTTAAGACGTCGGGGGCTGGATCAGGCCAATCCCAAGGCCGAATCCTAGGTACCATCATTAACGTCACGGGATGGCGATAGCCTATTCAGGGGTGCCATACTCTCGGGCCAGCCGTGGTATTCCTGCCACTCACCATATTGCGATGCTGCACCCCGCCACCATTAAATGACCCTTCGGAACGAACAAAGAATGGACGCGCCTAGTCGCCGTTACCTCCCCCATCCATATGCTAAAGCCTCTCCATCGGAGCTGAAGACCATTCGGAGACGAGTGGATATCTATGCGGTGATGCTGACCACCGCAGCGGTCGCCTTCGGTATAGCCGGCTTTCAGCTGTCGTCCATGCCGGGGCGCTTAATCGGTATGTCTGGGATGATCGCTTGCGTATTCTTCGCTACGTATCTGGTCGACACAGCGCACGGCATTTCAAATCTCCTACGCAGTCACAAAAAGCCGGCCCGTGCTCCTGAACATGCAATTGACTCGCCGGGCATCGATCTGGCTGCCTAAGTCAGCGCCAGCCGGCATCGCCCCAGGGCCCAGCTTTATAGCCCTGGGCGATCGCTCAGGTACTCGCATTTCAGAATCTTGTTGAGGGAATGGAGAACCGATTAGGCACGATTTTTTTTCGAGTGATGTGGTTCTGCCACATCTCAATCCGCTTGAAGATGGCTCCATCAACTTAAATGGAGCTACAGATCATGACCAACCAAAACGCCACCCTCGACCTCTTCACCGAAGCCGCCAAAACTGCTCTGGCAAGCTGCAACTCTCTGCGCAACATGCACGACACCGCCAAGAAGTTGATCGACAAAAATGAGCTTGGCCAGGACTTCGACCCAAAGCGCAACAATGCCTTTGAGATGCCGGTGGCCCTCCTCCAATGCAATGTCGAAGAATCGATTCGCAGTGAGTTCGATCAGGAGCAGATCCGCAGCATTGCTGATGCTTACCTGGCAGGCGACTATGTGAAACCACTGGGTGTCGCCCCAACCAACGGAAAGCTGCGCGTGGTCCTTGGTTTCACCAGCTACCAGGCGCTCCTCCTCGCCAACAGTGAAGGCGCCGGCATCAAACGTGTGTGGGTGGTCCAGGTTGACGGCGGCCGCGCCAAAGAGGTGGTTCGTCAATGCGTCGATAGCTTCAGCGTGGCGGTTTCTCCTCTCGACCTGGCTAAGGCCTATAGCGAGCTGGTGAACGTGCACGACTATTCAGCTGAACAAATCGCTCTAGAGACCCACCGTAATGAGCGCCACGTCCGCAAGATGCTCGCGCTGCTGGACGTCCCAGAAGAGGTGCGGGAGATGGTTGGCAACGGCCAGGTCTCTGTAACCCGCGCCCTCAGCGCCGACCGCCAGTGCAAGGCCAAGGGACAGGATACGGTGGTTCACATGAAGGAGCAGCTCGAGAAAGCTCAGCGCAACGGTTCCAACAAGATCACGTCCAAGTCCACCGGTGCAGCTCCAGCAGCCCTGTACGGTCGCAAGGATCTGGATGTGGCCGCACCGGTGCTCGTGCAGCTGGCTGATCAGCTGGAGAATGCCCTGCCCATCATGGAAGCTGCTCCGGAAGACTTGAGCATCACCCTCAAGCTCAGCGCGGCTGACTTCGACCTGAAAGAGTTGGCGCTGTCCTTGGCCAACCTGCGCGCCGCGTTCAAGTCTGCACAGGGCGCCACCGAGGTACTGGCCAAGGCGGTGTAATCCCTCTACGCACGATGACTGGGCCGCACTGCACAATGTGCGGCCCTAGGCGTTGATCTTCCAAGCCAGCTGCTCCCCTCCCCTAATAACCCCTCTAAAGCCCCCCGTTTCTGACGGACTCCTGCGAAAAAGACCATGCTGTTTTGGTTAGGCCGATTGTGCAAAGGACCGTAGAGTCTCTTCGACGCATCCCGTGTCGACCCAGAGACCTCTTACATGAAAACGAACGAACGTATTCGCGACTTCCTTTATCGCATGAGCAACTTCATCTGCCTGATCGTAGCGGCCGGGTTGATGATCTGGATTGCCCCAGGGGCGGACCATCTGCGGAGCATGGGCCTACAAGATGACCTGATTCGTATGGCCATGGTCGTTGGCGCAGTGATCCCTGGCCTAATCGCTGCCGCGATCCTCCGCACGCTGATTGCATCTCCAACGCCTACCCCCAATGAGAGTCGTGCTGGCTGATACCTCCAGTTGCAGACTGGGTCGAGTCCCGGCCGGGATTATCAAGCCCGGCCAGGCTCAGCGGAATCAGCTAGGCGCACCGGACATCAAAAAGCCGCCTAGGGCGGCTCGATGTGCGGCTTGCCTATCTCATTGAAGGGAAGGCGAGGTACCAGGCATCAGACTAAGAACCACCTGCCCCTCTTGAGCATACACCCGGAAGCGCCGTTCAACTCCACCACACCGAAAAATCTCGCTAAACGATCCGAGGCCGCGATCATCAAGCTCAAGGGCCTCACTCACATCATCCTGGCACGGGACAGTGTGATATTGGCCAATGCAGGAATACGCCTTACCGCTGGTGACAACCGTTTCGCATTCATAGCAAGCGGCCAGCTGAAGGGCTGAAAGGTGCTTGAGACCTGGCACGGGCGGCAGAGTAGACACCACGACACCTGCCCAAGGGTCTTGCACACAGGGTTCGCTCCCATTCAATCCCGCGATGGCCCCCTCAACTGTCGAAGCCCAAGCCTGAAACTCATCCCAGCGCTGAACCGCTTCGGGGCTGGCATCCGCCGCTTTATACGCGGTCGAGGTGATGTAGTCGGCGAAAGCAATCGCCTCAGGCTCGACATGCCCGACCGGGCAGAATCGTTGGTGTAGGCTCAACAAAGCGCACCAGGCAGCAATTACTCCCGCCTGCATGGACTTATCATGCCGTTTCATCAATGCCGCTGAGTATTGCTCCCAGGGCTCGACCCCAGTGACCTCAAAGGTCCAGGTACGGTTCTTCCCCATCACCAGGGTTCCCGTTTGCGAGTTGAACACGGTTGCGAGCGCGGTTGAGATCACTGCCGAGGTGGTTCGGACGAAGCTCCAGAACTGGTCTGAATCACGCACCACATAGGGCAATCCGTCATGAGTGAGGGCATTGCGCACCAACAGCAATTTTCCGACAGGGATTGGCCCGTCGGCGGCTATAGAGTTGTCCTCCCACTGGACAACGCTCCAGTCATAGCTCAACTCATACCCATCAGGGTCACGCCATACACAATCGCTCTCATCGACCTTCACCAGGCGTTGCGTCAGAAGCCCGCCGGTACCGCAATGGCGCAGCTGGCAGTTCACAGATGCACCAGCGATTGGGAGGCGTTCTTCGGGGTTGATCCATGGCATAGGTTGGGTGTGTCCAGTCTTCAACAGAGGGTGGGCCGTGCGACCAGAGGGCCTACGGAGAATGACAGGATAACGGCTGAATACGAGATACAGAAACGGTCAGAGTCGGATCCGACATACCGCTCTGTGTATCGGCCAGCATTTGGGGCATCGGTGAATAGATTCTCCATTACCTGTCAGCTAGAACCGCGACGGGTTCCTGCTCAAACCGCGGTAGGAATCTGTGATCCCATTTTGGCTAGCTCAGTCACCAAGAAGGCGTTAGGCTCCGATTGGATTTGAGCACATTCCAAAGGAAAGGTTAGGAAATGAAGATGGCCGAGAAATCGAAGCAGGTAGTCCTGCGAAACGTAGCTCTGGCGCTGGGCAACGACCTAAGGACCGTGATTGCCCCAGTACTGGCAACTGCGGCAGTGGCAAGTGTTGCCCATGACTATGTCAAGGAGTACGTAGGTGGCGGCTGGTATACCCTGGCTTACGCCTTGGCCGCATTTGGACTGGGGATTGTAGTTGCCTGGCTTCTTGGACCTCTAAACGGTCGCTTGATCCTTCGCGCAATCGAGCGAGACTACGGGCCCAAGACTCGTGCCCATGTTTTTAAACTGCTCAATGATGCCCGCCCAGGCGTTCCAATCAGCATTGATCTTCCTTCGATCGCTCGCTCCAACGGTGAACCCCTCTCCCGGACCTAAGCGCTGCTAGTTGCCGGTGAAAGGAGCGCAACCCCGAGATCGATGAGTACAGTGGCAATATCGGAATTCCGCGCACCCGCTTTGGCTTCAGCCCCCGCGATGTAGAACGTATATTCGTATAGGCCAACCGAGGTTGGCCCAACGACCGCGGAGCTTCTAAGTTTTGAAAAACCCCATCCTCAGCTACTTCTGCCAGAGACAAGTAGGTCCTGGTGTACCATCCACGACGCACGCGACCGATGGAGATATGACGCGCACCTTGTGCGGACGGCCAGTACCCCTCAACAGTGACCTCGAATCTCTACGCGACGCCGGCGGAGCAGTGACCTGCCAGACCTGCAGTCGGGTGCTGAAAAAGCGCAAGGTGCATGACGCCTATATCGGTCCAACATCATTCCTTCCCAGCAACAGCATGGTGATCGACGGCTTGGTGCTTCGCGAGTTCGGATGGGGTGGCCTGGACCGTGGTTTCGAGAGCTTCTTTGCCTATGGGCACACCCAGCCTGGTAAGCTTCTCGAGGTTGCTCGACAGCTCGTGTGTAACGACTTGCCTGGATGGGAAGAACACTGCATCTCAGTTCACGAATATTGGGTGAGCGCCCCTGCCTTGGACGATGGCCAGATCTGCCACCTGCAGTATGGATGGACGCCCGAGCTTGAGGATGACTACTTTACTCTGCACAGAAGCCGTCCGCTGAACGTCACCGTTCTCCGCCACGAAGCCTGGGAGCTGGTAGAGCCTGATAAGGCAGACCTGCGACGCGAGACTGAATACCAAGTCCGCAAAGTCAAGGACTGGTACCGCGGCGCGCGTCAGCTTGGTCGACTAGCCACGCCTCACGACATGGAGGCAACCTACCTCCCAGGCTATACGGTCGTTGGCATCCCCCCAGGTGAGAGCGAAGAGCTCTGCCTTGAATGGCCAACTTCGAATTTCGAGGAGGCGATGGAGAGCATCGATCTCCACGAGCAACGCGGGGCAACAAGCCTCACCCTCGCGGGAGATGGCTGCAGCATCGGGCTCGAGGCGCTGAAAGGCGATGCCGGCATGATCATTCGCTATGGCATCAGGAAACATGGGCCGGACGTAGCATTCCATCAGTTCCTTGATTGGTACGAAGTCGGTGGAAAGACTGAGGGTTCACTAGCCTGATGAATTCTGTGGCTAGGTTTCGGATAGGCGATCTGTTCCGCCCCCTTTAATCTCCCTGTAGTGCCGGGCCCTACCGGCGTATTAGGGGAGCTGGTCACATGGGACTGATTCATCTCACGCCGCATTTCATCGTGCCGCAGAGCGTTAAAGCGTTAGACCTGGTTGACGTCTCCTGTACGGAGCTGGACTTAAGCCTGCAGAACGGGATAGACCTCACCGTTCGCAGGCCCTGGCCAAACAAGGACTATCGCGTGGCTTGCCGTAAGCAAGGCCAGAAAGCCATCCTGGGCTTCTTGGTTGAGCGTGAGTCAATCCCTGAGAACTTCACGGTTGTCACACGCTGGAGCCTTCACCGCGATCGGATACTGACGCACACCGTGCGCTACAGCCTCGTTGACCGAGACTATGATTTTGTCAGCGACCTGATGAGCATGTGGTCAAGCATCGGTGACAACGTTTACCGATCCAGGTGGCCAGACGTTCCAGAGTACGGGTCCCCGGCCGCTAGCCAGCCGCGAATGCACCTCGACCTAGATCAAGAACGCAAGGGGATCTACAGAGATTTACGTGACGACGAAGGAAGACTGTGTGGGCGGGAGGAGACCGTGTATGTCCCTACCCTAGAGCTCGGAAGGCTAGATCATTACTGCAGAGCCGATCGGCTGCCAGATCGTGCATCAGCATTCTGAAGCAGCCGCTAAGGGCTGCAGTATCTGAAATGGGCGAGGCAAACCCAAGCTAAAAGAACTCAGCCTCACTGGTTCGAGGCTGAGATTGCAGCTCGCTTAAACCTAGTGACCACCTCCGGAGTAGTAAACCTGGATCCTTACATTGACGTCTTTAAACACAGTTGCGCCCCCATTGGTTGCCGTAAACCTAACCGTACTAGTGAAAGTACCGGTACGCTGAACGACAAATTGGTATCGCGTGTCGGATATTTTCCTGACCTCAATCCCGTAACCGCTGATCATGAAAGCACTTGTCGATCCGCCGCTAGGCAGCGACAAGTCGTAATTGAACGCCATGTTGACGTCGACCCTGTTGTTAGACATACCGTAGTAGGACGCTTCAGGGTCCCCTCCAATAGATACATCTGCAGGCTTGGTTCCGACTGCACTTTGCGTACGCGTGACCTGTATGGTTTGGTAGAGGGGCTGAGCACCACCTACGTTCCGAACAGCTCCGGAGACACTGCTCTGTTCACGATCCTGTCTGTAAGCAATCTGATTTTGCGAGCAGGTCGCGCTCTGCGTGAACGACGAACCGGATGTGACGGTAGAGGCATCAGGCGTCCACGGACTACAGTTGTAGGGCCCACCATAGTCGGCCCAGGCTGTGTACAAGGGCGCAATAGGTATCCACTGATCCGTAAAAGGAATGATGATCTGGCCGGTGCCGCCGTCCTCAGATGTAATCGCCGTCACCGTGGCGTTGCCGATGACGTTCGATGAGCGGAGCTGCACCGTTGCAACACTGTCTTCGTTAGTTTCGGACTGTGCAGCGCTAAGTGACCCGCTAGTAGTTGTCCACTGAACGTTGATGCCTTCACCCAATCCAACACCGTAATAGTCAGTCAATCTTGCGGTGATGGTGGCCACCTGGCCCGTAGCCGGCAGCGAAACGGGATTGGCTATTAACTCAAGGTTGATAGGCATTTCGCATGACCGCCACCCTCCCCCAGAGTTGTCGCATACCACTGGCTGCCAGCCGCTAGCCCCACTTCCAGAAATCCTGATGCCTTTCCAGGTCTGCGCTGGTACCAGACCTGACCAGAGAATGGCAGCAACCACAGCGAATGTGTGCATACCCCGGGGACGCCAGAACCGCGCACCCTTCCCGCCCTTTACTTGTCGCATTTAGAAGCTCCCGTTGTTGTCGATTTTTAATTGTTCGACAATCTTTCGAGAGTGTGTCGATATCCCCGATTCCTAGCAATCCAAAACATAACTGCGGAATTCTGCTGCTCGGAGCTCTGGCTAAAAAATTTTAGCTTTGGGGTAAATCATCTTCTCATGGCCGCGCGGCGTTGATCGCCTGGCATTTTTGGGGGGCGCGATGGAGGAAATACGACCCGGTTTTTGAGGGAGGGTAAAGGTAATCTGATGCTACCCCCTGGCGCACGTCGACCTCCGACCTAGGGCGTGAAGAGGATCGTCGGCCTGCATGCCTTAACTTTCAGACAAGGGTTCTGGCACGGGCAAAACCGCTTCAACCTCTGCTCAAACGACACCCAACCCAGGATCATTCAAGATGAATACTCAACTTCAACACGCAGGCGGCATCAGCAATATCATCGGCGCAGTCCATGCCCCTTTGTTCAAACAACATGTATGCATGGTTTGCGAGGACACCGGCCTTGTGGCCACCGAGCATCAGAACGACGCCGGCGAGTACCTCAACGGCCGCTGCTGGAAGAAATGTGAAGCCAGCGATGCCGTCGTATGGAGTCACGATCAAGAGCAGTGGATTCGTCCAGCCGACCCGGTCCGGTTCAACCTTCGCAAGTGTGAAGCCAGCACCAAGAAGCCATGGATTGTGGAAGATACGCACTCCAACCCAGCAGAAGATCCTGTGTTGTACAGCTTCTCCAGCAAGGCCAAGGCCGAGCGCTTCAAAGCTGAGATGGAAGCCGAGCATGGGATTCAATTGCCAGCCGGCACCCACTGACCGAGTCACCATGCTGATCGACTGACGTCGTCAGATACTCATCTTTTTGCCCGCAGGCTAAGGAGCCCAGGTGTCACTGAAGTATGCCTCTAACCAGCTCGAGCAGTGCTGTCACCTCAAAGATCTGTTTGTGTTCGAGCACCAAATTGGTCACCGCCGAGAGGTCATTCCGGTAGTGACCGAATACACCCGCACAACTCTGCATAGCGGTCCGCAGGGTGAGTTTGAGTTCTTCCGGGCGCGGGCCGCGCATCGTGGGGCGAGTGGCTCCATATTCCACACCTGGCACAACCAAGTGTCGGTCACGGTTTGCCACCAAACCAAACAAGTGAAGTTCGGCCCAACCGGCCAGCTGATCATGAACAAGCGCGGTATTGGCCTTGGCCCAGCTCTGATGGCCTGCGTGATCACGTGGCTACAGAAGCACGACGTTCTCGACTACACCATTGACCCGGGCAGCCTGTCCGAGGTCGATGCCAAGACTGTTGCCGCCAGAGAGCAGCGTAATCGGTTCTACATGGCATTCGGGTTTGAGCTCTCGACATATGGAAGCCCCCTGACCGGACTCGATGTCGTCGAAGGGACATTCACGGCGGCGAATGTTCTAGCCCTGAAGGTTCCAGAGCGGTACCAGAACCGATTGAAACCTTGGTTTGCCTTTGAAGACAGCCTGAAGGACGAACGAGAATCTGGTGTGCGGTGTCTCGATGAGCTCAAGACGCTCGATCGCTGGACCCACGGGAAATCCTGGTTTGGCCGTTGGCTGCTCAGCTACATGGGCTGGCCGTTGCGATTCGCCACCAGGCACATGCACAAGCGGAAGGCGTGGGAGCCGGAGTAGAACGCTGTGTGAAAGCAAGATCCAGCCGTTATGTTCCTTGGGGACAGGCACCGAGCTGGATGCGCCTGGCGTGAGATTTCCATTCCAACCACCGAGATCGAGAATGAACAAATCAGTTTTCCTGAGTGCAATCGCACTCGCCCTGGTGTCGCCCTTGCTACAAGCTGCTGATCGTCTGCAGGTGAATACCGAAGTCATGGTTGATGGAAAAGTCGTGCAGCACATGACGGCCTACGTGGGAAGTGGGGAGAACATCCACTATTCCCGCCCGAAGACTCACGAGGTCCTGAGCGGGGTTGCCGGCGGCAAGCCACAAAAAAAGATGGTGCCGATCGGCTTTGAAGGGGACATCACCCCAAGGATCACCCAAGACGGTGAAGTTTTGATCACCAGCTCGGCTTCGTATATTGGGATGCGCGGGAACACCTCCGAAGTAACAGCCGGCAGCGCCATCAAGATCACGGATCTCTGGAGTCAGCACCTAGGCACGACCCGGCTGGGTAAAATCGGTGAACGGATAGCTCTTGACCCGTACCAGCACCTCAGTGACCACATCGTAAGTGTTGTCATAGTGGTCAAGCGCGTGCATTGATCCATCAGAACGATAGCAATGTATACTCGCCCCCTGCAGTAAATCGTTAATGGCACTGAACGGCTACTGAGCCTGTTCGAGGCCTGAATTCATGAGGTTCAAACTTCTGTGATTAAAAAAGTATTGCTTGGTCTTGGCGTAATTATTTTTGTTGGGACCGCAGTTTGGTCGTCATATGATCGTGAGGCAAAATTCTGCTCAGCGACGCCTGAGCAGATCATAAAAGCGTCTCAGAAATCACCGTGCGTTTCTAGTGAACTTAGTGCAATGTCCGATCGGGGGGTCATCATTAGAGTAACTTCAATCGAGCAAAGTGTTGCTCGCTGCTCTGTGCTCACAGCTCAGAAGGAAGCACTAGGCACTGTCAAAAGTAAAAACGATTAATCCCTATCTCATTTTTCGAGCTGGCTACGCAGTGGAGCACCAACCAACATGCTCCGCAGTCAACTCACCCTTACGGCAGAATTCCGACGATATGTTTTGAGTTGCGAAGCGTACGCTCGAACATCACGCTTGATGACTTCGAACCTGACCAAGGACTACGCCCATCATGAAGCGGCTCTCCCCGACGCACCTCACACTCTGCCTAACCCTTGCCGGGTACGCGGCGGTTTTCGCCGCCCCAGCAATTGCAGGCCAGGCCGCCAGGGACCGTGGCCCTGCCCCTAGTGCTGCAGCGCTCGCCGCGTGCGTTGGGCACAAACAGGGGGATCGCGTGCTCGTTAAGACCGCTAAGGGCAAGACGCTTCACGGCACTTGCCGCAGCTACCAGGGCAAACTGGCCGCGCGGACCCATATCCGCCACAAGAAGGACAAGAGCTGGTGGCAAAAGGTGACGGCTTGGTTGTGAGGATGACCAGAGCAGCTTAGCCGGCCACACGCGGTCGAACTAGTCGGCCGCAGCTCCAGCAGCAATGGGTTCTGCCACACCGACGCAGGCGCTATCTTGGCATCATCACTCAAGGATGCCCCAATGGCCACACTAGCCTTCTGCGACTTTGAGGATGCTTTGGAGGCGTTACAGGCCGCCTCTACTGAAGCATCCATCACCACCCTGGTTGACCAAATTGATCAACAGTTCAACGCCGGGACACTTGATGTCAGCCCCGAGCAGTGGGCGAATCTGGCATCCGAGGTGCTGGTGACAGTAACGCGAGTCCGGCGCGACTAGACCGGCACACCTCAGAAAAACGAAGGCCGTTCAGTGGAGAGCTTGGCTGGTTGTGGCTGGTTGCATGCCTGGCGCTGGGGTCACGATGTTATGGCTTGCCAGCCAGGCGGATAGTTTCGAGACAGACTCAGCGTTCCCGCTCGCGACAGCGTAGAAAAAGCCGGTACCGAGTACGACGAGGACACTTCGGTCATCGAAAACGAACACGGTGAAGTCAGCAGCTTGCTCATGGTGGATGAACTTAGCCGTGCTGGTAGATTCGGGAACGAGCCAGTCGAATCCCCTCCCCTCACCTGGGTTGACGGCTTGAGCCAGGAGAATTGCGCGTCGCATTATCGGCGGTAGCGGCGGCCGATCGGAGGCCAAGATGGTGGCGTCGATTTGCGACAGTCGATCGAACAGGCTTGTAGCCAAACCGCAGTCCTCATTTCCAGAAAAGATGTTGCGTAGGATAACGCGGCGGAGCCCGGTGACCAGCACAATCCACTCCCCCAGGGCATCAGCCGATAAAGGAAGCGCAACCGATTTCGGCCCAGCCTCGCCAACTCACTACATTTCCTCTCCTCGGGTACAGAAGGGCTTGCATCACCAAAATCAACTCAAAACGTCAACACGAAATGGGGTTCTGCCACGCGAGAGACCTATGAAAATGTGCTCATTCCGATTTTGAACGCAGTGAGCTCCCCATCATGTCCACAGCCCAGCCCCTACTAAACCAGAGCATCCAGGCAGGCCTCTTTGAGGAACTAGTGCCAGTGGCCGGCCTGGCCCCGGTTAAGGAAAAGACCTTTGAGGATAAGGTTCAGGACGCAATCGCCGCGATCAAGCAGCAGGTCATTGATGGACGGCATCTTGTTGTTGCCTGGTCAGGTGGACTCCTCAGTAACTCTCAACCTAGCTTTTACGGCGCTGCGTGAGCTCAAGGCCGATGGCATTGAAATTCCGACGCTGCACGCTATTCACTCCCGGACCGGCATAGATAACCCCGTTGTCGAGCTTTACAACAAAGGGCAGATCAAGAGCATTGAGGCGTACGGGGAGGCTTCGGGCATACCAACACGCGTGTGGGTCGCCTCTCCCAACCTCAGCAACGATTACCTTGTCAGTCTTTTGGCTGGACGAACCATTATGAGCGTTGGGGGGAACTCACGTTGCCAGCAGATGATGAAGGCTGCGCCCCTCACCCGTATCAAGCGCCAGGTACGCGCTTTCATTGCACAGACGACCGGGGTCAAGCCTAAGGACGCTGAGCTGGTGAGTCTCATTGGCACCCGCTTCGACGAAAGCATCGCGCGCGCAGCCAAGATGAAAGAGCGCGGTGAAAACGCGACTGAGGCAGTGGATGCAATGGACGATGGACAATTGGTTTTGAGCCCCATTGCTGACTGGAACACATTCGACATCTTCACCTACATCGGATGGGTACGATCCGAAAAAATCGAGGCCTATAACAAGTTCGATGAGCTTGTAGACATTTACCGTGATGCGAACGGTGGTGACTGCATGGTCAACGCATACATTGCGGGGAAAGAACAGAGCCGGCCACCATGCTCAAGCAGGACCGGTTGCTCCCTCTGTGGACGCATAAGTAGGGACACGTCCGCATCCAATATGGTGGCAACGGATGGTGGAAAGTATAGGTGGATGGCGCCCCTCCTCGAACTACGTTCCTACATGCTGGCCCGTCACTTCGACCCCTCGGCTCGCTGTTGGTTAGCCCGCACTTTGAACGAAGAGACGGGCAGTGTGAATATTTGTCCGAATTCCTACAGTCCGGCGTATTGTGAAGACCTGCTGCGCATCATCCTGACCATTCAGATCCGAGAGGAAATCGCGGCCGGCCGATTAGGCATCGCTCCTCGTTTCACCTTGCTTGACGAGCGCCAGTTGATTGCGATCGACATCATCTCTGCTCGTTATGGCTACCAAAACTCGTTCGTCGCCTTGCGCACTTACAAAGAGATCTACGAGTGCGGCAAGCGCTTTGAAATTCCAGACCTGGAATCGATACCGAAGTACACAGAGAAGGACGTGGCCTTCCGTGCAGAAGTACCTTTTGCCGACGCTGAGTATCACAGCGCATGGCGCGGGTTCCGCAACATCTCGCACGCCATGGTCGACTGGGAGTCCACAACCACCCTCGCGGACGGAACTATCGTTCAGTCTGCAAACACCGGCAACGAATTTGAGATCGATGAGGAGGGTGCTGCTCTGTTCATGGCGTTTGAACTGGACTACGCCTTGGAGCGTATCAACCTGCTTGATAACCCGATGGCAGTTGTTGACTACTTCGTCGGCCTGGGCACGGTCACCCTCTACAAAGGGAGTTTGGGTGAGTGGGAAAGAATGGCTCGGATGAGTAATCAGGTCTTCGCGCACCGGATAAAGGATATCCTCCATGACCCGCATGCACTCGTAGAGACCCTTCGGGCAAAATTCAACGTCGAGCCAGTGGGAGCCGTCCCCACGAGTGAACCGGCCACCCTGTCGCAACTGGAGTTTTGGCTTTAAGCCAGGAAGGAATTGCCGCGGGTTTACTGCTCGCCAGCGGGATCAAGAGCTTTCACTTTCACCGGGTGACGCCACACGAGATGCCGGCTGAATGCCTGGAAAGCACCGATAACAAGCAGGCCAGTGCCTACGGCATTTGACACGGTAAACCATAGAATTATGTCCGCCCAGCGGGTACCAAGCTGGACAGCATTCACGGAGCCAACAAGGAGGGTATCTATTACCAGTTGATTGGTTTGCATCAGCGCGTGGTAGCCGCCAAAACCCGTCACGGCCGCGCTCAACAACAAGAGCACGCCAAAAAAGGTTTTGTTAACGTCTAAAAATGTCTTATTCGGGTCCTTCATCGGAATTCTCGGGAAGTGGTTGACGGATGCTTGGCTAGCCTCGATAGCTTATAGGCAGCTCATCACACCTGCTATCCAAAGCACCGCGCCCAAATTTCTACATAAGGATCTGAATACGACCGACTCGAGATAGATCAGAAGTACCGTTTATTCCCGCCAGACGTGGTGCAGTACCGACCTCCCCGCGGCCCGTAACAAGCATTGCCCCCATTGCACGAGCATCCACCATTGCTGTAGCCCTGAGAGCCGCCCCGTTCTGCAGGGGCTTGGTAGAGGTCGTGATACCGGCGCTGTTTCGCCTCGGCGGCTACCTTTTGCGCACGCTGACGCGCGAATGTCGCTGCTTTCCTGTCGCCCTCAGCCTTATCCTGGGCCAGTCTTTGTGCCCAGGTCTTGTCCAAGTCGTTGGCCATTGATTTGTAGCCAGCCGTTGTCACCACAGCCCGAACCACAGCAGGATATGGTTCCCTTTCCTTGTGACCTCGCACAGCGAGGCGGCTACCGTTCTGCAATACCTCATTGCGCGCGTCCAGGGAGGTGGTGAGACGCACGGCCGCCATTGAGTAATCAAACGACGGCTGCGCCTTGTAGAAGCTGACTATGGGCTCCCCAGCGCGGGCAGCCTGCTCGAGCGGTCCCTTAAGCTTCAGGATTTCTACAACGGCTGTCTCCATAGCCTCCGTCGAGGCTGCCGATCCCGATGCCGCCCTCCCCTGGTAGGTCTTTACCGTGGCTTCGTACTGTCCAACTCGCCATGCCAACAGTTCCTTAGCCTCGCGAAGGGAGCGCTCGTAGGATTCCAGGCTGCTGGAATCAACGTAGAACGCTGTACCTGAACCATGTATCTCCTTAATTCCCAGGAGGATTATCGGAGGGCGCTGGTTTTGATAATCGGGGGTCACGAATCCATGAGCCCTGGCCTGCTTGTACTCTTGCTCGGTTACCGCCCGATCAACGAATCGAGCACATGAGTCGACCTGGATACTGACCCGCTCACAGCCGGCCCGGGAGAGGTCATATTTGCAGGCCTGGGGGATTTCAGCGTCAGGGCAAGCGGCGCGGTATTGCACTTGCTGGGCGTTTTGACATCCGGCCAGCAAAGCGAAAGCAGCAACTGGGAGCAGACGGTTCAGCACACGCATTGAATGGGATCTTCCAAAGGGACGGGCTTAATGTTCGGGCGCTGAGTTTGAAGTGCCGGCGGCCAAAAGCAAGTCCCTCTGGGAGGGTTTCGACTGTTCGACGGGGGTTCTGGCACCATACCCATCATGCAGAATGGAACAACACATAATCAGCCAGGCACACTCATGACTATTAGCGCGTACCAACTGCTCCAATCGCATGGCTTCCAGCTGATGGCTGGACGTCAACGCGTGGAAGTTCTGGCCAAGATGGGCCAACCGATCAAGATGATCGATACGGAGGGCAACACGTTCTCTGTTGTCATCACGCAGGGTCACGTCCGCATTGATGACCCCATTCAGGATCTCTATCCGCCCATCATGGTAGAGCGTAGTCACATAGCCCCAGTCAGCGTCACCACCGTTGCCGGTAAAAAGCTTGAGCTCCGTCCCATCCTAATGAATTGGGTGCCCTCTCAGGACCATGGTGACTGGATGCGTTTCATAGGCCACCACGTACCAGGCTCCGCCCTACCCGAGATCGACCAGCGCCGGCTGCAGGTTTACATGCAACAACACCAGACTGAGGCGCTGACTGATGGAACTGGTATCTACACCCTCGCAGGTGACTCGCTCGCACATTGCGATCCGCTCAATCGATAGGGATCTGAAAAGTGGAATGAGGGGATTCTGCCACACTGCGGAACGCCCGAACATGGCTCTATCAGAACGCAAATGGGATTAGAGCCATGACCACCGAACAGACCTACAGCTCCTGGGAAGAAGAGATCACCCAACTGATCGCAGATGATCTGGGTATCACCTACTCCGATGCGGCCGGCATTGTCGAAGGCCAGGACTTCTACGTAACACAGTCGTGGGGTAAAGGCATGGATGCCCGTCAAACCGCCGACAAGGTGCTTAACGAGTCCCAGCCCAAAGACACTCCTGCCGAAGAGTAAGCAAAGTAGTCACAGCTGGCATGCACCGTCAATCGTAAGACGTACACCAAGCCCCAGCATCACTGGGGCTGAGCCAGTAGTGAAGGTTGCGATTCCCGCGACCAAGCTCGATCAGGGAAAGCATTTCATGACCCGCGAAGTAAGAAAGGTCCCGGCCAACTGGCAACACCCGTCAGATGGCAACTTCCCCGATGGGAAGCCTCGGTTTGATCCTCTGTTCAGCGCTAATAGGTTCATCAGCAGAGCTGCTCAATGGGACGAGGATGCTACAAAGTGGGAGCTCGGGGAGTTTCCCGAGGAAGCTGACGATAACGATCGCGCATTGAGCTTCGAAGAGTGGGATGGTCCCCGCCCTAACCCCGACGACTACATGCCGCTTTGGCCGGAGTCGGAGTGCACCCATTTCATGATGTACGAACTCTCTACCGAAGGGACGCCGATCAGCCCGGCATTCGAAACTCTAGAGGAGCTGGCCACCTGGCTTGCCGATAACCAAGTCTGCCTATACGCCAACGAGCCGACCAATTACGAGCAGTGGTTGAAGGTGTGCAATGGCGAGCCTGTAGAGCTGGCGCTCACTCCGCAGCGGTAATTAGTCGTTTCGACACTACCTCATCTACGGAACTAGGTCTCCAACGATGTAAAATGGTGATGAACCGCGGCACCGCCCAAGCCCAGCCCTTGCTGGGCCAAGTCCGGTGAAGCAGCCACTTTTTGAGACACCCACCTCTCCCTGGAACGCCAGCTCATGAGCCGTGTTGAACGCTACGCCGCCAAAGTGCGCGCCTTTGTAGAGACTTGGAAAGGCCAATCGCTAGCCGATGTGGCCTACCAGACCGGCCGCAAGATGCGCCAGCAAGGCAGGCACTGGAGCATGGCTTATCGCTTCACCTACCCCGCCCAGCGCCTGGCACGCATCGGCTACCACGACGAGGCGCGTGGACTGCCGGACCGCCTGCGAACGCAAGACTGGCCATCGGCCTGGGTCCGGGGTTGAAGCGTTATCCCTAATGCCCCGTACCCTCATACCGGTAACAGATTTTCGATCCGTCTCCGTTAGACGACGGCGACTGATGTCGCCTATCACCGGCCCGCACCGCGAGCCTGAGCAGCATAAGACGCCTATTTGGCGCCCCGAATCATGGTAAGGATGGCAGTTCAGTTATGGACCACTTTGTAAAAAACGCTGGGTACTACGGGGTGATTGCACTAATGATCGGCGTAATGCTTGATCTGATTGTGATCCGTAAAGCCCTGACGGCTACCTGGCTTCTCCCTCTAGCCGTCGGCATTCTCTGGGTTTTCGGAGATAACGCCCAAAGAGTCGAGAAGATAAAGTCCGAACAGGCTGCATTGGCTAAGCAACTTGAAAGCTGCGAAAAAATCGGAGAACGCGACCCGCAGTCGATTTTTCAGTATCACCAAGTTGGATACCGCTGCCCAACCGAGGCCGGAGGGAGTGTTGAACGCTGGATCAATCAGTGATGAGTAATCCCCTGTTGGCTACCCCTGCTGTTTAGCCGACTCCATGTCATCGCAGAGCGCTGTGTAAAGACTTTCCAGGATCACCAATAGCTCAGGCTCCTTGTTGCCCAATTCTTTATTGAGTTCGCGCACCCGAGTGACCTCCTCGGCAGTCGGGCTGCGGTTCTCGGACAAGGCCTTCATGCAGATGTTGGACCGCTCATTTCGGATCTGAACCAACTCTGCTCGCAAGCTCTCCACCATGGGGATGTAGTGCAGCGTCATCACTCCAAGCGTGACCTGCTGGGACGGATAGATGTAAGCGTCACTCATGATTCGCTCCAGTAAACAGGGCGACCTTAGGTCAATCAATCATAGCCACCAGGCTGACCCGCTGCGTAGCGCCCAGCCTAACGGTATGCGGCCTAAGAGATAGGACCCAAAACAGCCGGATGTGCTTCTGGCACACAGGGTTTACCCACACCATGGACACATCAAATCTTGAGGTGTCTGCCATGCAATGCTCCGTCTCGCCGCTCACGATCGTCGCCCAGTGCTCTGTTCCCTCCGTAGTCATCTGCGCCAGCCACCCAACCCTCGGGCCAGTCTACTGGTGCTTTACCGACGGGGCAGATCACAACGCCCCGAGCTGCTACACCCTAACCACTAATCGCGAAAGTGCCCTGACGCTTCGAAAAGGGTGGCGGGAAGGCATCATTGCCTGGAACCACCGTGATCACATGGCAAAGGTCATGGCCGACGAGAACCAGTTCCTTGAAACCTACGATCTGGACGAAAGCGAGGATGGGACCTGGGCCACTGCAACAATCCTAGGCGGCATGCTGAAGGCATTGCAGGAGCGCAGCGGCCAGAGCCCTGAAGGCTTTTCGGCCTGGCTGACGGAGGCAGCCTGGCTTGACGAAGAAGTCCAGGACGAAGGCATCGAAAGCTCAGAAACCTATCTGATCCCCCAACTCAAGCCTGTCAATGCCTGGCAGCGCATACAAGCCTGACCTGATGGCGCGCGAGCGTGCGCCAGCTACCCGAATTTGATTACCAAGGAATTAGAGATGCCAATGTACTTAAGCGGCCACTGGAACCACATGTTCGAGGGTGAAGAGCATGAGCGCATGACCCGGGTCGTGATCGATGTCGAGGCCAAGAAACTGGTGTTTGCCCAGGTGCAGCGCATTCGATCCATCGCCTCCAGCTATACCGAGGCTCTGCAACCGGAGATGCTGGACCTAGCTGACTCCATCGAGAACGCGAACAGCGATCTGTTTGACGATCCATCTGACTTCGGGTTGGTCGTAACCGAAGGGATACCGGAGTGGGCATCAAACCTCGTCTGAGGTCAGCTCAACTGGGAGCCTGAGATTTCCAGGCAGGGGTTTTGACTTGCACCTATCAGAGGCTGAGGCCTATGTTCGAAACCCCAACACCGGATGAGATTCAAGATGGCCACAACAGAAGCAGAGCGTTTGAGGCTCAATCGCCAGTTCTTTGAGGAAGGATGCTTGTGCATTCTCGAAGCAAAGACCATCAGCCCCTGTAATGACCACCTTCACCCCGGAATATATCACCACCAAATCGCGCATCGCCGAACACCTGGGCGCCGCCGGCTGGTCGGTCGCGTCGCCACGCGATAGGGAGGTGTCTTGCATGATCGCCCAGAAGGAATACCAGACTGCTGTCGGCGGCAAAACTGCAACCATCTCTTTGGAGCCATGGACCACCTGCCTGATGCTCGTTAGCGACTACCAGAGCGAGGGCAGCAACGCGCTGAGCACCAACTCGCTGATGGTCAAGCCCGAGATTGATGACTCGACCCTCGCCGCGGCGATTGGCAAGTACACCGCCAGCGTCGACAAGGCAGTAGATGGCACGTACGCCCGCCGGCTGCACCTCCAGTTCCCGAAATCCGCTTGATTGGCTCCCGGCTTACGCAAGACAGTCATTACAGCTCCACCCACAAACGGCGGGCCCATGCTCAATACAAACGATCTTTCATTTCAAACCACCTCTCAGGCGTACCGCACTCTTCTGGCCGGCAGCGCCGACCGGGCGCTGAGCTTTTCATCCTTTGCCGTCGTTCTGTTACGAGCTGGGGAGCTTCACCTTGCTCTAACAAACGATGGGCTGATCGACATTGGAAACGCTCTACCTCTCACTGATGAGCTTTGGGACATCGAGCGGGGATGCTGGAGCGCGCATGCGTCCGCTGAGCTCACGCTCGGCACAGTGAACTATCCGATGACGGTCAACATCAGCGGCCACAACATCTGCAGCTTCAATGCGGATAGCGTGCGGTTCACCTTCGAAGGGGACGACATTCAAGATCCAACGATCTCGGAGTGCGGTCGATTCGCCACACCACCCTCCTACTATGGCTTCCGCCAACTGGAATCCTCGGTCTGGGAACTGGATATCGGCGAGGGGGATGTACTGCAGCTTGCTGGAGAGACCTTCCTACGCAGGAACCAGGCAGGCGACATCCTAGGCCGTGTGCTGATTTCGCAGATCCAATTTGACTTCGAGTCGGACACTGTCGACCAGGTGGCCACGCATCTATCCGACGCTCTATCTCGTGCTTTGCACGTCTCCTCAGGGATGATCGAGTACCCGGTGCCCTCATTGCTTGCTGAGGCGGTCGCAGAAGGCTTCAAGCTGGGAATGTTTGAGGTGATCGGAAACGGTATTGCCCGAATCACTGCAAAAGGCAGGACCATGGCTCAGGGTGGGGTCTCGGTATGACTGGGCAAGCACAGGGCAAGCTGCATTCCCAAGACGCCAGGCTGATCCGCAACATCAGCCAATACCTGGACAGGGCACTTTCCCAGTGGCTGGCCTCACAGCCACAATTGAGCATCGAAGCGAAGGTAGAGATACCGGACTTGTGGGGCTCGCTCATGTCCGTAGCGGTGGCTCATGCACGATGCCTAGTAGGGCATTTCCAGATACCGAGTCAAGGTGAGGGCCTGGAACTGTTTCTGGACACATGCCACGAGCGGTTTCTCTTCCCCGACGTTCAGCCAGCGTTTCCGGCGTCTGCTTTCCTTCAGAGGGTAACCTTGGCCGAATGGGCAACTCTTGCAAATGACCTTCAGGTCCCGATCTGGGTGGCTGAAGAAGTGAAGTCCTGGGGCAATCGTCAAGGACTGCAGAGCAGGGACAGCGGGGTTAGTGCCGGCGAGGTTGCACCCCGTTTGGAGCCCAAAGCCCAAACCCAGGCCACCCTGGGTGAACCGGCGGGTAAAGCAAAAAAATACAATGTCGAAAAGGTGCTTTGGTTCGCAAGCGAACCCAAAGGTCTACACGTCTCGCCGAATGAGTCAGCACGCTTTAGCGACCTGGACGAGATCGTTGAATCGCTGGTAGAAGCTGGCCAGCTCGAGGAGGCTTCGCGAGACAGCACAGGTACCTATTACCGGTGCACCCATAGCGGGCTGATTGCTCACTTCGAGCTTAAGCTGAAATATCGAACCAGCCAGGGTAAGTCGACCACCGAGGTAGAGGCAAAGCTGGCAGAGCTTCGTGGCTGCGGAACCCTTAACCGTGCAACGCCGGGGTAAAAGGTGGCGGATCGATAGCGGGCAATGAACGGCTAAAGATTGCGAAGACTACCCCCGGCAACCGGGGGTAGAAGTATTGACGGGGACTGGAACTTTGAAGTCAAGGCTCCCGATTCACGCTATTCCCATTGAGCGACTACCCAGTTCAGCGACAGCCCAATGACTACAGCCGAGCTATGCATGAGGATGGGCACCAGCAGTCCACCGGTTTGAATTCGCGCCAGCGCGAGTAGCACACCCAGCAGCGCCATCAGCAGCAGTGTTGGCCAGTGGTTGTACTGACTATGGATGAGCATGAACATGCTGGCGGTCACGAGAACAGCGACCCATTTCCAGATCTGGCTGTTCAGGGGGAAGACTTGAACGAAGAAGTGGCGGAAAAAGAGCTCCTCAGAGATTGGCGGCAAGCAGATCAGCATGAGCACGCACAACACCCGCTCAGGAAGGCTCAACCCGGAAAAGAGGTTGACCATGAAATCCTCGCGGGGGAAGCCTAGACCCACATCAAGGCCTACGCAGACCAGGTAGACCAGCAGCACCAAGGGAAGGAACAATTTCAGGCTCCTCCCCACATCCTGGCCAATCAGTGAACGAATGCCGGAGATAGAGCGCATTTGCACCACAAGCAGCATGATCAGGGCCAGTGCCACCAAGCCGTGCGTCCCGGCTGTCCAGAGAGAATTCCAGTTCTCTCGGCCGACAAGGTTGAAAACTACGCCGCTGCCTAACATGAAGATCGATGCGGCCACGAAGGCAAATATGATTCGCAGCCACAGAGGCTGGGTCGACCTGGCGGGTCCTTTCAAGGTGATGGATTCAAACTGCACGTGGAGCATCCTTCGCTGTTGGGTTGACCTCCATATTAACGCGAGGCCTCCCCTTCCCATTCAAACCCACCACGGCAAAATGAGGGGAAATGCACAGAAACCCAAACAACACGACTAGTCCTGGTAGTAAGGATTAGCCCATGATTCACAGCTGCATGAATGGATGAGTTTCAAATTGTCCCTTGATCCCAGCCATCTTCAGACACTTCCACCATAGCCACAGCCTCCGGTTGCTCCATCATTCGGCGGACGAGTTCTGCTACGTTGGCCGAAGCCTGGTAATAGACGGCCTCGGACCGTTCGAAATTTGCGAACAGCAGATCTTTGCGAATCTGTGGGATATCACCTTCGTACTCCAGGGCCGCCAACGCTCGCTGCAGGCCTTCTTTGGCCCGTTGAAGCTCCCCTATGTACGAAACCAAGGGGCTTCGATACACGAACTCATCTTCATCAGCAGCTTCAGTGGTGCGTCCGAGTACCAGCAGAGCTGCTCGCTCCGCTTGCGCCTTAGCCGGCAGCGCGGAGGCTGCAGGATCGGTCTGTACCCTGTCGAGGGCTGCGGCGAGGATGGTCAAGGGGGCGGACATCTGTACTCCTTACAAGATTCGGTTCAACGTCTACTGACCGATTGGACAGGTAAATCAGTCACACCCATCTGATGAAAGGTGGCAGACGTGTTGCATGCCGGGCCGAGAGCCATCCCCCAACCTCGGTATTCAATCGGCCGATCCATGCATGGCCCTATCAGTACAGTGCGACATACGATGTCGTCTGTGGTCTATCCTATGGCACACCCTACGGAGGCAGACCATGTGCTCACATTACGAGGCGCCTTCGCAGCAGCGCCTTCTTGACGGCTTCGGCGTCACGCCTCAGCTCCCGTTTCAGCCGGACTTGTGGCCAACCTACCGCGGCCCCTTTGTACGACTGCCAGATGAAGAGGCTGGCGACGAAGAACGACCATCATTTGAGGCCTTGCTCGGACAGTTCGGGTTGCTACCGTTTTGGGCCAAAGAGCCATCCCTCGGAAGGCGAACCTACAACGCACGCTCTGAAACAGCCTCAAGCAAGCCTTCGTTCCGTGACGCCTGGAAAAAGGGGCGGCATTGCATTATTCCCGCTATCGCGATCTACGAACCTGACTGGCGCTCAGGGAAAGCCGTGCCGACCAGGATCACACGTAGCGATGGAGGGGTAATGGCCATCGCTGGGCTATGGGATGAGTGGCGGTCCCCGGCTGGCGAACTCCTTCATAGCTTCAGCATGCTCACGGTCAACGCCGACGATCACTCCCTCATGAACCAGTTCCACAAACCCCAGGATGAGAAACGATCGGTCGTCATTCTTCCCAATGGATCAATCACTGATTGGCTTCGAGCCGGAGCGGCTGATTCGATGGACTTCATGCGCCTTTACCCTGCCGAAAAACTGACAGCCGAGGCTAGGCCTACCCATTACTGACCGAGCATCCTACCGATGGATTTTTAGAGGTGCACCCCAAAAGGGGCCATCCAAATTCAACCGCTGAGGGAGCGGCATCAACAACATGCGACTGCTGACGCCAGAGCCACCTGGGCCGGGCGCTCTCTTCACTCCAGGCATGACGGTGTCAGGCCTGGCCCTAGCCGGGGTTGGGGTTTTCGCCCTGCAGCGCAGAGCAGTGCCTATTTGACTGGTCGTAGACCAAAAACACGGTGGTGCAGTCGAGCCGCAGCTTGCTCAAGTGTCCCCTCAGGTTTGGGAGATTCAACTGCTGCCTTGCGCACATCCAGACTGGTGGTGCTTAGCCGAGGTAGGACATCAGTCAAATCTTTAGCCGCGGCCCCGCTGGCGGGATTATCCATTTGGTCGCAATAGCGCCTCGCCCCAGGGGGCTGATCAGCCTGATGAAGGCCTACGCGCTCAGCGAATACCCGAGCATTAGCTTGATGCTGGTCTTCGCCGGTGGAAACAATACGCTTATAGACGTCGGTCACACGGTAGCCAAACCTGGACAATGCATCCTCATCCAGCGTCGCGATCGCCGAACAAGCGACCATACGCAACGTGGCAAGCTGTTCGGTTAGCGCCGGCATGCCAGGGAAAAGCCATCCGCCATTCTCTAGCGGTGAACAATCCACGGATAAGTCGGATGCGAGCTTGGGTGCCCACTTCATCTGAATCTCGAAAATCATGGCTAGGGGCGCAAATACGTCCCCCTTTTAGTCGAGTTCCGGCTGTATCGGGCCACCAGCTTGCTGAATGACCGACTTGATCGATTCAAGGATCTGCTCGGGAGCTACAGATAGGCCGTCAGTGGCGGCAGCCTGCCTGAGACTTCGGGTGATTGCAGAAATGTTCAGCAGAGGGGTTGAGGTCATGGTCGAATCACCCAGTTTTCTAGACTGTATCTCGCTACTGTGCAGGAGTAGCCATGGCGACCTTACTCAAGTCGCAAGCATCTGCTATTGGTTCCGGCACAGCCATCCCCCGATCACGGTAGCCCTGGCTCAAACCTGAGCATGCTGCAGCTCGTGGCCAGTTATCCACGGCATTGGCTCCGTAGCTCATGAGTGACAGAAGGGTCATATACGTCTTCATGTCTTCATTGCTGTTAAGCCTGTTGACCGCGGTTTTAACCTCCTCATAGTCAGCCACTGAGAGGTCCAAACTACCCTTGCGCTCGAACTTGTCCATGAGGACTTGCTTGGCCTCAGGAAGGCCCTGGGCGATCTCGATCAACTCGACAACCTTCTCGGAAGGCGCCCGCTTGAATTTTGGATGATTGAGATACCCCACCGCCATCAATATGATTCCCGCCCCAATGCAGCAGGCAACAACTGAATTCTTAAGTGCCATAGCCATACCTGTTTCGCCCTCCCCTCGTTTTGCCTTTCCAGCTGCCCGCTTCAGTAATCCCATGCGGACAGCAAATGCTAAGCCGGTCGTTCCCATAACCACGGCTAGCTTTTGGTGCTCGAGCAGCAGACACACTTGCGAGGTTGCCATGAATAGGCCTGCGGCCAAACCCAAGTTGCCATCACGATCAAGAACCGAAAGAACGCGTCTTGCCTTAGAAGCGAGTTTCGAAAGCACGGTATCTCCTGACAGACTGAATCGAAGCGGCCAGTTTCTCACACCGAATGCGCTTGACCTCCAAAACTGAGTGATCATTTTCATGGCTCACACTCTCAGCGTGGAATTAACCAGGCTCGCTGGCCACCCATGAAGTCTCAAGGGTTCTGCCACACCCACCCTACCCTCAAGCTTTCCAACCTTGCCGCCCAGCCGGGCTGGCTTACCGCGCATCATTCGGGCCGGGAGATCAACTGCCCCGGTATCTGCGATAATTGCGCTTGAATCACACCGCACAGGTTCCCCCAAATGTCCAGCTCTTGCGAACTCAACCCTCTGAACAAACCGTGCCGGTCCTGCCCATGGCGCGTCGACCAAGACGCACAGAGCATCCCCAACTTCGACTTGGAGCTCGCTGAGCGGCTGGCTCACTGCAGCCCAGATGAAGAAGGCATGGGACCAAGCTACCTGGACCCTCTCTTCGCTTGCCACGCCAGCCGGCACGGCGAGGAATTTGCCTGTGCTGGATGGCTAGCCCGGGTCGGGCATGCCCACCCCCGTGTGCGATACCTGGTTAGCACTGGGAAAATTCCGGAGCAGGCCCTGGAGCCAGGCAGTGACTGGCCCGCGCTGCATGAGACATACCCGGAGGTGCTCGACAAACTTCGGGAGACTTCGATCGAGTGAGGTAACGCGCTCTGGCCTCTGCCACACTCACCTGTAATCGAAGATGGCTCCATCCCACCTACCCTTAGGAGCCATCATGGATATGAACAAAAAGCTGACAACAACCGGCATCTTTCGCCCGGGACAGCCGCCTCAACTCTTCCCCGAGTTAGACGCCCACCTGAATCGCATGCAGTCCTTGGCCTTCCGCATTGGTGATCAACTCACCGGTCAGCCAGCAGGCACTGTGGCAATCATCAGCAAGGAAATGCAGATCGGGGTTGTCCCATTCCGTGGAAAGATCGAGACGGTCATGCTCGAGCATACACGCCCGACCAGCCGGATGATGATGTTCAGTGGTTCTGCTTCACCAAACAGGTGTACCAAGAGTGTGACTGGGGTGCCGAGGATCAAATTGATGAGATCAGTGAGCAACTGGAAGCTTGGCTCTTGAGCCCGATCTTTGAGCAGTTGAACCCTGTAGATCGCCTACTGCAACTCGCGCATGGCCTGGAAAATGGATCGAGGACTACGATAGCTCTCTTGCTCCAGAATGAAATTAGCTCAGCCTGGCAGCCCATCCCCGAGGGCTGCCAATCAGAAGTCCTTACGCTGCAGCCGGGCGTGCCAGTTCCTGGCAACGTAGCGCCAGCTTATGCTGGTAGTCGGCACCGGTGCAGGTGCCCTCAAGACGAATCACATCGCCTAGAGTGATGTGCTTTGCGCCATCTGCACGGATCTGCGCCAGCAAAACCTCGCACAGCCTCACTACGTACTGCGGTGCTTTGTGCTCAGCATCCTGCTTCATCGCATCTTTGCTGCCATGCCGGGCAGCAACACCGTTAACAACTAGTGTCCAGTATGGTTCCAGCTCGTGTTGGGTCCGCGTCATGTCTTCAAGGTCTCTGGCTAAGGAAATGAGCAGCCAAGGGGTCAGTCCTGGCCGCAATCGGCTGGTCGCTGTCTATGCGGCGTGAACCTGCTTCAACACAGCAAGGCCCAGGGCAGTGAACGTGATTTCAAAGTCGTCGTCATCCTTGTGCAAAGACTCTGGCATCTCTGCCATCAGCCCTTTCTCGCGGCATGCTTTGGCCAGGCGGAACTCCTCACGCGGGCAGCTTATGTAGCTCTTCAGGTTGAGGTCACGATCGAAGCCGTTCAGGAATGATTTCTGTGGTGCCGTCAGCTTGGTAGCAAGGCTGGCGGCTTGCCGATCCAAAAGCCACTGATCAACATCCTCAGCGCGGACCTCGACCTTGGCCCATGCCGCAAACGCAGTGCGGGTGGAGTTGTTCTCGGTACCGGCCGCGATACCGCCTGAGGAGACATGCGATTTGTAGCGGAGGCAGTCATTATCCGCGTCCGCTGCATAGAGCTTGTACTCAGGGCCTTCCGCGACGACCTCACGCAGACCGCTCTTTCCATCGCTGTAGAAACGCGCGACACCGATATCCTGCTTTTTCATGTTCTACCCATCCTGAAATATTGGCCACATCTGGGCCTGGTCCGTAGTTTGAATCAGCATAACGGCAGGCTAGGCGTGCCAGTACCCCCATTCAGGGCAATAACCCCTACCCCCTCATCTCCGCTTCGATTTCACACTGCAACTCCCTAGCGTGTGCGTCGACAGTGGCCTGGTCCCCTGGGATGTAACGAGCAGGTAGATCTTGGAGTGGTGCAACGACAATCGGGGGCAGCCCAAACTGATCTCCAGTGATGTCCACTACGAATGCTTGCCCAGCTTTGCTGGCCTCGATCCAGTAATGGCCGTGCCCGACCTTGCCAATGAACAGCCCACCATCGGCCTCACCATCTCCGCCCCGAACGATGGCTTGATAGCTCGTAAAGCGGTTGATCAGTGTCTTACACAGCACCGCGGCATACAGGCAGGCTCCCGATGTCCTCTGGTGCCCCAGCGACTGGGCCAGAAGGCTCTCGAAAACCGCGAGCGTGCTACTTGCCAGGCTGGACACTTCAGGAGGAGCTAAGTGGTGGACTTTCATCAAACCGGTTCCTGACTGGGCAGGCCATTGTAGGACCTGAGCGAGCTGCTCACCACCAGCCACGCTGGCGGTATAATGGCCATCCTCAAAGCCAGTGCGCCTCGCGCTCCAGTAGTCCAGGGATGGTGGAATGATCCGCATCAGAACCAAGATGGCCCCGCGTTGGAAAATGCAGATCCAGGAGGCCACCACGCCCCTGACTGTTCTCTCCCCCTACATCACCAAGAACAGCACTCTCACAATGCTGGCGGAGAAACAGGCCACGTTCTATACCCGGTTCGAGGTTCGGGATTTTGTATGTAGGGCGTCCACCCTGGCAGCCTTCAAGCACCTTCTAGCCAAAAATTGCAAGATCTACGAGATTAAAGACCTTCACGCGAAGGTGATCATGGACGATGAAAATTTCGTCACACTCGGAAGTCAAAACCTCACCTATCGTGGCTCTACGGAGAACAAAGAGCTCAGCGCTTGCTTTGATGACGGCCACCCTAAATCCTGTGAGAGGGTCCGAAGTGTCGTCAAAGACTGGACCGCTGACCCTGGCGTGCAACCAATCGACTTGGCCAGGGTTATCAGAATGGGTAGGGATGTCAGGGCTGCTAAGAAGGCATACGAAGAATTCAACAAGGTCATCTCAAATATCCAGGACGATGCTGACTTGTACCAGGCCGGCAGGATCCAGGCTGCAAAGGACCGACAGGAGCGCGTTAGAGCTGCACGCAAGGCTCAGAACTTGGCAGCGCTTAGGAATGCTGTCCAGACAGCTACACCGTCTGGCGTGACGCACACTGGCGTCGTCAGGCCGTCGAGGAAATCCCCGTGCCTCAAATTTAACCAAACCACCAATCTGCTTGAATGGACCAGGAAGAACGGTTCACCGTTGCCACCGATGGAGATGTCGAGCCGGTGCTTATGTGTTCTAGACCAGCAAAAGGTGGGCTGGGCGCGGCTTGCCAGTCAGCAGATCACCAAATTTGCTCAAAGCATGACCATCGGGGGAATACTGCCCAAGCCCTTTGATCAAGTTCGCGTAACACTCTCTGCGACCCTCAAGGATCTGAAGCGCGCGTCCTCGGATGCCACCATGGTCGCCATCCTGAAGAATGACCAGGGTGCAGAGCTATGTTCAGTCTCCATCCTGTACTCAATCGACAATACCAGCGTGCTCGGCGTCGGTGGGCCTAAGGCTAAACGGACAGGAAGGAAGCCGAAAGCGATAGATCATCTCAGATCGGAGCTGAAAGCCTGGATTGAGAGCAACACACCTGAGCTGGAAAGCCGCTTGAGCAAGAACATCACCAGCACGACCCCTTTACCCAGGAAGCTTGAAGGGTTGAATGCGGATGCGTTCTTGGGAGGCATAGGATCGACGATCGAGGTGACCATGGTCTTCAAAGGACGGAACGGAACCAAGCCAATCCTTGTGGCGAAGACCATTAGCTGATCGCTTGTGGCCTCACAGGCCTGTTCGACGCTCAATCGCATGCTGCTTATGAAACGTTCGGCCGATCGCACGCTCCGAGACGTTGCGGCGAAATTTGGAGTGAAGATCTCCTCGGCGCTCAGGCGGAGAGTCGACCCTGGTCATCCAGAATCCAAGGTTCGACTCCCAAGAGTCGCAAAAAAACAGCAATCCCTCCCAGTTCTGGAAGGTGAAACCAATGGTTTCGTGGTCTGGATCGGTCTGCGTGGTCTTGATCACTTTTTCATGCAGCACAGGCTGCCCCTTCAGTTTGTGGTGGCTGGCCAGGTCGGAACACGCAGTTGCAGTCATCATCGAAGTGAGCAATGCAGGCACCTTTCGCATCGAAGTACTTGACCCGCCATTTAGGATGGCAAGGGTGATCGTGGGTGCCCATCTTCAACTGGTTTGAATAGCGGACCTTCAGGTGGGCGCTGTCAGTCATGCCGACGATGGTGCCGATATCACCATCCACCTCGACCTGCATCTTCAATTGCGCAAACTCCAAGCCACGGTGTTTGATCATGGCGGCCACAAACAACTGCGCTTTCGTTCTTTTGCGGACAAGTTGCATTTGGATTTCCTTACAATTCGGGTGGGGCCGGGCGGCATACCGCCGGGCAGTGTTCGCAGACCGCTGTCTTAGGTTGCACAGCCTTACCGTGGAGTGAGCGGCGGAGGTCGCCAGTGACCGAATGCCCGCAGCTAAGCTGGTACACGAATGAGCCAGGTCTATCGTCTTTTTTTACGCTCTTCACTTTTCTACGCATGCATGCGCTCCTTTGCTCTACGTTGAACCCGCTGCCTGAACGATCATCTCGATGCTGCTCTGCAAGCCATTCATCAATGAGGAGATCTTCCTGGGAAAACTCGCGTGCCAACATCCCCAAATCACGATTTCTTGCTAGATGCCGCAACCGGCCTATTCTGCCCCTACGCGAAAGCTGACAACTCTCGGCAGTTCAGTGGACCAGGTATAGGCATCCGGGGCTCGCCCGTAACCCGCCGCCATGCAAGTTTCGTTGCCAGGCTTGGGAGATGAATCAACTGGCCACTCGCGCAGCTCCCCGCTACCCCATCCCTCAACCAAGCCGGCGCTTCACGTACTCAGCCGCCTGGCGCTCAAGCTGACCAATGTGTCGGTGAAGCTGCTTTTCTGCATAGAGCATCTCCTTTCGCCCCCATCGTTGCATTTGCTGACCTAGGATGGCCTGAGCCTGGGGGGAATGTAGGAGTTTGGCCGCGTCGACAACCTCGATCGTGCCGGCCGAGCTGGCCTCTCGAGTATTCATCACCACCTGGGTATTTCGAGCACGAAGCACTCGGAACCCCAGGCGCTCGTAGAAGGGGACTTTACTTATCGGGCAGGTCAACTCTGCATGGGGATAGGCCGATAGCGCGCGGGCTATGAGGTCAGAGCCAATCCCACGACCCCGATGAGACTTCAGAACGGCCATATAGGTGATGCCGCAAGCTCCGGGGTGGGTTGGTATGGGCAAATACAGCAGAAAGCCCACGACTGTTTGGTCGTCATCGTCAAAAGCAACAAGCAGCTCGGCGGGCGGCTTCTCAGGCTGGCCAATCCACTGGGTGTAGTTGAAGATTTCCGCCGGCAGAACCCATTCATGTACCTCGTAGAGGTAGTTGCTCGCAGGAATCGCCAGCATGCTGAGATCCGTCAGATAGTTGGCTGCCATCTGGCACACCTGGTTGGTAACCGCAGGCGGCGGTGACGTCTCGTTAAAAAGCGTAATGGGCATTTGAATCCTCGTGGGTTCCTTTCCTGAGCGTTGGCTCGTGAGCATGCCCGAGTATATCGAGTAACCTCCTGCTGCCCACCAAATAGGGTTCTGGCACGGCCATTTGCCTCCTAGGATGGAACCAATCGCGGACTTAACGTCCCGCCCTTCCCTTCAAGCAGAGGAAAGCTTTTATGTCGAACGCCTTCGGTCAAATGTTCACTAGAAACCCCAGCGGTAGCCACAGCGCATGTGACTATGATGCTGCTGTCCTTTCGTTCGAGTTCAACGGGATGGCAATCACAAATCCGTTCGTTGATGAGAGCACCATTGTGCAGGTGGACCCTACCTACTACGGCTTCGCGGAAGCCCAGATCGGGGTCATAAAAGCACTCCGGCTCAACCTCCCTGAGGGCCGTTACATGCTGCTGACTGACGAAACTGGAGTTCAGCTCCCAGACATGGATGATGTCGATCGCAACTTGCTCAAACTCTACGATGCAGAAGGCAAGTTGAGCGCCTACTGCTTCATTGGTCATATCCCATAACGGCACACCCAGTGCCCCGTTCCTGCAAGATACGGGGCCACCCTCAGCAGAGATGTCGAGCCACTCAACAAGGAAGCCCTATGCATCAGTACGACGAAATTATCAGCCAGGCCCAGGGCGCCCGAGCCGCAGGATCAGCCAAGGTTAATCCGTATCCTGAAGGCAGCATCGCGCATGCATTTTTCGAGCATGGCTGGAATCTTCCTCGCCTCTCGCATGACCGGGCAGTTGTCGCGAATGAGATCCAGCGGCTGAGATCGGAGCTGGAGTATGCCCGGACCTTTGAAGCATCCGCCGCATACCAGGCGGGGCGTCATGAGGGTACGGTCGACGCCCGGGCGCTACTTTCCAACTATCGCGTGTTATTGCAAGACGCTCGGCATCGTGTAGCAAACCTTTCGCGGGCGCCGGTACCGTTCGCTGACCCTTTGGACGGTCCGGTTTTGGCAAGATTGGACCGCGCCGCCGAGCAGCTTCTTAATGCGGCCGACGTTATCCCCTCAACTGATGGTCAGGCCCTTGTGCGCCACCCACCATCGCAGATCAGGATATGGGCCGACATGTACACGAACATGGGTGGCCACGCGCTTATGGTCGACATGCTGTTGGCGTACCTGGCAATCGCCACCAACGGCGCCGACACCACGCCTCTTGCCGAGTGATGGCTGGGGGTTTCGCGGTTCTCTGACTTAAAAGGGAGGCCATGTCAGTCTCCCTTTCTCATGTTCTCGACGAGCACTTTTACCTCCCGTCATGGGATGTGAATACAGACCCGAAATCCCTTCTCTGAGGCTTCTGCCACAACTGCTGAGCCGTGAGTATGAACTCATCAACTACTCACCTGAGGCTGCACCATGGAAGTCATCTCGCTACCCGTTATCAGCACCAACCATCTGTCGAAGGAGGTAGCCACACTGCTAACTGAGAATTGCGGACGGAACCCCTGGGTGCCCTGTGCGGCATGGGAGAGCGGGTATTTCATCTCCCTCTTGGGAGTCGAGGACAAGATCCAGAATGGCGTCGACGTTCCGCAATGCCTTCGGGATATCGCGTCCTGGCTGAGCGGAAAAGCCCTGCCATGCTCAAACGGCGATTCCAAGTGGACTGCCACATGGGTCCACTTTGATCAGAGCGCTGACACGGTTGAGGATCTCCCGGTCTACGAGTGGTAAGCCACACGCAGCTTGCAGCTCTCCCTGCCATCAACCCACACATCAATCAGGCACTATCATGACCCCAACTCTCGACACCGCAATATCATCTGCCGGCGTTAGCCCTATCACGGGAATCAAACTCTCGGTACCGGAATTGTTCACAGAGCCGACCTTTCAGGCCTGGCTCAACTCATCGCAGGCCATGACTTGGCACCACCGGCAAGGTCCGGTATGTGAGGGTGATATTGCCGATGTGGTCATATTCGTGGATCCGTCGTTATCCGGTGAAGGCACAGATACAGATATGCCCGGCTGGGATCTGGTCGTTGAAAAACTTCGGGCTGCAATCGGCAGCGGTCCCTTCGGCGGGAACCACTTTGTAGTTGTTTTGAGCAACAGCTAAAGCCTGGAACCTAATCGGGGCGACGACCTATGTCAAAGTGCGCCCCAATCATCCTGAAGGCTTCTGGCACATCGAACCCGGCATGAGACTGGCACCATCCAAACCAGCCAGGTACATCACAATGACTCGCCAGCAACCCAAATTTGAAGTACAGGATCTCGTTCAACTCTTGGCCGATATCCGTGCTCCGCACATCGCGAATGAAATCTCAGGCCAGGCTTTCAAGCCTCAAGCGCACCCACTCTACATCGAGTACTCGCTTGAGTTGCTGCGCCAGCTGCTGCCCGTCGCCGCGCTTGAGAAGTCGTATACCGGCGCAACGTTCAACCATCGGCACGACACCCCTGATCATTTGGTATGCAACCGGACTGTTCGGATGATGCTCAAGCTGCTCGATGATGCGTTCTATGAGCGATTCAAAGCCGAGCATCCGAGAATGCCAAAACAGCTGACTGTTCAGGAGTGGGGAGGTTTCATGCTGTTGCTCCGCTCCCACGACTGGCACAACGGCGTCCCTGTGTACCCAAGTGCAGGTTTTGGGGTGGATACGTCGATCCCGCTGGACTTCATTACCGAGGAGCAATGCGCAATGGCCCGCGCCGCAAGACTTGGGATCGCATTGCTTGATCATGATCCTTTCGATTTCGCCAGAGAGATCAAGGGCTATTACCCAAATACCTCTCTGTCTGCCCTAGTCCTGGTTGTGACCAAAGCCCAGAGCAAACAGCGTGTGTCCCACATTGTCGATACCGCGCGTGGGCCTGCTGGCGCGTTTGTCTATCACGCAACGATCGAGCAAGCCGAGCAAGGTGTTGATACTGCTGCCGAACAATGGGGCTGGACACTTACCCATGGGGAGCGCGAATGCGCTATTCAAGGGCTACACCTGGCTCCACCGGCCTCGCCCCTCTAACGGTTCTCGCTGAAGACCACACCCTGATGAGCCAGGATTCTTGCCCGGCCAGCGCCAGTCCCTGCGCGGGGTGTGGAATCGACGCCACACGAGAATTGATCGCTGGCAAGGCTTCTGCCACACCCAGGGCAACCTGACGATAGCTCCAACAAACTTCAATGGAGCTTCGTCACATGAACAAAACTACCAATCTCTCGATCTATGCGGACAGCCCCCAGGCGCGGGCCAACGATGACCGACTGACCCCGCCGCAGACAACGCCTGTCCTGAGCCAGGAAGAGGACGAAGCCGGCTGGGCTGAGTTCACCCGCCTCACACAAGAATCGCGTGAGCGCGACAAGCAGCGCTCCAAAGCAACGGTACAGATGGGTCTACGCAAGCTTGAGGCGTGCCTCGGTAATCCACACCTCAAGGCTGAAGGAAAATAAGCAACGTCTGTCTGGGCTGACACCGGAGATTTCACCTGTATATTTAGGCCATCAACCATGGATTCTGATGTTCAGGTAATTTGGAGTTTTCTGAAGATGTCCACAACTGTAAAGAACTCTGCGCTTGCCGTCGCTTTGAGTGTTGTTTTTCTCGCCACAAGCGCCGGTGCATCAGAGGACACACGCTTAGCAAACGGCAAGCCATGCTATTCGACCGAACGAACGTTCTACGCCGAAGATGGTGTTACTCCATTTCAGTGTCAAGCATCTGGAGGGCCGGCGTACGCGTTTAAGGTCTATGTCGGCGAAAAGCTCCTGTGGGATGGAATACTGTCCGCAAAAGACGCAAGCGTTCAGTTCGATCTCCCAGGAGACGTTGCTGGGAAGCAAGCACCTCAGCTAGTGTTGACTAGAGATCTTAAGGCTGACCCTGACGGTCATGTAATTTTTTTCGGTGAGGAGCACCTCCAGGCAATACTACACCTCGAATCCGAGGACGGTTCTGTGCATGTGCCGACAACACAGAGCATTGGAATATCTCTCCGCGTCAAAGACACCACTATCGTTGATCCGGTTGGGCCTATCGCGGGTTCATTAGTAGATTTCAGTACCTATCGTTTAGTGGTCAGACCAGCGAGCTAGAACTATCCGCCGCTGTGTTCGTGCCGATTTCTAATCTAATTCCCCGGGGCGACTCTGAACATCTGGGAACAACTGGCCCGGCCTGAGTTCTTCGACTCTGAAAGAACTTTGGAAGGCCGCAAAGACAAGCTTTCGTTCCCGATGTTCGGAAATGCGAAAGTCCATTGGTTAGGCATAATTTGCTTTGTAGTACACGCCTAGGCGTGTACTATGTGTGCATCAGCCAAGCACAACGGAGTTTCCACAATGTCCATTTCCTCCAACACCAAGCTGTTCACTTCCGCCAACTGCGTTAAATCGCACATTGTGCGATTCGCTGCCGAAGTCAAAGGGCTGGAGTATGTTGAACTCGACATGGATCAACACGCCAAGCTGGCGCTGGCCGTGGACGTTACCGAGGCTCCAAGCCTGAGCGATCGCCATGTCACCACTGGCGAGCTGGACATCATCATTGAGTACATCGACGAGCAGCACCCGCAACCTCCCCTGCTGCCTGCAAACACCGCCAGCCGTGCCGTCTACCGTAAGCAGGTTCGCTCCTTCCACAAGCAACTGTTTCCGCTGCTGAGCGCCGCGAAGGCCGGCGACATGGCCGCACAAGCAGGCTTGCGCGAGTACCTGCATCAAATGGACAGCATGGTTCAAGGCGTTGCGTACTTCGCCAGCAGCCAGATCAGCGTCATGGATGTAACCATCGGCCCTTGGCTGTGGGCGGCTAAGGAGGCTGGCTTGTGCCTGAAGCCGTACCGCGCACTGTCTTCCTACGCTGACCGCTTGTTCGCACTGCCTGCGTTCCAAGCCAGTCTCAGCCAGCATGCGAAGGAAATCGCGGCCTAACCGATCAACCGAAGGGCCAACTTAGGTTGGCCCCATCGGCAGCATGAGAAGGCATAATTCCTACTTGAGCGCCGGGCATGGCCCGGCCACGTTACCGGTACCAGCTATGCACTTTGACCACCCTGTATGCACCCACAAGAACGGCACCGCCAGCTTGGCTGACGAGCACGCGCGGATGCCTGATGACTTCGAATCTTTGGAACCAGGACCGAAGCCGGGGGTTGAAGGGATCTTGGCTCAGGACGCATGGGCTCGTGAAGTCATTGATCAAGTTGAGTGCATTCGTTCCCAAGAGCCGGACCTGAATTTTTACCACCTCTGCAGAAAGGCAGGCGTTACTGTCCAGCAGTACAAGGATGCGCGGGCCTATTACGGGGGCTTTCAGTGATAACAGCTAATGGCATGTTGCTGTTTCACCACAGGTCTGAGATCTACAGCAACTGGTTCTTGCGAGACTTCACCATGAGGGGGTTGACCTTCTCCTGTGTGGAGCAGCCGCTGATGTATGCCAAAGCCAAGCTGTTCGGCGATGAGGTCCGAGCTGCGAAAATCATGGCCACACCAGATCCAGCGGAGCACAAGGCCCAGGGTAGACTCGTTAAGGGCTATGTGGAGAAAGTGTGGGTCGCCAAGCGCCGCCCCATCCTCAGGCACAGCCTGTACGCCAAATTCACTCAGCACAACGACCTGAAAGCCAGTCTGCTTGGGACCGATGACTTGGAACTCGTAGAGGCCAGCGCCAGCGATACGATTTATGGCTGCGGATTTTGGGAGACTAATCCCCGGATCTACGATAAGCGCAATTGGCGAGGCGAAAGCCTGCTGGGGCTAGAGTTGATGTGTGTCAGGGCTCAAATCCGGCTAGAGGTCGATTCGGGGGTACCCCACAGGCAGTACTAGAAACGGAGCTAAAACGGCGCACCTACCAGGGATGGGGTACCATTGGCTCCTTTTCTTGGCCTGACAATCAATCTCGCCCGTAGGGCAGTACTTAGGATTCACTTTGTGCGTTTACTTCTCTCTTTCGCCTGGCAATACCTTGTCCTCTGGTGTGCCATCAAAATCGGTTTCGCGCTGCAGGTGATCGATTCGGTCAAGGTTCCAGTCCAGGATGCCAGGGTGTGCGAGCTGATTGGCCAGTCCATTGAAAATGGCGCATGCCGCATGGTAGGCCGGGCGGTTGGAAATCTCGACAGTACCTGGACTATTACCTCCCATACGAATGATGCCATCACTCTTTCGCACATCAACCCAGGGTTCATGATGTACGACCCACGTCTTTGGCACATGCTGGGCGGTACGATCGGAGTTTCAGTTTTGATCATTGCGACCATCCTCCTGATGGTCCTGCCTCTTATTTGGCTGGCACCCGAGCTAAAACTCGGCCACCACCTACGACGCTTGGCGTCGAAGTAATGTTCTTGCCCCTCCCCTAATTCGCCGCCGTCGCGACCAATGATGCCGGTGAAATTCGGCACCCCATTTTGAGTTGCAACCCCTCTTCCTCAAAGTAACCTTGGGATTTCCAGCCAAATCCCAAGGTGCCTCATGAAAGCAATCCTCCTCTCAGCCGCTCTTGCCTTGAGTGCAACTGCTACCCAAGCGAATGATCTATTCAAGATCGACACAGAGCTGAAGATGAACGGCAAAGTCGTCTCTTCCACCAGCGCGCAAATGTTGGCCAGGACTTTCAGCCAGGTAGAGAACACACAGAGCCAGGCCTACGTCGAGTCCGTCACCATGAAAGGGGATGAGGTAATAGATCTGGTGCAGAATCGGGTGGAGACTGGTTACGGGTTCTTCAGCTCCGCCTATGCAACTGGTGAAGGAAAAATCCAACTGTCCTATACGATGGACTATACCCGGCTGCTCTCTATGCGCCGTAAGCCGATCGAGGGGACGGCCGCATTCATTGAAATCCCAGAAACTGAGTCGATCATCAATGCAGGCTATGCGGTACTCACTCGCGGAGAGCCTTTTACGATCCGCGGCGGCAGCAAGCATGGTCAGTGGGAACTGATGGTGACAGCAACCAAGATCTGAATCAGGGTTACTGTATAGGGGCACCAGCAAGGAATTGCTGGGGAGGTGCTGGGTAACTTAGGCATACCCAGCAAACGGCTGGCCAGCAGCGCGAAATGGAGGGCGGCACCTCAGGCGGTGCCGCCGGCTTCGGCTCAGATGAAGACTTGTTGAGCGCCACCACGCGGGAGGCGATTGCGGCCTGGCATTTCGGCCAAACGATGACGCCACGATTCGCTCGGGCTCAGTGCCGAGGGTGATTCGGATACACGCTGTGCTACATGGGCAGCAGGCGCTGCCTGTGCCGTCACTGCAGGCTGACGCGCTGGCGTAGCAACGGTCTTCTGCTCAGGCTCTGCACGAGGGGCTGCTTTCTTCTCAAGCGTTCGCAGGCAGGACTTACATGTAACCTGCCCCTGATCCTGGGTGATAGATAGACTCGCGCCGGTACGACCGCAAGAGGAAGTGTTCAGGGCTTGCGAAAAGTGAATGACCACGTTTGTATCTCCGATGAAGGTGCGCTATGTGCACAGCCACCAGCGCGCTGGCAGTAGCTGTGTTCGTTGAGGAGGCCATCGTCTCAGCGAAATGCGCGTGCCAGAACCACCGAAGAGGAAATTTTTCGCATGCCGGATTTGGGTTGCCCCTCCTAAATTCGATGAAGAGAACCAGGGCCAGTAATACCGCACTGGCAGGCATTTGGGTAACAGCCGTTAAGCTGGCAAGGCCATTCAGAGTTATGAGCTGTCGTTGACCTGCGACGCTCTGGAGCTGAGGGTGGTTACCAATCGACTCCCAAGATGGGAATGCTACGGCAGTGTTCTTTACCCTGACCGAACCTTAACTTATTGTCGCGCTCGAGGAGCCAGATGACCGAGCAAAAACCAAGGGTGTACACCGAACGATTTTACATGCGCAGGCTTGGGCCGGCGCTGGCTCAGATTTTACGTGATCAGCTCGACTTTCTAGGCCCGCGACTGATCGTGGGTGCAGATCGAGCCACCTTCACCCCGGGCTTCGCATTCGAGGGTATGGTGGGAAACGCTTACCGCCAGCGCCAGCACACAAAGCTGAGTGATGAACCGAGCGGCGACACCTGGTTCACTATTGGCATGGATACCGGGGAAAATTGGGCAGTTGAGTACCTGCTGGGGGAGAACAACAACGTCAAGGTTCGTACACCAGCTGCGGAACTCAACTGGGTACATGAGACTCTGGGCCTGGCTGAAACTGTGGTTCGACCGCTATTCGTGGATTGGGTTTTGCGTCGCGGCCTGACCAGGGAATTTGGTCCTGATTACCATGACCGTCTTGCGGAGGAAGTAACGTACCGGCGCTACAACCGGGATCTTGCTCTGCTCTATAGCAAATTTGGCATCCAGTGCCGGTAAGCCTCGCACTGCCAGCGGCGTGTCCAGCACGGCCGCTCTAGTGTGGCCGGGTAGAGGCATCGCCCACACCAAGTCAGTCAATCCGACTTTCTCGCATGACCAGATGTCTGCCTCGCAACAATTGCCACGTTCAAAATGTGCGAACGGCACCCTCGCAGGCTTCTGGCACTCGTGCTAATGCATCACAATGACGAATCTTAATTGTGGACCTCGGCAGTGGTTCTGCCCTGGCCCTTCGGCTCATTCATCACTGCAGATCAGCAGACTAAAGGAAAAGTGATGGCCCTCGAATACTGGCTAGAAACGAGTGTCCTTCGTGACCGTGTGTGGCTCCAGGCCTCTGATGGCAGCACCGTTGGACGCTTCAGCCCTCGGGGCATTGACTTGCATAACACGATAACCGAGCAGATGGCCGGCCTTGGGGAATGCAGGCTGTGTACACATGGCGCAACGTCCGTCGAAGACTGGACTCTGTTTCGCGAAAAGGCTTTCGAGTGGTGGGGTATCGAAGTCCCGGCTGACGCCTTCGATATCAAGTTGCTTGCGGGCTCTACTGCTACTCCAAGCGACAACACAGCGGCCGGCGCAATAGCGGTTACCCCCGCGGGGAGCTGACAAGATTCAGTCAGCCAGCGTTGTCCCTGGCCGGCCAACTTTCAGTTTTTTGCTTGCTCGAGCTGCTTTGCGCGGCGGCGAGCAAAACGCTCGCTGGATTTGGCCGAGTGCCAGTATGCGAAGATCAGCAACGCAGTCATGAAAAGGCTTTTGACCACGTACCATAGGCCATAGGCGAGGATGGTTGCACCATAGACCGCAAGCGCCCAGGGGAACACGGCAACCAGGAGCAAAAGGGCGAAAATTATGGCTAGCGGCATGGATTCCTTCCAAAAAGCCTAATTGTAACAGTTGCTTAAAGGCAGTCCGAGGGAACCGGGGCATCACGCCAGAGCCTAGCAGCTCAAGCTTTCGGCCTGGCCAAGGCGGTTGCGGTTGAAGGAGAGGAGTCCTCACACCAATCTCAAATCGGCTTCTGACACGTCAAGTCTTGTCTGATGATGGGCTCTCATCATGGAGACCCAAAATGCGCTCGAACTCCCTCAAGGGCAACCTACTCTGCCTCTATCTCGCCCTTTCGCTTGAAAAGAAAGACACCCTTCGCGTTCCCTGGGATTACTGGAATGGTGGACTGATCTGCGACGGTCGCGAGTTCGGGCCATTCGATACCAAGGCTGCCGATCAGAATCCTTACGCACTGGCGGCCATTATGCCAATCGTCAGCAAGTGGGGTCTTTCAAGTCGCCCGATCGGCAACGCAACCTGGCTCGTAGAGACCCCAGATGGCCGAAGCTACATGGCCCCACACCTGATTCACGCCTATGCCCTGGCCATTATCGGCTGCGTGTTAGGCGAAGATCTTCCAGAGTGGTTTGAGGACACACACCTGAGTAAGAAAGTCTTCCTCCCGCCGTACAACGTCGAGCATGGTTGCACTGGACCAAGTGAAGCGGTTCCGAACCTTCACACATTCCAAGCTCCTGCCGCCGGGACCATCAGCTATAGCGAAGCACTTGGCAAAGCCAAGACCATGGTCGCCGAGGAGCAGGCCTACAACTACTCCTGCGATGGCCACTCTTGGGTCCAGCTTCAACTCATGGACGGCACTGTGCACACCCTGTACCAGGGGGAGAGCACGATCGGTCTTCCATCTATGCCATACGTTTAGATCCTGAGCAGGGCTTTGACTGCCCTGCCCTCCGTAAAGGTGCGCACCAATCCGGTACACTGGACCCGCTGGCGGGCATCAACTCTCCGCCAGCCCGTAGATTTGAGGGACGATCTTTGAAGCAAACAATCAATATTCCTTTCCCCCGCGCCGTTGGCCCTGGTAAAAAATCCAAGGTTGCGATTGCTGCTCACGAGGTATCCCCTCCGAAGGGGCACTGGAAACAGTACTGGACCCGCCACCTGCTGAACATCTCGCCAGACATCCGTCTGCCGCGGGGTTTCAAACAGAACCTGGTTGAAGAAGTGTCCATACCAGCCCATGCCGAACCTGCTATCCCGCCAAGTTGGATCGAGCTCAATAAAGGCTCGATCACTGAGGCAGTTCAGATGCTGACGCCGGCAGTTCCTCCTAAGAAGCCAACCCGCAAGAGGGCTAAGCCCCCTATCGCGACAGGCAACTGACGAAAGCAGCCTGCCCGGAATGGGCAGGCCACCTCAATGCTAGATCTCCCACTACAGCTTCTGGCACATCCAAGCTCGGCTGATGATGAAATCCATTGAACCCAATGGAGCAGCAAAAATGGCCGCACTGCACGACTTTCGATTCATCCTCCGCAAGGCCTCTTTCAAAGGCAATTTGGTTTTTCCGGCCGCTGGCAGCGCCTCAATCCTGATCGAAGAGTGCAAGCTCATGACCTATGCCGACGCCCAGGCGCATCTTGCCAAGCTCAGCAGCGCCGCCCAGTCAGTAAGCCATTCAGCAATGCTAAGCATGAAGTACCGTGTAGACAGGAAGCCGCGGGGCTGGAACCAGAACCCCAATCGCATCGACTATGAGGCCCCCATACAGGGTGTGTAGCGACTATTCACGCAAGGATGAGCACGGGGCCGGCTTTGAATTCCGATCACGTGTTTTGGGTTGCTGCTGATTCTGCATCGCAGACAATGAGGCCTCATTCTTCATCGAGCCCTGCCATGAAATCCACACCAACCGTCTTCAACGCGGCGTCAGAGATTACCGTTGTACCTAATAAACGGGGGCCTCTTGCACTCTCTGCACCCGGCTATTTCTTTGAAATAACTACTGGTATTGGGGGGACGGGGATGGTGCTGCGCGCCCGTGATGAGATCGAGACTCGGCCCGGGTTTGATGGCCCCCTCTCCTACGTGGTGACCGGATGCGAAAACTTCGAATCGACCGTAGTCCATTTCAGCAGCCGGCTTGAAGCTGAAAAGCTGATCGAGGCAATACAGGCGGCTCAGGGCAAGAGGAACGCTCCAAATCCATACGTCGAAATACCACGGAAGTGGAAAGACCGATTGCTATCGCTTGGCGAGTTCTGCGGAGCTGCGCTGGTCGTAGGATTCTTGGGGGCCGCCGCGGCCAACATTGGCTGGAATTTCACTTCCAACATGGGAATGTCGGATGAACGCTCAACCCATGCCACGGCAATGCAGCAAGACTTGGCCTTGTCCAAGTACGAGGAGTCCATCACCCAAATGGATCAAAAAGCTGCCCGCATGATTGGCCAGCAACTCATGGCGTCTGCCATGAAAGAATGCCGTGACGTGAGTGGGTGCAAGCAGGCCGAGAGCGACCAGAAACCTCCTACAACGGACAATTCGGAAGGTGCTGAGTAGATTCCTCCTCTGCCGTCCTTGCTTGACCGTGTCGGCAACCGCGCGGGCTGAAATCTGCGCCTTTCTACGCTACCCCTGCATTGATTGGCTGATTGTGATCCCCGGGGTGCTTCTGGCACCCCTGCCTTACCCCGACACTGGACACATCAACCATCAAAGGACCCGCAGGCAATGGCTAACGCACTCACCATCACCCTCACTGAATTCAAGACCCTGGGCAGCTCCGAAACCCATTGCGGTTATGTGGCAATGGATGACTACAACGACACGTTTTGCCGTGTGTCTACTTCATGGGAGGGCTTCAAAAAAGAATTCCCCACCCTCGAGACTTTGTTGAATCACGTACTTGGCGAGCAGGCATTTTCTGACCTCCGCGCCTCTTATACCGTTAGCGGGCTCACCATCGAGTTGGACGAGGTGAAGGGTGACGTCGAGGAGGAGCACCTCTCGCTCCATCACATTTCTGTTGAAGGCGCTGAGTTCCTCTACGAGAGCCAACCGCTCGAAGCAACACCGGCATCTCAACACAACGCTGCTGAGCCAGATATTGAAGTCCTCCGGGGGCTGCTGAAGGAAGCCTTGAACTTCACGGTTGGTGAACTCGACCAAGTGGACTTCGAAGACCTCAAAAAGCGAGCAGCTCTACACCTGGGTGATTGACCCTGTAGGAATGAGGCCCTCCTCGGAGGGCTTTGATTTGCCATCCGTACCCGCAGCTCACCACATTCCCTGCTAAACCAGTCCGAAGAATTCTGAGCACAAAGCGGTATCGGGTGGTTCTGCCACGGAATGACCAGCCTGAGAATGGGCCCATCAACTAGGAGACGGGTCATGGCGGATAAACCAGCAACAGCTCAGACGATCGCAGGCGCTACTCAGGACGGCACCCTGCCGGCCATGAACCGCATTCGCTTGCGAGCTCAGCTGGGGATGGCTGACGACATCACTGCCGCCAACATTCGACGCGCCACCGCCTTGGTACTGCAGCGGGTCCAGGATTACTACTCCGTCGTTCAATACACTGGACCGGCCTATGTGTATGGGCGGGTGGACAGCGAATACCCATCGGCGCTTTACGCTGAAGCACGGCACAATTACATGAACGACACCTGGATTCATCAGGAAATGTCGCCGACACATACCACCTGTACTGCAGAAGTTCTTTTCCGCGAGGCAGGCTGGTTGTGCCTCGACACCGCTTGCAGGTTGGCCGTCCATGAGTTGGCAGAGGAAGTGCCAGAGGCCCGAGATGTGTTAAACCAGGCCCGTTATGCCGTAAGAGAAATGTGCCGCCACCGCGAGCTGACTGACCTCAACTGGGCTGACTCTCGACGCCGACTGGGCACACCAGGCATACGCAAAATGCTCAAGCGGCTCACCTCGAAACTGAGGGCTGTTCGGATTGGCAAAGGCTGCATCATTCCAGTAATCCTGCCCCCGGGCCGGTTCGCCATATCCGAAACCTACCGAAACGTTGCGGACTGGTCCTACGAGGATCGTCCTTTAGCCCATGCCTGCTGAGCAGGCCCTCTCACATCCTAAATGGACTGACTCATCATGACCCAAACCTGGACCGTTGTACGTTTCCCAAATGGCAGCTGGAGTTACGGCGGGAAACCCACAGACCCCGACTACGAAAACAGCGAGGTATTTCGAATCCAGGCAGAGACCTCGAAAGCTGCCATCAAAGCAGCACAAAGCAAACGCGCCGCGGCAATTGCAAAAGCAAAGCGCCAGGCGGCTAAGCAGCCAACTGCAGAGCAAGGCGAGTAGTTCTGGGTCACGGCTTGTGGCACACACAAAGCGGCCCCAGCATTAATACTGTCGAAACGCCTCGTGTCATCAACTGAGAGGTATTGAGGATGTTCAAGGGTACAAGAACGGTTTTCACAACCGCGCTCCATCGAGCTGGGCTCGCCGTGGCGTCTGCGGAGCATGCTCACAGCCACTTCGGGGAGGAATTCACCCGTGTAACGGTATGCCAGTACTGGCTTGAGGGTTTCTTTGAAGGCCTAGCAATAGGACTGAAAGCGGCTCGAGAGCGCCAGCCAGCATTCAACCCGGACTATAAGGCGATCGTCAGTTTCAAAGCTCAGGCTGGGAGTTTGCTGGTAGAGGTCAACCTGACTGACGCATCGGGCTTCGCTAAACCGGTGATCAGTACCCTGAGTTACGCGGAAGCTATGGCGGCCGCATCGGGGCTGAAAACACTCCGTGGCACAGGCATTTTCGCACTGGCCGACGACCAGGCTGCCGAATTCATTCGTTGCGCGGATGAGCTCCGGCGCTTCAGGAATTTCAGCACGTCAAAGCCCCAGGGCAGCACTCGTCCTGCAACTCACTAAACCCTAAAAATAGAAAGGAATGGATCATGAATAAGACACCAGCCATCAACGCAACCTCCACCACCCATAACGTGGCCGCCTATGCTGCCTGCATGGATGAACTGGCCGTTCAGATGGTCGAATCGGCCGGCACTTTGCGTGAGTCCGCTATGTCCACGGTAGCCGGCAATGCCATCCTCCAGACTGTCACAAGCATGGAGCTGCGCGCGAGCCAGATCCGAAACATCACCGCTGAGTTCCGTTTGTCTGGCGATATGGCGAGCTTCGATCAGGCCTGCCAGCTGGCCGGTTGGTCGCCCGATCGCCAGGCACTTGCTTCGCTGCAAGTAGCACACTGAGCGTGGTTGCCTCTTCTGCTTTCGAATGCGCTGCAGCCAGACACCCGCGGGCCGGACATCTCGGCCCCGTGACCCGTAGCCGAACCATCCAGCCAATTGTGAACGCTGGGCTTTAGAGGCCGTCGGCTGAGTGCCCGGCCTCGAGATCCAATTTACGGGTAGCAACTGCAGTCTATTTTCGCTATACCTGTACTCAACGTGGGCCACTAGGATCGGCCGGGAGCACATGCCCTCGGCAATACAATGAGTAGAAAAGGCATTCTCGACAGCATCGACCTATCAAGAGGGGTCGACATAGCTTCATCCCTGGACTTGAAGTACGAATCCAGGAGAGAAAGGCGCAAAGCGCGAATCCACCTTTTCCTCATGCTCATCACAGCAATCGCAGCCCTCGGAAATCTCCTACCTGGCTTACAGCTGCCGGCTGTATGGATCGTCTCCTCGATCAGCGCCCTCCTCCTCGCTCGCACCCTCCCCACCGTACGGTCGGCCATGCACAGAACGAAGGCCACTAAGGCGTCTGCATTGCAGATTCAGTCCTTGCTCGGCAGAGAGTGTCCTGAGGACCAAGCCTTCGCATTCAAGGTCTCAAAGTTTCAACCCAGAATGCGGTTACGGGTAGCAACCATCTCTAACGACAATCGTCTTTGCATCCGGACCTACAGTGTTGAAGCCGGCGGGGAAGCCTGTCTCGAAGTGGAAGACCGGCAGGTTTTCGTCAAGAGATGGTTGAGCCGGAATTTCGGTGAGGCCTGGAACCAGCTGGCCCTGGATCGCAGGATCTCCATCCCGCGCGCTAGAAGTCCCAAGGTCAGGTTTGGAACGGTCACCTCGACACCGGCCGGCTGACGGCGAGCTTTACGTGAAAAATTCTCGTGGGCCTGGTTCTGCCACACCTATTTGGCCTCGAAGATGGCTCCATCAACTTATGACTGGAGCTCCTCATGAACAATCAAATCACCCTGGCCACTCGTAACGGCATCCGCTCGGTCGAGTTGTTCAGCACTTTTGAGAGCAGCATCGCCGGCGAAACTTTCAGCTTTGCCATTCATCGCCACCTTTCCTGTAATACCCACGTCAAGGTCTCCGATTTGGAGACAGGAATGGGCATCACTGAAATCCCAATCGCGGGCCTTCCCCAGATCCAGAGCTCGCACCTTGTGTCGCAGGCAAAGGCAGCGCTTACCGTGCTAATCGAAACCCGCGGCGCTGAAGCTGTAGCCCAGGTGCTGAAGAACAACCGTCTTTCTGCACAGGTGCTCAATGAGCGCACGGTTCACTAGCCCACTCGGCCCGCGATAGGGCCACCTGTGAGCACAGCACTTGAATTTGGAGTGGGCGTTTTGACTAGCCTTCGGCAGCCATACCCATAGAATCAATCAACTCGCCACCGAGATTAGGGATTTCGGGGCTGGTGGCACGCTCAATCATGAACAAATCTGAGCGGAATGATCCGGCCCCGCCGGCAAGACAAAGAGGAATACACATGCGACCATCGAATCACCAAGTTTACAGCAGCCGTACCGCAGATAAATTTGTCGTGCGGCTGCCTGAGGGGATGCGCGAGAAGATTGGGGAGGTTGCCAAGGCGCGCCACCGCAGCATGAACTCCGAGATCATCGCCCGCCTTGAGGAAAGCCTGGCCAATGAGACTGACGACTCCAAAGTCCAGGTGTACAGCGACAGTCTGTCGACTAGTGAGAAGCTCATGCTGAGTGCCTTCCGAAAGCTAGCTACTTCCCAGCAGAAGGCACTAGTGGACCTCATTTCGGCAAAGCCCGTTTCGAAGGACTCTGAGCAAGTGAGCGAATCCAAGGCTGCTTGATCCTTCGCAGAAAGCCCGGGTACCAAGCTACCTCATTCGTATGCTTGCCCGGGCTTTTTCATGCCTGCTAGCCAGAGCCTGACTCTGAGACTGGTCGGGCTAGTACCTTTGCAGGCAGCGCCTGCACGGCATCACGCTTTCCGCTTCTGGCACACTCCTAGTCGCAGGACGATGGCTCTACACAACTCAGTGGAGCTCTCCCATGGAACACGCCCAACCCGTCCTGAATCTCAACCAGGCATTCCACAGCTATCAAGCGCTAGGAGTCATCCGCAATCTCCGGCCGCGTGCAAGGGTCTGCCTGCAGGGTCACAAAAACCAAATCGCCAAGATCATCCTCCTGGCCGACTATCAAACAACCTACTGGGACCCTCTCCTGGCCAGCGCCTATGCCGTAGCTGCGACTTTTGTACTGGATGGCGTTTGCGCACGCACCTACCAAGCAATTGTTGCTAGTGCGATCCGTCAACACGGCGCAAGCACACCAGCTCGAGGCCAGCGAGCTGAAATGCAGGCCCTGTGTAACCTGATCGCTCTTGACCGTTCGGTGTGCATCCAATCAGACGAGGCGATCGTCGACCACCTATCTGGATGCTCTACAGCTTTTGGGTTCCTGGGCGCGGCCTTGAACAGCATCAAAGGCCGAAGTCTCTACAGCGGCCACGAAACAGTTGCAGGGATGAAGGGAGCGTATACCCCTGACCAGATCAGTGCTCTTGTAAGAGAAACACTTGCTGAGGGCATGACGACCTTCACCTATGAGCGCCTGGCTCAGGAGGCTTCAGTGGGCGAGCACGAAAACTGGCGCTACGAAAAACTTAAGGCCGCCGCCTAGGTTCATGCGACCCGGGGCCCTCTGCGGCCCCTTTCCAGAGGAGATCAATATCCATGCGGATGACTCATTCACCTTTTCCCAAACACGCCCCTCACATCATCGAGGCTCTTGAACGTGCAAGAGTTGAGAAAGCGGATGGGGTACTTTCGGGATTCCGCCTATTAGACGCTGATGGTGTCGGTAGGCGTAAGGCTGGCGGGTACACCTTTGGCCGGGCAGGATTCGAAGACGAAACGCCCATTCACACCAGTGAGGTCACCGTGGTCGGGCTGGATGTCATAACGACAAGCAGTGGAAGTCGCTATGTCATCGCCGACTATTACGGGGATGCAAAGGCTGAGCTCAAGGAGCTGAAAGCCGTGATGAGAGGTCAAAAGAAGGACCAGCGCCCCTTGGCCAAAACCCATTGATCTGGCTGTCCAAACGACCTCGCCCACTGCCCTAAAAAAACTTCCCAGGGCTGCTTCTGGCACGTGGCACCTACCCTTCTAATGAGCTCATCAACTACTGAGGAGCTCAACCATGACCCACGTGATCATTACCCCTGGCAAGAAGTGGATTCCCGCGGCCAGAGTGGTTTCCAAGACAAATGCTCATGGAGACGCCACTGTCACTGGTTTCTACCAACGCTTGCCCACTGGTATCCGCTTTTTTGATCTCGAAGGCGCCCTATTTGCCTGCTTAGTCACTAATCGCCAAGGCGAGAATTTCTTCGTGACCGCAACTGATCATGGTACCGGCCAACGGTACATGCACAGCACTTGCTCCATCACTGAGGCCAAGCTGGGAATCCAGGGAATGGGTTACATGGCCAAAAAGGAACTCGAGCAGCGCATCGTTGACGACCTCGATACCCATCAAGCCAATCAGGTTATGGAGAAGCATGGCGTGGACTTCGGGCAGTTCGTAGGAATGGCCAATGGGGAACCGACTTCGGATGACACGCGGCATGTGTTCTTCAAAGCTGGGCTTACTGTCGATCCACACGGAATTGAAGACGATGGATACCTGCTAGCAGGCAGAACCGGACGGCGGATGCTTTCCGCCGCTGGCTTCGCCTATGAGAACGGGAAGTGGCTGAAAAACGCGCCGGCGGTAGCTGCATAACTACCGGGGATCTCGCCGGCACGGACGGTGCCTGGATTTACATCAAGAGTGGGGGGGTCTGGCACAGGCGAGCCCCCCTCAACCTAACAACTCCACACAGTAACCCTTAAGAGAGAAATACCATGAAATATCTGTTCTGCAACCGTATCAATTACCACTGGGCACACTTCGCCCTAGGCCTTTTGGTTTCGAATTGGGTGGTCGTCGCTTTGCTGAAACTCAACGTTATACACGAGGCGCCGTCGCCATCACTGGCGCTGGCCGTAGCAGTTCTGATCATTTCGCCAGCAATGTTCTTGGCCAGAAAGCGCTGGTACCCAGAAGCTCATGAGGAAGGTCAATGGACGCTGAAGTGGGTTGGACTCCGGGCGGTGACTACTGCAATCGTCTTCGACATCCTGGCGCGCATCGTCAGCTGGCTCGTCCATAGCACGGTTGCCTCGTTTGCCGACCTTCAACCTTTGGTCGGCTATGGCATCTCGCTAGCAGCCTATGTGATTGCAGCCGCATTGATCGGTCGTTACCTGTCGCAGCGTATTGTTCCTTCAAAAACGCTTGCCTGAGTTGCGAGCTCCTCACTGTTTGGATACCCCGGTTTGGGTAGCACTGTAACCAACCCGGCCATAAACTGGCCGTGGTTGGTTAATGGTCCGTATCCTCGGTGGGCGCTCGAACTCCCATTATCGTTACTCCAGGCCCATCCCAGCTTACCTGCAGTCGAGTTGCCCAGGTCGATTCTGGAGTAGGGTAAAGGCTGAATGTATGGCCGAGCCGCTTTTGGCACACGTCGATCACCCACAAAATTCCCTCATCAACTCACCGCAGCCCACCTGGAAGGCGGGCCAACCCTTTCTCTAAGGAACAGCTACATGAACGCCATCACCCTGTCTCGCGCGGCGGCTGCCCAGATCCCTATGGTTCCAGGGTCGAACGTAGACGCTTACCTCGCAGTGCTCAATACAATCCCCATGATGAGCGCCGATGAAGAGCATGCGCTTGCTATCCGGTTGGCCGAGCACAACGATCTCGACGCCGCTCGGCAGCTGGTTGTATCGCAGCTTCGGTTTGTTGTGTATGTCGCCAAGGGATACTCGGGTTATGGGTTGCCTCTCTGTGACCTGATCCAGGAGGGCAATGTGGGCTTGATGAAAGCCGTCAAACGCTTCAATGTCGCTGCTCAGGTGAGGCTGATTTCTTTCGCAGTTCACTGGATCAAAGCCGAGATCCACGAATTCATCCTACGAAACGGGCGCATGGTCCGCCTGGCTACCACGAAGCCCCAGAGGAAGCTCTTCTTCAACCTGCGCAAGCAGAAGAAGTCACGCGCCTGGCTCACACCAGACGAAACGCAGCATATTGCAGAGACTCTAAATGTGAGCGTCCGTGACGTCCGGGAGATGGAATGCCGTATGGCGGGAAACGACACTTCGTTTGATCCTGCAGCTGATGCAGATGACAAAGTAGCGTTCCTGTCCCCCGCGCATCAGCTCGGCGACCACAGATACGACCCGGCACGTCAGTATGAGGCCGCGTCTGATGCAGATGGCATGTCAGGTGATCTACATGCGGCGTTGGACAGCCTGGATGAGCGAAGCCGTGACATTCTGGCCCAGCGCTTCCTCGGCAATAGCAAAGCCACTCTCCATGACCTGGCAGCCCAGTACCAAGTGTCAGCTGAGCGTATCCGCCAGATTGAAAAGCAGGCGCTGGCCAAGCTTAGGGGCGCGATGCCTCTGGCAGCCTGAATTCGATGCCTAATTGGGGGCGATGTAACCGCGTAGGTGGCCCCCAAGCATGAGTAGCGCTCGGATTTATCACGTGCCAGCATAGGGTGAGACGCGAACGCAAAGTTCGAGGAGGCTCCCATGACCGATCATGTCAATGCCGCCACCCTTTTACTGCTATTGATCTGCAGCTCCTCTCTGGCACAAAGCTTCGACCGCGGCTGCATCATGTTGAACCCTGTTCAGCCAAACACACTTCGCGCACATGAGCTCGACACCAGAGACCTCTGTACCCAGGATGGGAAAGCCATCAGCTATCTGAGCGTTGGTGACGCCCGTGGCTGGGATGGCAAGGTAGTCCCTCCCTATAACCGGGTCCGAATGACTGTCAGGGGGCCGGTGACAGTAACCAACGTGATTTTTCAAACCCCGTCAGCGACCTATCGCCTGCAGATCACGCCATAGGTTTCGGGTGCCCCTCGGTGGGTCGAATGGGCCAGAGATTGCATGCTAGGGCTTCTGGCACAGCTACATTTCTCCAAAATTAGGGCCATCCACTTAGAGATGTCCCGCTATGAAAAACGCAAGTCAGCAAGCCCCGCTCTTCGCCTCCGCTCTCCTGGCATCCCTTGGTGTCGACGATCTCTCCAAGATTGTGAGCCAAAGCTACGACTCCCAACCTCAAATCCACAAACGGTCAATCACCTACCGTGAACAAACGACCGTATTCGTGGAAGATGCCGAGGCTCAGTTGCGCCTAGTGGTCCGCCTGACCGTAGAGAGCAAGAAGCGTGGAGCTAAGCGTGTACCTGTGGAGAACACCTTCCCCAGTGTGACCATCAGCCGGCTTGTAGGTTACTCCCCGGAGGAGAACAAGTGGGGAACAGTGAGTTACACCACCGAGTACCCTGCTGAGCCCTCACTTAACGATGCCTGGGATACGCACCAGTTGCTTGAGTCGATCCGTTCGACCATGCGACAGAACGGCCCTTATAACTGGTACCAAGCCGTTTAAAAACGGTGCTACCTACTATCTCAGCAGGGCCTGCGCCCTGCTCGTTAGGAGCTGCCAATGAGTTTCCATGTAACCACCCTCTCTTGCCTGGATTCGATCCTCAAGGAAGGTCTGCGGCCTGCGATCGGGCCCCGGTCGATTGAATTGAGCGAGTCGGTGGCGCGCGTTTACTTTTTCCCCACGCGAGAGGCTGTTGAAACGGCTTTATTGAACTGGCTTGGCGAAAGCCTGGGAGACGAAGACATTGCGATCCTGGAAGTAGACTGTACAGGCCTGCAGATGTATTCGACCTGCCAGTATGAGGAGGCATGCGAGGATCTCGTTCCACCAACCAGGATCGTGCGCATTGAGAATGAGGACTTTAGCCCCATTTCATCGGAGAGTGCTCGTGGCTAAGGACCGCGACACAGCTAGTGTAGAGTGTTGAATTTCGAGACCCCATTTTGACTAGTCCTAGCTAGCACAACGGGGCATGATATTTGCGCTCAACTCAACCGACCCTGTGGCGTCCTAATGACAAAATTCTGGTTTCCCGTAGCGCTGGTCGCTCTGGTTTGGTTACCAGAGGGATACGCCGTCGCGCAGCCCATCGCGGTGGTCAACCTCCAACCTATCTCGGCCGGCATGGCCACCCCAGTGGTGCTGAAGGTCGATGGCTCAGCTGCCAAATGTTCCTACATGGGTCATGTAGTGGAAGTGGCGTCGGGTACGCCAGAAGCACGCTGGCTGATCAAGGCTGAGCAGCGCACTTGCCTCAAATCCAAGGCGGGGGATCTAACGATCTCTAGTGTCCAGGCGCTAGTGCCGCTAGAAACCCTACCAGTCAAGCGCAATAGCTCGCTACGCCTGTATCTACGGGACTGAGCTATTTCCCGGGACGCCTTCGAAGTCGCCAAAAGTTTCTGCATGCGGAAACTTTTGCGGCCTTTCCACTCTACGCACAATTTTTCTTCACCCTGCAGGTGATCCACACCCTCAAGCGGCCCGTAGGGCCGTTAAGCCCCGCACAGGACAAATTATGACAACTGACCATATGCACACGCCGGCGAGCAGCCTTATCTCCGGCATCCTCACCTACGCCGTTATCTTCTTGGGGCTAGCGCTGACCCTGGGCACCATGGTCCCAAGCTCCATTTCAGGCTATCTGTCTCATTGCTGGATCCTTGTCGCGGTAATGGCAGGAAACACATGGAGAAGGACCCTAATCGCGGCATTTGCAAGGCCCTTTATTGGTGTGATCGGGATGGGGGTTGGCATCTCAATAAGCGCCGCTTACTTCATCTTGGCAAAAATGCTCTTCGGTCTAATGGACCTGGTCCAGGGCTTTTCAAATTCCACCCAGGCCTCCATTGTCCTGGGTGCAGTAGCTATTGTTTGGGCCTCTCACAACATTGCACACCTCTTTGCCAAGCGGCTATTCGTGAAGGAGTTGGCTCACTGGACATAAGTCAAATGGAGAGCTCGACCATGACCCACGTCAGCAAATCGTGCACCCATCCTTGTCGCTGTTGGCACGCGACCACCTAAGGGAAGATACATCTCAAGATTTTCAGGAGTTTCAAAGATGCACCGTACCACCACCCTATTGCTTGCGGCGGCCACGTCGGCCGCAACATCCAAACTGCTAGCGAAAACCCTCGGCGGAAGTGAAAGCGTAGCTCGGGCAACAGCCCAAATGGCGAAGCGTGACCTGCAAGCCTTAGAGGCCCACGTCTACGCTACCGGCGTTGACCTCTGCGATCATCCCCTGTTTCGCCTGGCCCATGGGGTTCCGCGGGATAACCACAATACTGCCGTGCTGCCGGCATAGCGTTCACGGGTAGGAGATCTCACATGGAAGCATTGGATATTCAGGCCACTCGATCAACCTGGTCGCAGACACTGGTTTCCTACTACTTCGTGGATGTGGGCCACTTGGCCCAGGCCATCTACGATGCGATACCCCTTCCCGCGCGGCTCAAGTTCAAGGTTCAGGACCTGACCGCGGAACTCACCAGTGACCTTGCCATCTTTCCCGAACGTGCAGGCGGGTGGTATTGGGCTGATGGCATGAATGAATTTCTGGGCATTCATCTCTTAGTACGTAGGTACGGCCGCTGGATGAAAGCTCTAGGAAAGGCGCTTGGCTTCGATGTCGAATCTTCGCTGGTAGAGGATGATTGGCTGGAAGACAACGCTCCTGAGATCCAGGCAATTGTATGGGGCCTCATGGATCGTGTACGAGTAGAACTCAAAGCCGCCAAAGCTATCTCCGACCCACATGCACTTGCATCGGCCATCATTGCCACACGCCGATCTGTCGAGGCCGGGGAGCAGCCTCGCCAAACCCAAATACGTGCAGCTCGCCTCACTCAAGGCCTAAGGCTGGTGAGGTGATCCCGGAGCCCCAGACTGTTCGGGTGATCGTATGCCACCTTTCCGCAGCAATGACCCTGGACAGCAGGTTGAATCGCCCCTAGTTTCGTAGACACCTCCAAGCCTCATAATGAGGCCCAAATAGGAGGTGCCATGAGTCGTCAGCG
>NZ_JAHWIW010000100.1:0-503 GCF_025377065.1 Pseudomonas sp. HD6422 | reverse complement strand
TTTTCGTCAAACGGCCTTGGCCTTCATCAGCCCGATCTCAGCATCGTCGAGCAGTGCCTTGGCCAGGGCTGTGAGGTAATACGAGGCCCAGATCAGCGTGTGGTTTCGCTCCATCAGGCCATCCAGGGTCATGTCCCGTGCGTAACCCATCAGTTCGGAAGCTTGTTCGCGGGCGAACTGGCAGTCGATGCCGGGTTCGATGCGAAACAGTGGTTGGCTTTGGCCTTCACCTTGGTAGAAACAGGTTTCGCCGGGTGTGACGGCGGGTGTGGTCATTGTCGATCTCCCTTCGAAAATTTGGTTGTCTGGGCTGGCCCTTTCGCGGGACAAGCCCGCTCCCACAAGTACCCCGTTGTTGTAGAGGATTATGTTGACCCTCCGCTTCTTTGGGGATTGTGGTGATTCTGTGGGAGCGGGCTTGTCCCGCGAAGAGGCCCGCCGAGACAACACGTCACTTAATGCAGCGTTCGCGGCTCGACCGGCAGATGCGCCCGCATCTGCGC